>NZ_JAUTAY010000001.1:955873-1274497 GCF_030818795.1 Microbacterium sp. SORGH_AS_0862 | reverse complement strand
GCAGGAGATACCCGTGAGAGCACAACGGAAGATCGCGATGGGGGCCGTCATGGTCTCGCTCGCGATCGCGCTCAGCGCATGTTCCACCGGCGACACCACGCCGGCCGCATCCACCGAGGCTCTGAGCGACGCCGCGCAGAGCGCCCTCGACCGCGCCTACGCCGGTTACGGCTCGGACCTCGCCGATCTCGAGGCCGTCACGCCTAAGAGTGACGTCAACTTCTACGTCATGTCCTGCGGTGAGGCAGCGCCCACCTGCCATGCGCCGGCAGCCGCCATGGTCGCGGCAGCGGAGGAGCTCGGCTGGACCGGCACCATCGTGGACGGCAAGCTCAGCCCGGACGGCTTCGCCACAGCCATCCGACAGGCGACCGCTGCCGGCGCCGACGTCCTCGTTCCCGTCGGCATCAGCTGCAGTGCTGCTGCAGCGGCGTTCCAGGAGGCCAAGGCCGCCGGCGTCGTCATCGTCGGAGGCGGTGGGCAGAACGACTGCGACTCGCCGGTGTGGGACGCCGAGCGGCTCTGGCTGCCGGCCGACGAGCAGCCGACACCCTACGGGATCTTCGGCGCGTTCGGCGCGTTGCAGGCCGACTACGTCTATGGGAAGACCAACGGCGATGTCAACGCCGTGGTGGTCAACCTCACCTCCCAGGGATGGGGGCAGCTGATCACTGACTCCTTCGAGTCCGAGCTGGACTCGCTGGGCGGGGGCAAGGTTCTCGTGCAGGTCGACGTGACCGACCCCGAGGTGGCCGACGGCTCCTTCGCGCAGAAGATCGTCAGCGCCGTGCTCGCGAATCCCGACGCCAACGCGCTGATCGTTCCGACGGACGCCTACCTGGTCAACGGGCTCGCGGCGGCTCTGAATCAGGCAGGCGTCGCGGAAAAGCTCGTCACGGTGGGCGCGTTCGGCTCCGAGCCCGCCCTGGACATGATCCGCAGCGGTCAGCCCGGCATCACCGCGACGGTCGGCGACGCGCAGGACTGGGAGGCGTGGGGCTCGGTCGACACCGCAGTGCGGGTGCTCGCCGGTCAGGAACCGGCCTACATCGGCCAGACCATGCAGATCGTGGATGCCGACCACAACCTTCCGGCGTCGGGGCCCTTCAACGGGACCGTGGACTGGAAGAAGGCCTTCGAGACCTCGTGGGGCAAGTGAGCATCGCCGCGCCGGGTGCGGGAGTGGAGGGGGAGTTCCCCTCCACTCCCGCCCCATCGGCGCAACGCATGGCTCTCGAGATCACGCACCTCAGCAAGGACTTCGCAGGCACTCGCGCTCTCAACGACGTATCGCTCCACGTCCGTCGCGGGAGCGTGCATGCCCTCCTCGGAGGCAACGGATCGGGCAAATCCACGACGATCAAGATCCTTGCCGGTGTCTACGCGGCCGACGCCGGGGAGCTCGAGGTCTTCGGCCGACGCGTCGACCTCGCGGGATTCACCCCTTCCGACGCGCAGGGAGTGGGACTGAGGTTCGTCCATCAGGATCTCGGGCTCTTCGATGATCTTTCGATCGAGGAGAACTTCGCGCTGGATGACGGATATCCACGTCGCGGACCCGGCATCGACTGGAGTGGACTGCGTCGACGGGTCTCATCGACCCTCGCCGCCTACGAGCTGGATCTGGATCCCCGCACCCCGGTGCGCGCGCTGCGCCCCTCCGACCAGACCATGGTCGCGATCGCTCGGGCGCTGCAGGACCAGGACGGTGAGCAGGAGCGGATCCTCGTCCTCGACGAGCCGACCGCCCGACTCGCCGCCCAGGAGTCCGAGCTGCTCTTGGAGCGCGTGCGCCGGCGCGCCGATCTGGGGCAGACGGTGCTCATCGTCAGCCACCGTCTGCGCGAGGTACTCGCCGTATCGGACGACTTCACCGTCTACCGCGATGGGCGCCTCGCCGCCGCGCTCGTCGACGAACAGCCGAGCGAGGAGCGTCTGATCGAGATCATGGCGGGTCGCTCCGTGCAGGCTCTGCGTGCCACCGGGGAGGCGGAGCATCGCGAGCACCGACCCGTGCTGCAGGTGACGGACCTGCGCGGCGGGCCGATTCGCGGCGTCGACCTGACGCTGCACGAGGGAGAGATCGTCGGCCTCACGGGGCTCGTCGGGTCCGGGCGGTCGAGCGTGCTGAACATGCTGTTCGGTGTGCACCGCCCGGCCTCGGGAACCATGCGTCTTCGCGGTGCCGACTATGCGCCGCGTCACGTGGGGGACGCGATGACGTCGAGTGTCGCGCTGGTGCCCGAGGATCGCGTGCGGGAGGCGTCGTTCATGGACCAGTCGGTCGTTGAGAACCTCGCGGTGTCGACTCTGTCCGAAAGGTGGACCCGAGGGTTCATGTCCCGTGCGGCGGAGCGGGACGACGCCCGCTCGCTCATCGAGGAGTTCGGCGTGAAGGTGGCGGCGCCGGAGGCGCCCTTCTCGTCGATGAGCGGAGGCAACCAACAGAAGGTCGTGCTGGCGCGGTGGATGCAGCGCGGACCGAGAGTCCTGCTGCTGGAC
The DNA here is from genome assembly GCF_030818795.1 of Microbacterium sp. SORGH_AS_0862. Lineage (NCBI taxonomy): Bacteria > Bacillati > Actinomycetota > Actinomycetes > Micrococcales > Microbacteriaceae > Microbacterium > Microbacterium sp. SORGH_AS_0862. Next base: position 1,271,995 of record NZ_JAUTAY010000001.1, on the reverse strand, counting down.
GAGCCGACACAGGGTGTCGATGTCATGAGCCGCGCCGACATCTACGACAGCATCCGCCGTGCCGCTGCGTCCGGCTGCGCGGTTCTGATCGCCTCCAGCGATCTCGCCGAGATCCACGCCCTGTGCGATCGCGTGCTCATTCTCAGCCGCGGAAGGATCTCCGATGAGGTCGCCGCGGGAAGCCTCGACGTGGACGGGCTGACGAGCCTCGTTCTCCGTGAGAAGACCGTCCCCGACGACCCGATGGAGCAGAAGCCATGACCGACACACGAACCCCGACGACCGCGACCGTCTCGGTGCCCGTCGTGCGCACACCCGCGCCGCTGCGAGTGCTCGAGAAGTACGCCCTGCCGCTGCTGACGGTGCTCGTCTTCGTCTTCTTCTCGTTCTTCTCGCTGTCGGCGGCATCGTTTCCCACGCTGAACAACATCACCGTGATCCTGGGCAGTCAGGCGGTGGTCGCCCTCGTCGCGATCGCGGCCCTCTTCCCGCTCGTCGCGGGCTACTTCGACTTCTCGCTGGGCGCGAACGCTGCCATGACCCAGGTGATGACGGCGGGGCTCATGTCCGCGTACAGCGTCCCGCTGCCCGTCGCCATCGTCATCTCCCTCGCCCTCGGGGTGCTGGTTGGCGTCGTCAACGGCTACTTCGTCACCCGGTTGCACATGAGCCCGTTCGTCACCACGCTCGGCATGTCGATGCTGCTCGCGGGCCTGATGGCGTGGTTCACGGGAGGCCGCACATTCGTCAGCGGGATCGATCCGGCCATCATCCTGTTCGGCTCCACGCGGCTTCTCGGGGTGCCGCTCGTGTTCTACATCACCTTGGCCGTCGGTCTCGTCGCCTGGTACTTCTTCAGCCACACGCCGTTCGGTCGTTCGCTGTACGCCATCGGCTCGAACGCCACGGCCGCGAAGCTCGTCGGTCTGCCCGTCACCAAGAACGTCTGGTGGAGTTTCATCGTCGCAGGCTCCATCGCAGGTCTGGCCGGCGTGCTCCAACTTGCGCGGGTCGGCAGCGCCACCGCCTCCGATGGCGGTCTCATTCTGTTCCCCGCGCTGGCGGCGGTCTTCCTGGGTGCCACGACGATACGGCCGGGGTTCTTCAATGTCTGGGGGACGATCATCGGCGCGGTCTTCGTCTCCGTTTCGGTCAGCGGGTTGGCCCTCTCCGGGGCGAGCGGATGGGCATCGAACGTGTTCAACGGCGCCGCGCTGCTCGCCGCTGTCGCCTTGTCGACCTATCTCGGACGGTCGCAGCGGCGTGGGTGAGCGTGAGGGACGTGCGTACGCGGGGACGACGTGGGCAGCTGATGCGAAGGAGTCGTTGTGATCGACAAGGGCGTAGCGTCCGCGGCGTTCGCCGTGGCGGACATCGCCGACGGAGCCAGCTTGGCCGTTGGCGGATTCGGTCTCTCCGGCAATCCGATGGCGTTGATCGAGGCGGTCCTCGCACAGGGAACACGGTCGCTGAGCGTGGTGTCCAACAACTGCGGCGTCGATGACGGCGGCTTGGGCGTGCTGCTGCGCGCCGGCCGCATCCGGAAGATGACGTCGTCCTACGTGGGAGAGAACCGCGAGTTCGAGCGGCAGTTCCTCAGCGGGGAGCTCGAGCTCGAGCTGGTGCCCCAGGGCACCCTGGCGGAGAGGCTGCGTGCGGGAGGAGCGGGCATCGCCGCGTTCTTCACGCAGACCGGGGTCGGAACGCAGGTGGCGGAAGGCGGGCTGCCGCAGCGGTACGCCCCCGACGGAGGCGTCGCGGTGGCGTCTGTCGCGAAGGAGGTGCGGCGCTTCGCCGTGGGCGGGACAGAACGCGAGTACGTCCTGGAGGAGGCCATCGTGACCGATTACGCCTTGGTTCACGCCTCGCGAGGGGACCGGCACGGAAATCTTGTGTTCCATGCGGCCGCGCGCAACTTCAATCCGCTGGCGGCCATGGCGGGGCGTGTATGCATCGCGGAGGTCGAGGAACTCGTAGAGCCGGGTCGGATCGATCCGGATGACGTCCACCTGCCCGGCGTCTTCGTGCACCGCGTCGTCGAGGTCGGGGACCGCATCGACAAACCGATCGAGAAGCGCACGGTGCGCGGGGGGAGCGGACGCTGATGGGCTGGTCGCGAGAGGAGATGGCTGCGCGGGCGGCGGGTGAGCTCACAGACGGGGCCTATGTGAACCTCGGCATCGGATTGCCCACACTCGTCTCGAACCACGTTCCCGCCGGGATCACCGTGGTGCTTCAGTCGGAGAACGGCATCCTCGGAGTCGGGCCCTATCCGACCGAGGAGGAGCTCGACCCCGACCTCATCAACGCAGGCAAGGAGACGGTGACGGTGCTTCCGGGAGCCGCGTTCTTCGATTCCGCGATGAGCTTCGGGATGATCCGCTCCGGCAAGGTCGACGCGGCCATCCTGGGAGGCATGCAGGTGTCTGCCTCGGGAGACCTGGCGAACTGGATGATCCCGGGCAAGATGGTCAAGGGGCCCGGCGGCGCGATGGATCTCGTCCACGGCGCGGCACGGGTCATCGTTCTCATGGAGCACACGGCGAAGGACGGCTCAGCCAAGATCGTCGAGGAATGCAGCCTCCCTCTGACGGGCCGGGGTGTGGTCGATCGAATCATCACGGATCTCGCCGTCATCGATGTGACCCCCCGGGGCCTCGAGCTGATCGAGCTCGCCCCCGGTGTCTCGATCGACGATGTCGTGGCGGCGACGGCGCCGCCACTGCGGCTGCGCAGCGCCTGAGAATCTCAGCGCACACCTCTCATGAGCCGCAGCACGGGCTTCACAGCCAGCAGCAGCGCGACGCCGAGGGCGATCGCGATGACCCCGAGGATCGAGAAGTAGCCGACCTCGTTCTCGGGGTCGTAGTACTCGCCCATCTGCCCGGCGATCGCGGTGCCCAGCGCCACCGACAGAAAGAACAGCGCGACCATCTGAGTGTGGAAGATCGTCGGCCCGAGCTTCGTCGACACCGAGAGACCGATCGGCGAGATGAACAGCTCGGCGACCGTGAACACGAACAGGATGCCGATGACGCCCAGCAGCGGTGTGGTGTTCTGCCCGCCGTTCGCCCAGATGAGGAACAGCCAGAACGCGAGGCCCATGACGATCGCGCCGATCGCGAACTTGACGGGCGTCGACGGCTGCCGCCGGCCGAGTTTCGTCCAGAGGGCCGCGAAGACCCCGGAGAGCAGGATGATGAACACCGGGTTGATCGACTGTACCCACGAGACGGGCATCTCCCAGCCGAACAGGTCGCGGTTGAGCCGTTCATCGGAGTAGATCGTCAGCACCGTGAACTGCTGCTGGTAGAGCGACCAGAAACCGACGCTCACGACGAACAGCGGAATGAACGCGTAGACCCGTGAGCGTTCGGTCGCGTCGATCCGCCGAGAGCCCAGAATGACGGCGAAGTAGGCGATCGCGGACACGATCGTGACGACGATGACGACGAGGGCCAGGTTGTCGGCGCGCACGATGCCGAGCAGCACGCTCGCCGCGATGACGGCGACGCCGGCCGCGGCGATCCCGATCCACAGCGCGCGCCGCTCGCGCGGCAGCGGATTCGGCACGGCGCGCGCCTCGGCGGGCAGCTGGCGACGCCCGAAGGCGTACTGCACGAGACCGATGGCCATGCCGACCGCCGCGAGGCCGAAGCCCCAGTGGAAGCCGGCGACCGACTGCAGCAGCCCGGTCACCAATGCGCCGAAGAACGCCCCGAGGTTGATGCCCAGATAGAACAGCGAGAATCCGCCGTCGCGGCGGGGATCGTCGTCGGCGTACAGCGTGCCGACAACGGATGTGGCGTTGGCTTTCAGTCCGCCGGAGCCGAGGGCCACGAGCGCGAGGCCGATGCCGACGCCCGCGAAGCCGGGCAGCACGGCGAGCGCGATGTGCCCTGCCATGATCACGATCGCGCTGAAGAACAGCACGCGTTCGGAGCCGAGCAGGCGGTCGGCGATCCACGCGCCGAGGATCGTCGAGAGGTACACGGCGCCTCCGTAGGCGCCGACGATGCCGGTCGCGACGGCCTTGTCGAGGCCGAGCCCGCCCTCGGTCGCGGAGTAGTACAGGTAGATCAGCAGGATCCCCTGCATGCCGTAGAAGCTGAACCGCTCCCACATCTCCACGCCGAACACGTGGGCGAGTGCCCAGGGCTGTCCGAAGAAGCGGGTGTCGCGCGTGGTGCTCTCGGGCGCAGTCATAGTCGCCACCGTATCCGGGCGGCGCCGCTCCGTGCGGGAGGTTGGTGCCGGGTGATCAGCCCGCGACCGGAACGGATGCGGTCGCCGCCGCCTTGAGCTCGCTCTCCACCGCATCCAGCCAGAGCGTGAGAGAGGCACGCGCCTCGGGGGTGTCGGGGTAGCGGCAGCGCAGATGCAGCCCGGTGTCGTTGATGACGAACCAGATCATCACGCCGTTCGTGCGGATCACCGCGGAGATCCACGATGCCTGCGGGTCGTCGACCGCCACGGGCAGGCGACGCGTGTCCAGCCATGACAGCGCGAACATGCCCGGAGTGCGAGGCATCCCGCCGCGCGGGGCGAACACGGGAGCGAGGGGATGCGAGCCGAGCTGCAGTGCGCGGCGGACATCCGCGGCGCACGCGGCCGGGTCGCCGTCCTCGCACTCGATGACCGAGTTCGTGATGAACCAGCCCACCGCATCCGTCCACCGCGGATCGTTGCGGCTGTGCACGGGGAACACGGCACGCAGGGGCGCGTCGGCGACACGACGGGTGGCGCGCGTGACCGCCGCGAGCGCGACCGCGGTCGGCCGCACGCCGCGTACGTCCGCGACCCGGGTCAGCTCCACGACCTGTGCGGGATCGAGGACGTCGCGCACCTCCACGACCTCGTCGTGGGCGCGGCTCATGTCGCCCAGCGGAAGCGGGAAGCGCGGCATGGCCTGCCCGCCGGCCGCGAGCAGTCGCTCCCACTCGTCGCGGACGCCGGCGGGCGAGTCGCCCATGGCCTCCAGCAGCGCGGTGTGCTCGGCGAACGGATGCGCGGGCGCCAGGTCCGCGTCCTCGCCCGCCTGCACGCGGCGCAGCGCGCGATCCAGGTCGCGGCCCAGCACCAGGAGGGACCACATGTCGACATGGGCGTGGTCGCTGCCGATGACGACGACCGGCTCGCCCGCATCCGGCTCCACGAGACACAGCAGGAAGGAGCCCGCCGCGTGCGGGCGGCAGCCGGAGTCGAACGCCTCCCGCAGCGCCGTGGTCATGCCTGCGTCCGTGGCGTGGGTGCGCCACACGCCGGGCGTCTGCTCGCCCGCGAACAGCCTCACGCGCTCGCCCGCACGGAAGACGGTGCGGAGGGTTCCGTGACGGGCGACGACCGCATCCCATGCCCGACCCAGTGCGTGGCGCTCGGCGCCTGCGAGCCGGAACGAGATCGCCATCCACGATCCCGGACGATCGCCCTCTCCGACATGGCGGCCCTGATCGAACGAGACGGGCAGCTCCTCGTCCGTCGCTTCGATCGCGACGTCATAGCTGTGCAGTCGCCCGGTCGGGAGCCGGAGGTGGGCGACATTCGTGAGGCGCATGGCGCCGTAGTCTAAGGGGCGCAGATTGCGGGCAGTGGACGGGTGGGAACGGAGACGCGGATGCCGTCGCTACGTGTGCGGGGAGCGAGTCTCGACTACGACATCACCGGCGACGAGGGGCCCCTCGTCGTGCAGTTGCACGGACTCACCTCGAGTCGCAGCCGCGACGCGCAGCTGGGTCTGGATCTCGGCAGGGCGCTGCGCGGTCACCGCATCCTGCGCTACGACGCGCGCGGTCACGGACGCTCGAGCGGCACGGAGCGCGAATCGGACTACGGCTGGGATGCGCTGGCCGAAGACCTGCTCATGCTGCTGGATGCGGTCGCGCCCGGTGAGAAGGTGCACGGCGTCGGGCCGTCGATGGGGACGGGAACCCTGCTGCACGCGGCGGCCTCCGACAGGCGGCGATTCTCGACGCTCACCCTCGTCACGCCGCCCACCGCCTTCAAGCGGCGCCGGGCGCAGGGCGATGTCTACCGGGCGAACGCAGAGCTCGTCGAGCGCGGAGGGCTCGCCGCCCTGCTCGAGATCGGCAACACGGCTCCCGTTCCGCCGGCCCTCGCGGACGCACCCGAGACGCGTCCCACCGTGCCGGCCGAGCTGCTGCCGATCGTGCTGCGCGGGGCGGCGGCCACCGACCTTCCGCCCAAGAAGCGCATCGCCCGTATCGAGGTGCCGACCCTCATCCTCGCCTGGACGGGTGACCGCACGCATCCGCTCAAGACCGCGCGGACGCTGCGTGAGCTCATCGACGACAGTCGCCTGATCGTCGCCCGCAGCCCCTACGGCGTGATGGCTTGGCCCGGCCTGTTCGCCGAGCACGTCACCACCCGCGCCTGACGCCGCTGTCCCGGGACGAGGCGGGCGCTCGGCACCGCCTTCCTCTTCCCGCGGCCGAGAGCCCGACGGGGTCGGATGCGGGCGCGTTCTACAGTGAGAGCATGCGGCTGCAGTTCTTCGGCGGTTTCGCGGCCGAGGATGCGGCGGGCTCGCCGATCGAGGTGCGCGGATCGCGTCAGCGTGCGCTGCTGCTGCGGCTCGCGCTGGATGCGGGGACGACAGTCAGCTACCGCGCCCTCGCAGAGGACGTGTGGCCCGGCGACGCCCCGGAGGATCCGCGCGCGTCGCTGCAGTCGCTGGTGTCGCGGATGCGGCGGACGCTGCCGGAGGGGATCCTTCGCGCGGACCCCGGCGGCTACGCGCTCGACGTCGCCCGCGATGACGTCGATCTCGTGCGCTTCGCCGACCTCGTGCAGGCGGCACGCGCCGGCGCGGACCCCGCACCCCTCGCCCGCGAGGCGCTCGCCCTGTGGCGCGGCGAGCCGTGGCTGGCCGACGGCTTCGACTGGGTACTGCGAGACCTCCTCGAAGACCGCGCGCACGCGGAGCGGCTGACCCGGGGTGCGGCACCGTCGACGCAGGAGGCGCCGGAGCCCGTGCCCGCGATACCCGCGGCTCTCACCCCGCTCGTGGGTCGGGGCGAGGAGCTCGCCCTCCTCTCCTCTCAGCTGCTGACCTTCCGACTCGTCACCCTGCTGGGTCCGGGCGGGGCGGGAAAGACGACCCTCGCCCTCGAGACCGCCAGGCACCGGCCGCCCGCCGTCTTCGTCGAGCTCGCGCCGGCCCAGCCGGGCGAGGTCTGGGGCGCGGTGGTCACGGCGCTCGGGCGCAGCATCCGACTCACGGACAATCCCGCGGGTGAGCTCCCCGCGGCGGAGAGCGTGCTCGCCGCCCTCGCGGGCCGGTCCGTGCTGCTCGTGCTCGACAACGCGGAGCACGTGCTGCAGGAGACGGCCGAGGTCGCGGCGACCGTGCTCGCGGTGCCGGGCGTCACCGTCCTGGTGACGAGCCGTGAGCCCCTGGGGCTGTCCGGCGAGGCGTTCGTCGAACTCGGCCCGCTGCCGGATGCGGACGCCACCGCGCTTCTCGCCGCCCGCATCCTGGCCGCTCGCGGAGCGGCGCCCGCCCCGGAGGAACTCCCCGCCGTCGAGCGCATCGCGCGGCACCTCGACGGGCTTCCCCTCGCGTTGGAGCTGGCCGGCGCGAAGGCGCGCACCCTCGGTATCGACGAGCTGGAATCGGGTCTGTCCGACCGCTTCGCTCTGTTCGACCGCGGTCCCCGCTCGGCCGCAGCGCGCCATCAGACCCTGCGCGCGGTCATCGACTGGAGCTGGGATCTGCTCGGCGAGCCGGAGCGCGAGGGGCTGCTCGCCCTGGCCGTGTTCCCGGACGGCATCGACGCGGCGGATGCGGGCGAGGTCGCTGCGGCCTTCGCCCTGCCCGCGAGCGTGTTCGACGAGCTCGTCGACCGCTCGCTGGTGCAGCGGGCGCGCGGCCGGTTCCGCGTGCTCGAGACGGTGCGCGAGTACGGGATCGAGCAGCTCCGCCGCCGGGGCTCCGAGGACCGGTCTCGCGATACGCAGGCGCGGGTGCTCGCGCGGCGGGCCCTTGAGCGAGACGCCGAGCTGCGCACCCCCGCGGTGCGTTCCGCGATCGCGTGGTTCGATGCCAACGAGGAGAACCTGGCGGCCGCCACCCGCTGGAGCGGCGCGCGGACGCAGATGAGCGAGACGGCCGTCGAGCTCGTGCGGGCGCAGATCTGGGCGTGGATCATGCGCGAGCGCCTGGAGGCCTTGCGCGCCGCCCTCGACCTGGTCGGCGCCGATGCCACCCTCGGCTCCGAGGCGGGCGTGGTGATCACGGGAGTGCAGCTCATCTTCGCCTCCGCCGACGCACAGATCTCGGGAGGCTTCACCGCCGAGGACGCCGACCGGATCGCCGAGGCCGCGGCGGCGCATCCGTCCGAGCTGTCGCTGATCCTGCCCGTCCTGCTGAGAGCCCAGGCGCGAGCCATCGGCGACGGCCGTCCCGGGACGCCCTGGCTGCCGAACTTCCGCCTGGACCCTGCCGACCTCGAGGGCGCACCGACGTGGTCCCGTGGCGTCGTGGCCGCGATCGAGGCGGCCATCGCGCAGAACGGCGGCGACATCGAGCGCCTCGACCGCCAGAGCGAGGAGGCGCTGCGCCTGCTGCGCGAGGTGGGCGACACGTGGGGGATCGCGCTCGCGAGTCAGATGCGCTCCGAATGGCTCATGCTGCATGGCCGTCTCGAAGAGGCGCTGGAGATCACCGATGCGGCCAGCAGCGCGCTCGAGGGGCTGACCTCCGTCTCCGATCAGCTGCAACAGCAGGCCTTCGCCATCGTGCTGCTGGTGCGGCTCGGCCGCATCCGCGAGGCGCGGGAGCGCCTGGCGGGGATGCAGGACGCCGCGCGCCGTGACGGATCCGACCGCGCGGTGCTTCAGGCATCCCTCACGGCGGTGACCTTCGAGGTGATCGTCGGAGACGGGGACGCGGCGCTGGCCATCCTCGAAACGATGCCGCCCGCGCTGCGGGACGGATCCCTGCCAGGGATTCCCCCGCAGATCCACGCGTGGATGTCCTCGCGTCATGCCCAGGCGCTCGTGCTTGCGGACCGCTTCGACGAGGCGCGCGACGAGGTGCGCGTCGGCATCGAGCTCGCGATCGGATCGGGCGACCAGCCGATCATGGCGGATGCGGCGCTCGCCGCCGCGGAGCTGTTCGCCGCGACTGACCGCCCCGATGACGCGCGGCGCGCTCTGGCGCTCGCGGCGGTGCTGCGGGGCCGGTCCGACGAGACGGATCCCGTCGTGCAGCGCGTGCGGGCGAAGATCGGAACGGATGCGGGGCCGGACGCTTCCGCATCCGGCCCCGCAGATCTCGCCGACCTGGTGGCGCTGCTCTGAGTCAGGCCTTGCGCATGTAGGCGCGCACGGTCAGCGGGGCGAAGATCACCACGATGACGGCGGCTCCCGCGAGCGAGACGAACAGGTCGCCGCCCACGACGCCGGAGTTCGCGAGGTCGCGCACGGCGGTGATGAGGTGGGAGATCGGGTTGATCTCCGCGAACCACCGCAGCACGTCGGGCAGCGTGTCGACCGGGACGAAGGCGTTCGAGAGGAACGTCAGCGGGAACAGTGCCAGCATCGAGATGCCCTGCACGCTGGCCGCGGTGCGGGCGATCACGCCGAAGAACGCGAAGATCCAGCTCATCGCCCACGACGAGACGATCACGAGCAGGCCCGCGCCGATGACGGCGAGCACGCCGCCGCCGGGCCGGTAGCCCATGACGAAGCCCATCCCGAAGGTGAGGGTGGTGGCGATCGTGTAGCGCAGAGTGTCGGCCAGCAACGCGCCCGACAGGGGCGCGATGCGGGCGATCGGCAGGGAGCGGAAGCGGTCGAACACGCCCTTGTCCATGTCCTCGCGCAGCTGTGTGCCGGTGACGACGGAGGTGGTCACGACCGTCTGCACGAGGATCCCGGGGATCAGCAGCGGCAGGTAGTTCTGCACGTCGCCGGAGATCGCGCCGCCGAAGATGTACGCGAACATCAGGGTGAAGATGATCGGCTGCAGCGTCACATCGACGAGCTGCTCCGGTGTGCGCCGGATCTTCACGAGGCCGCGGTACGCCATCGTGAGGGTGTTGCTCACCGTCTGCGACAGGCTCGTGCGGTTCTTCAGTGTCCGCTCGGTCGCGGGCACGATGCGGTGGGGTGCGAGGGTGGTCATGCGCTCACCATCTCTTTCGTCTCGGTCTCGTCTGCGGTGCCCGCACCGGTGTCGTGTCCGGTGATGGTGAGGAACACCTCGTCGAGGGTGGGTTTCTGCACGCTCATCTCGGCCAGACGCACGCCGCCGGTGCGCAGGGCCAGGAGCAGGTCGGTGACGCGGTCCGCATCCGCCATGGGAGCCGTGATGCGGGAGGCCTCGGGGGAGAGCGTGGCGCGGACCCCGAGCACGGTCTCGACGATCTCGAGAGCGGATGCGGTGTCCGCCGTCTCCGAGACGCGCAGCTGCAGGCTCGCGGTCCCCACCGATGCCTTGAGCTCGTCCGAGGTGCCCTCTGCAACGACGCGGCCGTGGTCGATCACCGCGATGCGGTCGGCGAGCTGGTCGGCCTCGTCGAGGTACTGCGTGGTCAGCAGGACGGTGGAGCCGCCGGCGACGAGCTCGCGGATCGTGTCCCACATCTGCCCGCGGGTGCGGGGATCGAGGCCCGTCGTCGGCTCGTCGAGGAAGATGAGCGGGGGCTGGGCGATGAGCGAGGCCGCGAGGTCGAGGCGCCGCCGCATCCCGCCGGAGAACTTCTTCAGCGGGCGGCGGGCGGCGTCGGTGAGGCCGAAGCGCTCGAGCAGGTCGGTGGACTTCGCGCGTGCGTCGGCACGGCTGAGTCCCAGCAGGCGCGCGAAGATCATGAGGTTCTCGGTTGCCGAGAGGGTCTCGTCGACGGAGGCGAACTGGCCCGTGACGCCGATGAGCTGGCGCACGACCTGCGGCTCGGCGGTGACGTCGTGGCCGAAGATCTCGGCGCGACCCGCATCCGGACGCATGAGCGTGGCGAGCATGTTGATGGTGGTGGTCTTGCCGGCGCCGTTGGGGCCGAGCACGCCGTAGACGGTGCCGGTGGGAACGAGCAGGTCGACGCCGTCGACCGCGCGGTTGTCGCCGAACACCTTGACGAGGCCTTCGGCCCGGACGGCGGGAGGGAGTGAGTTGGTCATGGGGAGCCTTTCTGCTGGCGTGCTCCCAGAGTGCGCCGCTCCCGCCGTCATGCCGCTGTCACGTCGTCCCCGCCGCTGTCACCGCGCTGTCACGCCGCTAGCGCCTCCCGCGAGACTGCATTTCCGTCACGAGATCACGGGTAATGACAGTGATCTCGTGCTCCGAATGCAGTCTCGCGGGGGAGGGGAGGGGAGGGGGAGAGGGAGCGTGGGAGAGGGGGGATGCGCCGGCGTAGGGTGGCGGGATGGACCCGGACTGGACCCCGCACCGCCGCGACGACGGCGAACTGCTCGGCTGGATCCGGCCGGAGGGATCCGGCTGGGTCGCCGTCGACCTCCTCGGCCACGACATGACCGAGGCGATCGAGTGGCTCGACGCGGAGGAAGCCCTCGAAGCGCGCGGGCTCGGCTGGCTCGCCGACAAGTGGATGCTGGAACGCGAGGGCGCAGCGCCTCTGGCGGTGCGACTCGTGGAGGTGACGCCGGAGCGCATCGTGGTCAAGAGCGAGGACTTCGGCGCGATCGACGCGCCGCTTCGCACCTACGAGCTCGGTTGGCCGGCGCCGGCCGCGCTCCGCCCCCGTGTGCCCGGGGACACACCGCTCATTTTCTGACCACGCGGCGGCAGCACCGCGATGGCGACGCCGATCAGCAGCACGGCGCCGCCGACGAGCTCGGCGGGTGCGGGCGTCTCACCGAGCGCGAGCCATGCCGCCGCGATACCCACCGGCGGCACCAGCATCGTGAACGGGACGACGGCGGATGCGGTATGCCGGGCCAGCAGGGTGTTCCAGATGCCGTAGCCCACCAGGCTCGCCAGCCACGCCGTGTAGGCGGTGGACAGCAGCTGCGCCGGGCCGAGGTGGGTGAGCGCGGTGCCGACCGCATCCGGTCCGTCGAGCGCGACGGCGAGCAGCACCATCGGCACGGGGACGACGAGCGCCGACCAGACGGTGACCGAGAGACCCCCGAGCGCGCCTCCCCGGCCCGCGCCGCCGAGCCGGCGTGCGATGACGTTGCCGATCGCCCACGAAGCGGCCGCCGCGAGGGTGACCAGCAGGGCGAGTGCGGGGGTGGCCGCATCCCGCCCGGCGGCGACGATCCCGACTCCGGCGGCGCCGACGACCACGCCGACGACCTGCGCCCGACGGGGAGCTTCGCGCAGGGCCAGCGCGGCGAAGACGATCGTGAAGGCCACCTGAGCCTGCAGCACGAGGGAGGCGAGTCCCGGCGGCATCCCCATCGCCAGGGCCGTGTACAGCAGGCCGAACTGGCCGAGGCTCATGAAGAGCCCGATGAGCAGGACGTCCCGCATCCGACCGCGCGGCCGCGGGACGAAGAAGATCGCGGGCACGAGGACGGCCGCGAAGCGCAGTGCGACGAACAGTGCGGGCGGCATGCCGTCGAGCCCCGCGTCGATGACGACGAAGTTCACGCCCCAGATCACGGCGACGAGGGTGGCGAGGAGAGAGGAGCGAAGGGGCACCCGCCCATCGTGACCGAGTGCCTTCGTGCAGCACCAGCGCACAGTTCTGCACGGATCCGTGAAGCCTGGTGATACGGTCGACGCCATGATCGATCTGGCCGCCGTGGATGCGCTGCTCGCTCTCGCCCGCACCGGCACGGTCCACGCCGCGGCGGCCGAGCTCGACTACACGCCGTCCGCGGTGTCGCAGCAGATCAAGCGGCTCGAGCGCGACCTCGGGGCCCGACTCATCGATCGGCAGGGGCGGGGTGTGGTGCTCACGGCGGCGGGGCGTCGCCTGGTGGAGGAGGGGGCGCAGCTGCGGACCCAGGTGGAGCAGCTGCGGTCGCGGCTGCACGACGCCGGCGCCCGGCCCACGGGCACGTTGCGTCTCGGGGTGTTCTCGACCGCTGTGCGCGGCGTCGTCCCCGGCCTCGTGACACGAGCCGCGGCGGAGGCGCCTGACCTCCGCCTGACCGTCACGGAGATCGACCCGTGGGATGCGGTCGCGGCGGTCACCGCCGGCACGCTGGATCTCGCGATCGTGCACCACTGGGAGGGCGTCACGCTCACGCTGCCGCCGAGCGTGCGCAGCGCCGAGTTCCTCCGCGACACGGCGGACCTGCTCGTCCACCGGGACGACCCGCTCGCGTCGAGGGATGCGGTGAGCCCCGCCGACGTGCGCGATCGCGTGTGGTCCAGCACCCCCGACGGGACCATCTGCTACGAGTGGTTCTGCCACATGTTCCGCGGCGAGCCGCATCCGCCGCGCATCGACTTCTGGTGCTTGGAGTTCGCCTCGCAGATCGAACTCGTCGCCCACGGGCTCGCGGTCGCGCTGGTGCCGAAACTGGGGCGCGGGCGGCTCCCGGACGACGTCGTCGCGGTGCCGGTGCGCGACCCCGAACCGACGCGTCCTGTCGCCCTGGTGTGGCGCGCCAGCATGACCGACTCGCCCGCGGTGCGGCTCATTCGCGAGCTCCTGCCCGCATCCTGAGCCTGCCCGCGTCGCCGCCCTCCCCCTCTCCACGCCCGCGAGACTGCATCTCCGCCACGAGATCACGGGTAATGACAGTGATCTCGTGCGGGAAATGCAGTCTCGCGGGAAAAGTGCTGCGCGGAAATGGAGTGCCGCGAGGGCGACGCCGAGGGCTCAGTGGGTCGAGGGGGAGAAAGCGAGCTGGGCGGAGAGCAGACCCTGCTCGCGGCTCACGATCTGCGCGCGACCCGGTGCCGCAGGAGCGGCCTTGACGCGACCGATCAGCGGGCCCTCCTCCGGGTTTCCGCCGAGCAGGATGCCGGTGACACCCAGATCGGTGAAGCGCTGGATGATCGGGTCGTAGGCTGCGCGGCTCGCACCGCCGGTGCGTCGGGTCAGGATCACGTGCAGGCCCAGGTCGCCGGCTTGCGCCAGCAGCGGCTGCAGCACGGCGAGAGGGTTGCCCTGGCTCGTCGCGACGAGGTCGTAGTCGTCGACCAGCACGAAGCCCTCGGCGCCCTTCCACCAGCTGCGCTCCCGCAACTGTTCGGGGGTCACGTCCGGCCCGGGGATGCGGCTCGAGAAGAACTGGGCGAGCTCGGCGAGACCGCTCGTGGCGGGCTCGTGCGAGGTGAGGTAGGCGCCCAGGTACTCCTGCGGGATCTCACCGAGCAGCGAGCGACGGTAGTCGACCGCGAAGATCTTCGCCTCGGTCGGACCGTACTTGCGCATGATCTCCTGCGCGATGCCCCGCAGGAACGACGACTTGCCCATACCCGAGTCTCCGTAGAGGAACAGGTGGGCTTCCTTGCGGGGGTCGATGCCGAAGGGCGCGAGCTGCGCTTCATCGACGCCGAGCAGGATGCGGGCGTCGTCCGGCGTGGTCTGCGCGCGCACCTCGTCGAGGGTGATCATCTCCGGCAGCAGCCGCAGCTTCGGACCCGCCGGGCCCTGCCAGGCGGCGCCCACGCGGGCGACCATGTCGTCGACGCCGTCGACGAGGGCCGCCACATCCGAGGATCCGTCGATACGCGGCAGCGCGGCGAGCATCTGCAGACGCTTGGCGCTGAGGCCTCGCCCGGGCTGGCCGGCGGGCACGTTGGCCGCCTGCTTGCGGTCGATCTCGGAGTCCGTCGGGTCTCCCAGGCGCAGCTCGAGGCGGGTCTGGATCAGGTCCTTGAGGCTCGCACGGATCTCGAGCCAGCGGTTGGCTGTCACGATCACGTGCACGCCGAAGCTGAGGCCTCGTGCCGCGATGGTCTGCACGCGCGTCTCGAGCGCCTCGTAGTCGGCACGTAGCGTCGCCCAGCCGTCGACCACGAGGAACACGTCGCCGTAGCCGTCGTCGACGACGCCCTGGCTACGGCGCAGGCGGTAGGTGTCGATCGAGTCGATGCCGTTCTGGCGGAAGTAGCGCTCGCGGTCGTCGATGATCGACTCCACCTCCGCGACCGTGCGGCGGATGGCCTCCGCCTCGGTGCGCGTGGCGACGCCGGCGACGTGCGGATGGCGCTGCAGACCCGTGAAGGTACCGCCGCCGAAGTCGAGCACGTAGAACTGCAGCTCCAGCGGTGTCGCCGTCAGCGCGAGGGCCGAGACGAGCGTGCGCGCCAGCGTCGACTTGCCGCTCAGCGGGCTTCCGACGATCGCGACGTGACCGGCCGCGCCGCCGAGCGAGACCACGAGATTCTCGCGGCGCTGTTCCAGCGGAACGTCGACGATCCCGAGCGGGACCGTGAGGGCGCCGGCCGCACGCCAGGCGGGGGAGTGGAGCCCCATCCGCGGGTCGACGACCAGGTCGGGCATGAGCTCGTCCAGCGACGAGGGCTCCTCGAGCGGCGGCAGCCACACCTGGTGGGCGGCGGGGCCGCGACCCTTCATCCGCTCGACCGCGATCTGGAAGGTGGAGCGCTCCTCGACCGGCTGCGACACGATGTCGCGCGAGGTGTCGACGGGCTCCTCGATGAGCTCGAGCGGCTGAGGTGCAGCGGTGAAGACCTCGATGCGCGCGGCCTCACCGGATGTGTCGGCCGACTCGCTGGAGCGCCCCCCGGTGAGTTTCGTCTTGGGCGTTCCCGAGACGTAGGCGGCGCGGAACTGCACGAGGTTGTCGGTGTCGGCCTTGAGGTAACCCACCCCGGGTTCCTGCGGCAGGGTGTACGCGTCGGGGGTTCCGATGATCGTGCGCGACTCGGCGGCCGAGAAGGTGCGCAGACCGATGCGGTACGAAAGGTAGGTGTCGAGGCCGCGGAGCTTGCCCTCCTCCAGACGTTGCGACGCCAGCAGCAGGTGCACCTGAAGCGATCGGCCGACGCGGCCGATGTTGATGAAGCTCTCGACGAACTCCGGCTTCGCCGCCAGGAGCTCGCTGAACTCGTCGGCCACGATCAGCAGTGCCGGAAGCGGCGCGAGGTCGGTACGCCCGCCGCGGCGGGCCTTCTCGTAGTCCGACACGTTGGCGAAGTTGCCGGCGGCGCGCAGCAGTTCCTGGCGGCGCACGATCTCACCCTGCAGGGCGTCCTGGAAGCGGTCGACGAGGGCGAGCTCGCTGCCGAGGTTGGTGATGATCGCCGAGACGTGGGGCATCCCCGCCATGCCGGCGAAGGTCGCGCCACCCTTGAAGTCGACGAGCACGAAGTTCAGCTGCTCGGGCGAATGCGTCAGCGCGAGGGCGAGCACGAGCGTGCGCAGCACCTCGGACTTACCGGAACCCGTGGCGCCGATCATCACGCCGTGCGGACCCATACCCTGCTGGGCGGCTTCCTTGAGGTCGAGCACGAGCGGGGCGCCGGTGGTGTCCTGACCGATCGGGACGCGGAGGCGGTCGCGTTCCAGGCGTCCTGACCAGGTGCGGTCGAAGTCGATCTCGCGCACGTCGGGCATGCCGAGCAGCTCGACGAGCTCGCGCTGACCCTGCTGGGCGCCGGGCGTCTCGGCGAGCGCCGCCGGGTTCGAGTAGAGCGGCATGAGCCGACGCGCGGTGGCCTCGGCCACGGCGATCGAGGTCGTGTCGGGGGTGAAGGTGCGCGATCCCGAGACCACGTCGATGAGCTCGGCGTGACGGTCGGATGCGGCCGCCTCCGGCATGACGATGCGGAGGACGTCCGGGTTCTCGAGCTCGCCCCAGCGTCCGGGGAGCTCCACGACGGTCACGCCCAGCATCCCGTCGCCGCCGACGACGGGGTCGCCCATCGGCAGCTGCACGCCGTCGACCACGAGGACCACGTGCGGGCCGGCGCCGCCGCCGCGGGCGAAGCGCGCACGTTCGCGGAGTCCTGCAGGCAGAAGGTCTTCGAGGTCGTCCAGCGACGAGGCGATCATGCGGGCGGGGCCCAGCTTGTCGCTGGAGCGCGACGACAGCGCGTGCGGCAGCCACTTGGCCCACTCCCACGCGGGCAGCTGGTCGGGACCGGCGAGGATCGCGACGACGACGTCCTCGGGATCCTGCAGGGTCGCGGCGCCCACGACCATGGCGCGGGCGAGGGAGCGCACCGCATTCTCGTCGGGGCCGACGATCTCGATGCGCGCGTAGTCGGTCAGAGTCACGCCGAGGGGCAGATCCGGCTGGATCTCGTGCGTGAGCATGAAGCGGTGGGCCGCGGATGCGGCGACCGGGTCGAGCTGGGCGAGCGGCGGAAGGTCGGGGGCTTCGAGCGAGATGCACAACGGCTGATCGCACGCGCCGATGCGCGTGAGCAGGAAGTTCTCGTCCCCGGGCTGGCGCTCCCAGACGCGGGTGCGCTCCTCGGCGATGAACGGCAGTGCCGAGGGGGACGGTGTCACCCACGCGCCGTGGCGGCGCTGCTTGCGGGCGGCCGTGCGGACGGTCTCACGGAGATCGCTGAGATAGGCGAGGTACTCGCGGCGGTTGCCGAGCACCTGGGCGTTGCGCTGCGCGCGCTGGCGCCATCCGTTGACGGCGACGAAGCCGAGGGAGGACAGCAGGAACATGCCGCCGGTGATGAAGCCGGTCGGGCCCGCGTTGGAGATCGTCACCATGACGATCGCGCCCACACTGCCGAGCATCGGCAGCAGGGAGGTGAGCATGCTGCTGCCGCCCTCGTTCGGAACCAGCTCCGGCGGCGGCTGCACGACGATGCGACCACTCGGCACGGACGGCGGGGCCAGGCGTGGTCCCTTGCTCACGAAGCGGCTCCGATCAGTCGGCTGACGGTGAAGATGCGGTTCCCGATCCGGATGCGGGTGTCGTCGTCGACGAAGGTGCGCGCGTGGGGCGCGAGCGGCACCACCTGGCCGTCATCCTCGATGAGCTCGGTCCCGTTGGTCGAACCCGTGTCGGTGACCCACAGGCCCGCGTGATCGAACTCGAGGCGCAGGTGGGTCTTGGAGACGCTGGAGTCGGGGTCCGTCACCGTCACCAGCAGATCGGTCTGCTCGGTCTGCTCGGGGCTGCGGCCGAGGTTGACGGCGACGGGCAGCGGCAGGCGGGCGCGCTGACCGGTGTCGAAGATCAGCAGCAGCTCACCGGTGGGGCGCTCGCCCGACTCGGGCTGGTCGACGACCGGCACCGCGGCTGCGGGGCCCGCCCAGCCGGCGACCGCTGCGGCCGGAGCGGGAACCTCGGGAGCCGCGCCGGCGGCGACCGGTGCCGCGGGCGGCTCGGCGGGTGCCGGTGGGGCGATCGGTCCCCGAGCCCTGCCGGATTCGACGGGTGCGGGCGACCAGGGGCGCGCGATGACGGTCGGGGAGGGGACGGCGACGATCTCGTCGGCGGAGCGCCGTCTGCTCCGCCGCTCGGCCGCGGGGCGGCGGGGAACGGCGACGACGACGGTCTGCGCGGCGCGGTCGGCCCAGGAGCGGCGCAGGCCCGAACGGTCGGCGGATGCGGACCCCTCGACGACCCATGCTCCGGCGCCGAACACGAGCGAGCCGATCCCGACCAGCAGACCGCGCACGAAGCTCCGCCCCGCGCCGGGTGAGTACGGGGCGTCCAGGCGTGCGACGCGCAGCCCGAGCAGGGCTTTCCCGGGGCCGGACCCGGTGCGCGCTTGCAGGATCCACAGAGCCAGGATCGCCTCGGCGCCCACGAGCAGGCCGAAGACGGCCGACCCGCTCACGAGGGACACGGTGACGCTCAGCGCGACGACGATGGCGACGTCGATCGTGAAGGCGGCGAGTCGTGCTCCGACTCCGGCGGGTTCGCCCGTGAACTGCGGCGGCAGACTCATGCGCCCATCATTCCACGCAGGATATCGATGGTATCGGCGGCGAGCAGGCCGGCGGGGAGAGACAACGCGATCGCGATCCATTCGATGACGTCCCCGAACCGCGACCAACGCAGAGACTGCGCGCCGCGGCTCGTGGGGATGATGACCAGCGCGGCGATGGCGCCGACGGCCAGGAGGATGCCTGCCAGTACGGTCAGCAGCATGGCGTTCGCCTCACGGGTCGCGGTCAGCACCATGACGACGGCCACCGCGCCCGCGGCGAGCCGCGGCAACCACCGCAGCAGCGGGACCGAGAAGCGGCGAGCGCCCAGCAGGAGTGCCAAGACGACCGTGATCGCCAGGGCGATGCGCCCCGAGAGCACGAGCGGGTCGAAATCGTCCATGCCCGGCAGCGCGAAGGGGGCACTGAGAGCCACGGCGAGCGTCAGCACGAACGTCCCGGCGACGAGACGCCCGGTCGAGCGCGCCACGAGGTCGCGGGCGTCGGCGGCGCCGATGGAGTGGATCTCCTCGGGCAGCTGCTGGCGCACGCTCCATCGCGTGGTCTGGTAGCGCTCGTAGTCGATGAAGATGCCGGGCGGAACGTCCACGAGGGTGGCCAGCAGGATGCGCAGCGCCACGGGCGCAAGACCCAGCGTGAGGGCCGTGGGCGCAGCCAGGGGCAGCGAGAGGATGAGCGAGAAACCCCACACCCCGGCCAGTACGAGCAGCAGCGTCGTGGCGGCCGACAGCCGCGCGTGCAGCCCCGCGGGGCGTCCGACGAGCGCCAGCATTCCCGCCAGCACCGCTGCCGAGAGCAGGCCGACGAACACCTGCAGTGTGGAGGTTGCGGCGGGGAACGCGGGCACGATGCCGGCACCCGCGGCGAAGGCCAGTGTCAGGACCGCGACGAGAGCCGCATCGGTGCCGTTCGCGACACCCGTCGTCCGCACGGCGAGCGCCATTCCGGCGGTGACGGCGAAGACACCCATGGCGACCGCCAGCGGAAGACGCAGTGACTCGCGGACGGCGTCGGGGGCGATGAGTGAGAACACCGCGAGCACGAGAGCGATGCCGCCCAGCACCCACCAGGCTCCGGGCGCCTCGCCACGCGAGGGGTCGCGGCGTCTGCGACGGTCGTGCTTCACCTTCTGAGACAGGTCGACGAGCGCGAGCACGGTGCCGTCGCTGAGGTCGTCGACCCGCAGCAGCGGGCTCACCTCGCGGCCGTCGAGCTCGAGCAGGACGTCGCGGCCGACCTTCTGCCGGATTCCGATACTCGCGAGGGCATCGGCGATGCTGGCCGCCGGAGGGATGAGCAGATCGTGCCGCGCCGCCCCGTCGACGATGGCGATCCGACGGCGTTCCTCGGTGTCGGCGGGCGTCGTCACTGCCGCCCCCCAGCCGCGGTGTCTCGCCGCAGCGCCCCGTGTGCGCCTGCCATCGTCGTGCCGCCCCCACTTCTCACGTCTCGACAGCGTAACGTCCGGTGTCGCCCTGCGACGCCCGCGCGCGGATTCTCCACAGAACCGCTACGATTCCGCGCCCGCATCGATCAGGCGCTCAGCGCCGCCGCGGCGATCGCCCGGGTGGCCTCGACATCGCGCATCCACAGGGGCGCGACGACCGGCCGGATGCCGAGAGCCTCCACGGATGCGGCGGATGCCGCGTCTTCCTCCGCCAGCAGCCACGCATCGAGCACGCCGCCGGCACTGCGGCCGCGGTAGTGGGCGGCCACCGCCGCGGCGGAGGTCTCGACGCCGATCGCGGTGAGGCAGACGTCGGCCATGCCGCGCACGACGCGTCCGCCGATGATGGGAGAGACGCCGACGATGCGTGCCGAGGTCGCGGCCAGTGCCTCGCGGATGCCGGGGACGGCGAGCACGGGCCCGATCGAGACCACGGGGTTGGAGGGGGCGAGCACGACGACATCGGCCTGCGCGATGGCTTCGACAACCCCCGGCGCGGGAGCGGCCGCATCCATCCCCGGGTTCTCGAAGGCACGGGGTGCGAGGGTGGCGCGGTGGCGCGTCCACCATTCCTGGAAGTGGAGTCGGCCGCCGTCTTCGAGGAGCACATGGGTGTCGACCTCGGCGTCGGTCATCGGCAGCAGACGCACCCCGAGCGGCCACCGCTCCGACAGCCGAGCCACCACCTCGGACACCGTCGCGCCCTCGCGCAGCCAGCCGGTGCGTGCGAGGTGCGTCCCGAGATCCAGGTCGCCGAGGGTGAACCACGGCCAGCCGGCCCCCCACGCCTGCAGCTCGGCGTTGACCCGCTCGCTGTCGCCGGCGCGACCCCAGCCGCGGACCATGTCGTTCTGGCCGGCGAGGCGGTAGAGCACGGAGTCGATGTCCGGCTGCAGGCGCACGCCCGACAGCCACAGGTCGTCGCCGGTGTTGACGACGATCGTCGCGGGGCCTGCGCCGCGGCGGCCCAGCTCCTCCCGCATCCCTTCGCTGAACGTGGATCCGCCCACGCCGCCCGCGATGACGACGACGCGGGGCTGCTCGTTCTGTGCCATCCGACAAGTCTTCCAGAGCCGGTGACGCGGCGACGCTGCCCACATGCTGTTCGGGAGGAAGACCCGCGAGGCCGAGGCCGAACTCCGCAGGCTCTTCCCGCCGGATCGGGCGGGGCCGCTGTGCGGCCACGTAGCGCGACAGTGGCGAGCACGCCCGCCTCGGGCGGCTCCGTCGAATCGTGGCCCAGCCCATAGGTGCCCCAGAACCTGTCACGTACCCGACCGGGCGCGGTTACGCTGAGCGCATGCTGCCGTTCGGTTCCAAACGTCGTGAGGCGGATGCCGCCGCACGACGGGCCACGCGTCCGGAGTTCGAGGCTCGCGGGTGGCACTGGGAGGACGCCGCGCCGCCCCCGTCGATCGAGATCGCGGAGGCCGCCTTCCGCGCCACCCCGGCGAAGGAGATCTGGCCGACGGGGATGAGCGAAGTGGTCACCGGTCAGGCGCACGGTCACGACGTCACGGTCGCACGCCTGGTCGGCTATCTGCAGCGTCGCGGCAACAAGGGCAACGCGTGGGGTGACCGTTACGAGACGAACCTGATCTGGATGCGGCTGCCCGCGTCGTTGCCCGAGATCCGTTTCGGGGATCAGTCGCTGCGTGCCCGCGACGACTACGGCATCAAGCTGCCGCCGATCCCGCCCCTCGGCCCGGTCTGGCCGAGCACGCGCTGGAGCGTGGAGGGCTTCATCCCCGCCTTTGCGCAGGACCTGCTCACTCACGAGTTCGTGGCAGCCCTCGAAGCCGCCCCCGAGAGATCGCCGGTCGTGATCCGGGCGGGCGTCATCCTCACCTACGGCGCCGAAGCGCTCGACGCCGCCTCCGTCGACACCCGAATCACCCTGCTCGCCCGCCTCGTGGACGCCGTGCCCGCTGCTGCGTGGGGCCGGGCCGATGCTCTCGTCGCGGGCACGGGCGTCTTTCCTATCGTCATGAAGGACGGTGCGGCGCTCCGACTCGACGATCGGCTGATCGCGCGCGACTGGAAGGGCTACGGTCTACAGAAGGTCGACTGGCGGGACACGCCGACGGCCGAGGGCATGGTCTCGTTGAAGCTGGGCGAGGCTCGCGACGTGTGGGACGACGAACCGCCGAATGCCGCGCCCACCGGGCTGACCGTCCGGTTCGGTCGCACCCTGCTGGCGGGCGGACCGATCGACCGCGGCATCCCGACCGTGAAGTCGACGCTTCATCAACAGTGATGTCCAGCCCCCTGCGTGCGCGCACGCCGTTTGCCATGATGGTGTGCGTCCGTATCCTTCGTCATGACCAGGGAGTCGCGAATGTCTGATCACATCACCATCGACTTCGACCGGGTCGCGCAGTCGGTACAGGCGATCCAGCAGTCGTCGGCGGAGATTCGCAGAGTGCTCGACGAGATGGACGCACAACTCTCGCACCTCGACTCGGCGTGGCAGGGTCGCGCGTATCAGGCATACGTCGGGATGCGGGTGCACTGGGAAGCCCAGATGCGTGCCATGCAGCGCCAGCTCGACGCGTACGCGCGGGTGATGGAAGAGGCCGGCGGCGCCTTCGCCGAACAGGAGCGCTCGCTGGCCCGCTCGTTCTGATCTGCGGCCTCAGCGCTCGCGGATCTCCGACCCGTCGTCGTCCAACGAGGCGATCGGTGCGGCGAGACCGGCCCGGATCTCTGCGAGCATGGCGGAGCCGACCGCGCCACCATCGGCCTCGACGACGCTCTCGGCAGCGGCTTCCTCCAGGTTCAGAAGGGCCTGACGCAGCGTCGAGGTCAACAGCCGCGAGAGTCCGGCGGCCCCGAGGTCCAGTCCCCGCTGCTGGATGCGAACATCCTCCAGCAGCCCGGATGAGGCCACTCGCACGGTGACCTCTCCGCGAAGTGACGTGGCGGATGCGCCGCCACGAGCGGCCAACGACTCCTGCACCCGCTCCGCGGCGGCACCCTGCTCGACGGCACGGGCGTACTGGGCCTGATGGTCGGCGACCAGACGCCGGACGTCTTCGGGAACCCCGCTGAAATCGACAGAAGGATCCAGCATCACTTCTCTCCGTTGTTGTTCTCGGCCGACGTGCGTACGGCATCGACGATTCCCGGCAGATTGACGGTGATCTCCAGCGGTTCGGCGGCGCTGAGCACCTGAGAGATCGCCTTGCCGTTGATCTCGAACTCGTGCTGGAACATCGTCAGCTTGTCGACGATGTCGCTGATCTTCTTCATGACCTCCTGGATCTTCTCGACCCACTTGGCCACCTGAGGCACCCGCGTAGCGATCTTGCTGGAGCACTGCGCGACGACGGCGGGGAGGCCGACGCCCACCGTCGCCATGGCGATGACGACCGCTTGGATCAGCTGGCCGACGAGGTCGGAGATGATGGACTTCACGATCTCGTAGACGATCTCCACGATCATCGCGGCATTGCGCAGACCGTTCGCGACGCCGTGGCTCGCCTGTGCGACCGACTCGACGATCTGCGTGAGCCCCTCTGCCAACTTCGCGTAGGCATCGGCCGCGACGCCGGTCCAGCTCGCCAGGAGCGCCTGCACTGCGGGGCCCCGTGCGCTGGCCACCTCCTCCAGGGCGCCCCCCAGGTTGTCCCACGTCTCGCCCAACGCGCGCACCATCTCGGGGCTGCCGGTGAGCAGCTCGAGTGCTTGATGGAGTGGCGGCATGTAGTCGAGCAGGAACGATGCGCAGGAAGAGGCGAGGGTCGCGATGGGGTTCACCATCATGTCCACCACGTCCAGTGCGGTGCCGGCGACGTCGAGGATCCCACCGCCGATGTCCCCGCTGCCGAAGCTCTCCGCGGCGGATGCGATGTTGCCCGCGACGGGGACGGCGTCGAGCACGGCGGCGCCGCTGACTCCCTCATAGGACGGTGCGACGAACAGGTCTGCCATCTCAGCTCTCCATGCCGATCAAGCGGCGGATCTGATCCGCCAGCTCGGAGTCGGCCGCCCGATAACCCAGCGCTGCGGCCTTCATCGCCATCGACTCCGCCTTCACGGCTCCCGAGAGAGCCGCCATTCCGGCCAGCGCGCTCACCTGCTGCATCGAGACGATCGGAACGAGGAACGAGCACAGCAGCCCGAATGCGGCCGGCTGCAGGGCCACCGCGGTCAGCGCCGTGGAAGACACCTCTCCGATCCGCCCGCCGGCCTCATCGATCTTCGCCGCGTGCGTCTCCAGTGCCTGCGCCTGGACATCCAGTCTGGTCATCCCCGCTGCCCCCCGTTGTCGTCGTCGGCCGCCTCGTCGCCGCTGATGGTTCCGCGTTCGTACTCCTCGATGCGCTCGAAGAGCTCTTGGATCCGATCGCCCAGATCTTCCCGCATCGGCGTCGCCGTGTGCGGTTGCAACAGCGCGAGCCGAAGAGGCTCTGCCTTCTCCTGCACGTCCCGGATGGCGCGTTGGGTCGCTTCGAGCACCATCGCCGACACCTGTGCGCCGTCGTGGGCCAGCGCGTCGTCGTGCACGGTGATGTCGAGAGGGATGCCGTGATGGTCGACCGTGACCGTCACGCCCCCCTCCTCGCTCGATCCGACGCCCTGGAGTCGGGCGATCTCCGCCCCGACTTCCTCCGCTACCGCCGACAGCTGCGCAGCCTGCGCCAGCTGCGCCGTGATGGCCGTGATGATCTGTGCGGCAGTTTCCACGCAGAGCCCCTCCTGGACGCGATTTCCAGAGGGAGCCTACCCAGCTTCACGAAACGCCGTCGGGCCCTTGTGGATGCGGCCTCGCATGCGGCATATGACCCGATCGTCGCGGCGGGTCGGCGTGGCGTCGCGCGTGGGTCAGCCCTGCGGCGTGGCTTCGGCGGCCGCACGCGCGGCGGCGGGGAGCGCCGCCAGTACGGCGGCGAGGGCGTCGTCGTCGTGAGCGGCGGTGAGGAACCACGCCTCGTACACGCTGGGCGGCAGCGAGACGTCTGCATCCAGCATCGCGTGGAAGAACGCCGGGTACCGCCACGCCTCCTGCGTCTGCGCGGCCGCGTACGACAGCGGTGCCTCCGCGAGGAAGGCCACCCCGAACAGTGAACCCGCCCGCGGCACGGCGTGCGTCACGCCCGCCTGCTCCAAAGCGCCCGACAGCGCCGTCGCGATGGTGGATGCGGCGGCGTCCACCCGGGCATACACCTCGCCGGTGGCCAAGCGCAGCGTCGCGATGCCGGCGGCGACCGAGAGCGGGTTCCCCGACAGAGTGCCCGCCTGGTACACCGGCCCCACCGGAGCGAGAGTGTCCATCACCTCGGCGCGACCGCCGAGTGCGGCCAACGGCATCCCGCCGCCGACGACCTTGCCGAACGTGAAGATGTCGGGGGTGTAGCGCTCGCCCGCATCCTGCTGCAGCCCCCAGAACCCCGCCGGATGCACGCGGAAGCCCGTCAGCACCTCGTCGAGGATGAGGAGGGCGCCGTGCCGGTGGGCGATCTCGGCGAGCGCGGCGTTGAAGCCCGGCGCGGGAGGCACGACGCCCATGTTGGCCGCCGCGGCCTCGACGATGACGGCGGCGATGCGGTCGCCGTGCACCGAGAACACCTCACGCACCTGCGCGAGGTCGTTGTAGTCGATGACGAGCGTCTGCGCCGCGATGGGCGCGGGCACACCGGCGGAGCCGGGAAGCGCGAGCGTAGCGACGCCGGAGCCCGCCGCCGCGAGGAGCCCGTCGGAGTGGCCGTGGTAGTGGCCGGAGAACTTCACGAGCAGGTCGCGGCCGGTGTAGCCGCGGGCGAGCCGGATGGCGGTCATCGTCGCCTCGGTGCCGGTGGAGACCAGGCGTACGCGGTCGATCGGTGCGGCGTCGCCCACACGCACGCGGTCGGCGATCAGGGCGGCCAACTCGACCTCGGCCTCCGTCGGCGCACCGAAGGAGAGCCCGCGT
Organism: Microbacterium sp. SORGH_AS_0862; assembly: GCF_030818795.1. Taxonomy (NCBI): domain Bacteria; kingdom Bacillati; phylum Actinomycetota; class Actinomycetes; order Micrococcales; family Microbacteriaceae; genus Microbacterium; species Microbacterium sp. SORGH_AS_0862. The sequence goes on along the minus strand of NZ_JAUTAY010000001.1, from coordinate 1,245,861 downwards.
GCGGCAGCCTCCTGCACCGCCTGGACGACCTCGGGATGCGCGTGGCCGAGCAGCGCCGGGCCCCACGACGCCACGAGGTCCACATACCGGCGCCCCGCCGCATCCGTCACGTACGGCCCCGAGGCCGACGCGAGGAAGCGCGGCGATCCGCCCACCGATCCGTAGGCGCGCACGGGGGAGTTGACGCCGCCCGGGATGACGTCGCGGGCGTGTGCGAAGAGTTCGTCGTTGCGGTCGGTCATGACTCGTCCTTCCGAGGATCTCGCCGCGCCCGGTGCGGTCCGGTCCGCGGCGGATGCGGACGCGTCGGGTGCGGTCTCAGAGGCTCTCGCGCAGCCACGCGGCCGCCTCGAGCGCCCAATAGGTGAGGATGGCGTCGGCGCCGGCACGGCGGATGCCGAGCAGAGATTCGGTGATCGCGCCTCGGCGGTCGATCCAGCCGTGCGCGGCAGCAGCCTCGATCATCGCGTACTCGCCCGACACCTGATACGCCCACACCGGGACCTCGACGGATGCGCGCACCTCGGCGAGCACGTCGAGGTAGGGCAGAGCGGGCTTGACCATGACGATGTCGGCGCCCTCGGCGACGTCCACGACGGCCTCGCGCACGCCCTCGCGGCCGTTGCCGGGGTCGAGCTGGTAGGTGCGGCGATCGCCCTTCAGCTGCGAGTCGACGGCCTCGCGGAACGGGCCGTAGAAGGCGCCCGCGTACTTGGCCGCGTAGGCGAGGAGGATGGTGTCGGTGAAGCCTTCCGCGTCGAGTGCGGCGCGCACGTGCGCGACCTGGCCGTCCATCATCCCCGACAGTCCCAGCAGGTGGCTGCCGGCGGAGGCCTGCGCGATGGCCATCGCGGCGTAGCGCTCGAGGGTCGCGTCGTTGTCGACCGCGCCCTGCGGGGTGAGCACGCCGCAGTGGCCGTGATCCGTGAACTCGTCGAGGCACAGGTCGCTCTGGACGACGAGGGCGTCGCCGACCTCCGCGACGAGTGCGGCCGTGGCGACGTTCAGGATGCCGTCCGGGGCGTCCGCCCCGGAGCCCACGGCGTCGCGCACGGTCGGCACGCCGAACAGCATCACGCCGCCGACACCGGCCGCCGCCGCATCCGTCGCCGCGCGACGCAGCGAGTCGAGCGAGTGCTGCACGACGCCCGGCATGGAGCCGATCGGCTGCGGCTCACGCAGTCCCTCGCGCACGAACATCGGCAGCACCAGCTGCGACGGTGCCAGATGCGTCTCGCGGACCAGGCGCCGGACAGCGGGCGACTGGCGGAGCCTGCGCAGGCGATGGGCGGGAAAGCTCACGGCTGGAACTCGTCGGCCGCGTGCGGGAGCGCGAAGTGCGAGACCGCTTCGATCAGCGCGTCGACGGTCTGACGGTCGGCGACGACCGAGACGCCGAGTCCCGCACGGCGCGCGTCGTTCGCGGTCTGCGGACCGATCGCGGCGATGACGGTCGATTCGGGGATGTCGGGGAACTGCAGCTGCACCTGCTCGGCGACCGACCCGCTCGTGACGAGGATCGCGTTGATGCGGCCCGACGCCACATCGTGGGCGATGCGCTCGGTGACGGGCACGCCGACCGTGCGGTACGCGACGACGCTGCGCACATCGTGCCCGGCCTCGGTGAGCTTGCGGGTCAGCACAGGCTTGGCGATCTCGCTGCGCAGCGTCAGGATGCGGCGCGGCTCGGGCTCGAGCGCGATCATCTGCTCGGCCATCCCGGCGGCGGAGTTGTCGCGGTCGGGAACCAGATCGACGCGGTAGCCGGCGGCCTGCAGCGCCGCCGCGGTGGTCTCGCCGACGGCGGCGACCTTGGTGGAGGGGGGGATCACGGCGCGGTACGCGAAGAGCACGTCGACCGTCGTGGCGCTGGTCATGGTGACCCAGTCGAAGCGGCCGGCGGCCAGGTCGGCGAGGGCCGCTTCGAGCGTCTGCTCGTCATTGGTCGGAGCGAAGTTGATGAGCGGCGCGACGACGGGCACAGCACCCTGCGAACGCAACGTCGCCGCCACCCCGTCGCCCCAGGGACCGCCGCGGGGCACGAGCACGCGCCAGCCCGTCAGGGGCTTGGCGGCTTCGTGCCGTCGGGGCTCTTCGTGCATGGCTTCGGCTTTCATGGTGAGACCTCGGCTGCTCCATGCTCGAGCAGCTCGCGTGCGACGTCACTCCCGGTTTCGCGTGCACCTGCGATCGGGTCGTCATCGCCGGCAGCTCTCGCACCATCGCTGCTGCCCGTCGGCCCAGCATACCCGTCCCTCACACACAGGTTTCTCTCAGCTTCGATCGTGCGGCTTCCGTCGGCGGCGTACACCGCGGCGCGCACGTGCAACCGATCCCCCTCGACCACGGCGTGCACCCCGACCGGTGCCGAGCAGCCCGCGTCCAGGCCCGCGAGCACCGCCCGTTCGATCGTCACCGCGACGCGGGTCGCGGCGTCGTCGAGGCGGCCGATCGCCGCGAGCAGGTCGGCGGGTGCGTCCTGACGTGCCTCGACGGCGAGCGATCCCTGCCCGGGAGCAGTGGGCCACTGTGCGAGCTCGAGCGGCTCGGTGAACAGGTCGGTGGCGACGCCTCCGAGGCGGGCGAGTCCCGCCGCGGCGAGGACGACCGCATCCAGCTCGCCGTCGCGCACGCGCGACAGACGCGAGTCGACATTGCCGCGCAGGTCCTGCGCCACGAGGCCGGGGTTGCGCCGCCGCAGCTGAGCGATGCGGCGAGGGGAGCCGGTGCCGATGACGCTGCCGGCGGCCATCTCGGCGATCGGGGTGCCGTCGCGGGTGATCACGACGTCGCGGGCGTCCTCGCGTCGCGGCGTGGCGGCGATCACGAGCCCCGGCGCGTCTGCGGTGGGGAGGTCCTTGAGGGAATGCACGAGCAGGTCGCATTCGTCCGCCAGCAGCGCCTCGCGCAGACGCGTCGCGAACACGCCGCGACCGCCCAGCTGCGACAGGGAGGCGCGCGAGACGTCGCCCTCCGAGGTGATGGGAACGAGCACGACCTCGCGCCCGGATACCGCCGCCAACAGGTCGGCGATCTGCTGCGACTGCGCGGTCGCGAGGGCGCTGCGCCGAGTACCCAGGCGCAGTGGTGCGCTCACACCCCGCTCCGGTGGTGATATTCGCGGGTCACGACAGAACCTCGGCGATGGCCGAGGTCGGGATGAGGCGCCCCGTGAAGAAGGGGACTTCCTCGCGCACGTGGCGACGCGCCTCGGTGTAGCGGAGCGCCCGCATCATGTCGACCAGATCGCTCAGTTCGTCCGCCTCCATGGGAAGCAGCCACTCGTAGTCGCCGAGGGCGAATGAGGCGACGGTGTTCGCGACGACGTTCGTGTACGCGGCGCCCTTCCGGCCGTGGTCGGCCAGCATGGCGCGGCGCTCCTCCTCCGGCAGCAGGTACCACTCGTAGCTGCGCACGAAGGGGTAGACCGTGAGCCACTCGCGGGCGTGCTCGCCGCGGAGGAATCCGGGCACGTGCGAGCGGTTGAACTCGGCGTCGCGGTGCACGCCCATCGCGTTCCACACCGGGAGCAGGTCCTGCAGGAGGTCGGTGCGTCGCAAGCGCCGCAGGTCGCGCTGCAGGTCCTCGGCGACCGGCCCGTGCATCCAGACCATCAGGTCGGCGTCGGCGCGCAGTCCGCTGACGTCGTAGAACCCGCGGATGGTGACGCCGCCCGCCTCGATCAGCTCGACGAGTGCGGCGAGCTCGGCGTCGTCCGTCGCCGTGACGGGCTTCGCGGGGTCGCGGCGGAAGACCGCCCAGAGGGTGAACTGCGTGGACGTCGACTCGGGTGCGGAGCTCATGACCTCCAGTCTCACCCCGTCGTCGTCAGACGCCAAACGGCTACCGTCGGTGCTATCCGCGATGCGTCGGTGCGGGGGAGGAGATCAGCGCACGTAGGCGCGGATGGCGCCCCACACGATGACGCCGACGGCAGCCGCCGTGCCGATGACAGCGAGCGTCGCCGCAGCCGGCTCCTCCCGCGCGAAGCGGCGGAACTGGGCGATGCGACGCTCGGCCGCCGTACCCACGCGGCGCGGGACGTTGGCCTTCTCCTCGATCGCGGCCAGCGTCGCCTTGAGCTCCGCACGCGCCTTCTCGACGGGATCGGTGATGCCCAGGGGGACACCGGTGCGGGGGACGGGAACCGGAGCGGTCATTCGCCTGCCTCCTTCACGACGCGCACGTCTTCGGCGATGTGGGATGCGGGGTTGTCCTTGCCGATCCTGCGGAAGCGCAGGTACCCGAGCAGGGCCAGGACGACGGCGATGAGCAGCATCGCGCCGAACAGCACCAGGGCGGCGACCCACGGCTGCCACCAGGACGAGAGCCCGATGATGATGAACGCGCCGAGCGCGGGGATCGACCAGAACAAGACGATCAGGGCGCCGAGCATGAGGCCGCCGCCGATGCCCGCGTTCTTGGCAGCCTTGCCGAGCCACTTCTTCGCGGAGTCGATCTCCGCCGTCACGAGGTTGCGGACGAGCTCGGGGACCTCGCCGACCAGGGTCAGCAGGCTCTTCTCCGACTTGTCACGGAAGCCGCGGGGGGTGGTCATGTCACTTCCCGCCCGACGAGGAGCTGCCCGTGCTGCGCTTGGCGGCGGGGCGCTTCGCGGTCGTGGAGGTCGTGGACTTCTTCGCGGCCGTCGCGGTGGTCTCGGCGGCGTCCGCGACATCCTCCGCCGCGTCGGCACCGGCGTCGAGCGCCGCATCCAGACGCTGACCGGGGGTGCCGTCGGTCGTGACGGCCTTGGTGATCTTCACCGCGCCGTTGAACAGGGCGCTGGGCACGGCGAGCAGCGCGGACTTGCCCACCTCCTGCAGCTTGCCGACCTGCTTCTGCACAGGCGCCAGGTTCCACACCTTCTGCGCCTGCGTCTTGATCTGTTCGTAGCGCTCACGGCCTGCGCGCGTTCCGAGCACGTAGCCCGCTGCCAGTCCGATGACGAGTCCAGCTTTGCCCCTCATGGGGTCTCCTCACGTTCGGGGTGGGTCAAGCGAGTGTGCGCCCAGCGTAGCGCTGTATGCCGTTCGGGTTATCCGGTTGACATGAGCGCTCACTCCTGAGAACGCGGCGACCCCCACAGCGCCGAACGGCGCAGTCGATCCGTCTCTTCGCGAGCGTCGGGGACGACCTGGGCGAGCCCGGTCCCCGACAGCCACGCACCGACCGCGCCGAGGCCGGGCACGGCCCGGATGGCGCCGCGCGCGGCCGCCGTGTGTTCCGCGCGCCCGATGACGGATGCGGGCTGCGACTGCACCCAGCGGGCGCGGTGCGAACCCCGGACCGAAGCCGGGTCCAGACGGACGCCGAGCAGGGCGGACGCCTCTTCGAGCGCGAGCGCCGCGGCGGCATCGTCGCTGAGCGCGGCCGTCGCCGGATCTTCTCCCTGGGCGCCGAACGAGACGCGGACGACGTGCACGCCGGGGCCGGCCGCCTCCGCGATCCACTGCCACTTCGCGCTCGCGTGCGTGAGGGCTTTCGCGCGGTGGGAGCCCGGCACCGTGAGCACGCCGGTTCCTCGCGGCGGGATGTCCAGCCCGGGCTCGCGGACGACCAGGGTGATGATCTCGACCACGGGCGGCGCGGTCGTCATCGGCTCGAGGGCCGGCACGACCGGCACGAGCAGGCGGCGCGCCTCGTCCTCGGTGGTCGCGACGACCACGAGGTCGGCGTCGAGGCGTTCCTCGTCCAGGTGCAGGGACCACAGGTCCCCGTCACGCTCGAGTGCGGTGACGGCCGCATCCGTGCGCACGTCGACGCCCAGCTCCTCGACGCGGGCGACGAGCGCCCGCACGAGGCGGGTCATGCCGCCGCGAAGCCCGGCGACGGCGCTCCCGGGGGTGCCGGTGCTGCGGCCGCGCAGGTCGCCGACGGCGCCGCTGAGCGAACCCGCGCGGGTGAGAGCGGCATTCAGGCCGGGGGCTGCGAGGTCCACGTCGATGTCGTCGGGGCGCGCCGAGTAGACGCCGCTGGTGACGGGGGCGACGAGGCGGTCGAGCACGGCCTCGCCCATGCGGCTGCGCACGAGGTGACCGAGGCTGCGGTCGTGGCCGATCGTCAGCGGCGGGCGCAGGCGATCCAGGTAGGCGCGCCAGGCGCCCGGCCAGCCGATGACGCGCCGCACGCTCGGATCGAACGGGTTCTCCGGAATGCCCAGCACGCCGCCGCGCGGCAGGGGCGCGGCCCGGCCACCGGGAAGGCCCGCGACCCAGGCGCCGCCGGCGGCCGGGGTCACCACCTCGTCACCGATGCCGAGCTCGTCGATCAGGGCGCGTACGGTACCTCCGCGCGTCGCGTAGCTCTCCGCTCCCACATCCACCGGGAGTCCTGCGACCTCGGCACCGCGCAGCACGCCGCCGGGCTGCGCGGATGCTTCGAGCACCATGACGCGGAAGCCGAGCTTCGCGAAGTCGAGGGCTGCGACGAGGCCGGCGACGCCGCCGCCGACGACCGCGACACGGGTGGATTCCGCCCGTGCGGCGAGATCGTCGAGATCCGCCGCGCTCACACCTGCTCCTCGTGCGCCAACTCCACGATGCGTGTCAGCACGTCGGGGTCCGTCTCGGGCGGGACGCCGTGCCCCAGGTTGAGGATGTGGGCGCGCGCCGCACGCCCGCGCGCGATCACGTCGCGCACGTGCTCCTCCACGATCTGCCACGGCGCCTGCAGCAGGGCAGGGTCGATGTTGCCCTGCACGGTGACGCCCTGTCCGAGGATCGCGGCCGCGTCGTCGAGCGGCGTGCGCCAGTCGACGCCCACCGCATCCGTCGTGCCGTCCAGCCGCATGTCGGTGAGCAGATGTCCCGTGCCGACGCCGAAGTGGATGCGGGGTGCGTCCGCACCGGCCAGGGCCGCCCGCGAGTGGGGGGCGACGTAGGTGCGGTAGTCGGCGACCGACAGTGAGCCGGCCCACGAGTCGAACAGCTGTACGGCGGAAGCGCCCGCATCCGTCTGCGCGGCGAGGAAGGTGCGCGAGACCTCCGCGAGCCAGCCGGCCAGCGCGTGCCACGATGCCGGATCGGCGTGCATGAGCGCCCGGGCGCGCAGGTGCTCCTTCGACGGGCCGCCTTCGACGAGGTACGCGGCGAGGGTGAAGGGTGCGCCCGCGAAGCCGATGAGCGGGGTGCCGCCGAGCTCGTCCACGACGATGCGCACGGCCTCGCGCACCGGTTCCGCCGCGGCGGCGACCGCCTGCGGGTCGATGTCCACGATGCGGGCGACATCGGATGCGGTGCGCACCGGGTCGGGGAACACCGGGCCGCGTCCGGGTTCGATCTCCACGGCGATGCCGGCCAGGCGCAGCGGCACCACGATGTCGCTGAAGAAGATGCCCGCATCCACGCCGTGGCGGCGCACGGGCTGGAGGGTGATCTCGGCCGCGAGGTCAGGGGTCAGGCAGGCGTCGAGCATGCGGGTTCCCACGCGCAGGTCGCGGTACTCGGGCAGCGACCGCCCCGCCTGACGCATGAACCAGACCGGGAGGCGGTCGGTGCGCTCACCCTTGAGGGCGCGGATGAGGGGGGAGGAAGCGGGTCCGGTGGAGCTCACCCCGACATCCTCGCATCCGGCGGGTGAGCGCCACATGTCGAGCACCTGCACGTTCGTGCGCAAGCTCCCGCGGCCGGTGATTTCGACGCGGCGTACAATCGACATGTGCTGTTGTGTGTCAGCGCGAGTCACAAGACCGCGTCCTTCGAGCTCCTCGAGCGACTCAGCATCCACACCACCCGCGTCGCACCTCTGATCGCCGAGCACGACGAGTGCGTGCAGGGTGCCGTGGTCGTGGCCACCTGCAACCGCTTCGAGGCGTACGTCGACATGGACGAGCCGGTGACCGCGGCCGAGGCCGTGGGGCTCGAGGCGGCGCTGGCGGCGATCGAGTCTGCGACGGGCGTCTCGGCCGAGGAGTTCTCCGGATCGTACGAGGTCATCTCCGGCCCTCGCGTCGCCCAGCACCTGTTCGCGGTCGCGTCCGGTCTCGAATCGGTCGTCGTCGGTGAGGGCGAGATCGCCGGTCAGGTGCGCCGCGCGCTGACCGAGGCGCGGGGCGACGGCACGACCTCGCCCGAGCTCGAGCGTCTGTTCCAGCGCGCGTCCGAGACGCAGCGCGGCGTCAAGAACGGCACGGCTCTCGGTCGCGCCGGCCGCTCGCTCGTGCGTCTCTCCCTGGATCTCGCGTCGGCACGCTTCGCCGATTGGGCGACGTTGCGCGTCCTGCTCGTGGGCACCGGTTCGTACGCGGCCGCCACCCTCGCCGCCCTGCGCGAGCGCGGCGTCACCGACATCACGGTGCACTCGCCGTCGGGTCGCGGTGAGCGCTTCGCGCGCAAGCACGGCCTCGCCGTCGCGGATGCGGCGGGCTTCGCCACGGCCGCCAAGCTGTCGGACCTCATCATCACGTGCACCAGCGTCGAGCACCCCGTGCTCAGCGCCGCGACGTTCGGTGACGAGGCGTCCGTCGCGCGGACGGCTCCCGGTCACGACCGGCACCGTCGCCTCGTGATCGACCTGGGGCTGCCGCGCAACGTCGACCCCGACGTGGCGACCGTCAGCGGCACCGACCTGCTCGATCTCGAGACCATCCGCGTGCACGCGCCGCTGGAGGAGCTGCAGGCGACGGATGCGGCGCGCGCCCTCGTGGCCGACGCCGCCCAGCGCTTCGCGGTCGTCGGCGAGCGCCGCACGGTCGCGCCGGCCGTCGTCGCCCTGCGCACGCACATGTTCGAGCTCCTCGAGGCGGAGATCGCTCGCGGACGCCGCCGCGGGGACGACGAGCGCACCGAGCAGGCGCTGCGCCACCTGGTGGGTCGCCTGCTGCACACCCCCACGACCCGCGCGCACGCGCTCGCCGAGCGGGGCCGCGCCGACGAGGTCTTCGCCGCGCTCGAGGTGCTCTACGGTCTCGCGCCGGAGGATGCCGCAGCCGAGGACGACGGCGACGACTCCGCATCCGAGCTCGCCGGCTGACCCACCCGCGCATTGCGGGGTCACCCGCCCGCCCAGCACCCGATCCTGCCCGCACGTCCCCGTCCCACCCGTCCCCGTCCCGCCGGCCGCCCGGTCGGCCTGGCTAGCGCGGCCCACCTGATCAGCTCGCCTGTCAGAGATCGACGCTTCGGCGTCGATCTCTGACAGGCGAGCGTGGCGGGCTGATGTTCCCCTGTCGCAGATCGACGCGTTGGCGTCGATCTGCGACAGGGGAACAGGTCGGGGGTGCACCCGGAGCGCCCCGGCATTCGTCCCCAGCCCCACGCGCCCATTCCTGCCGCCGCGGCCCGGGGGCTGGCACCATGGAGGCATGAGCGCCGAACCGCCCGCCGCCTGGGCGCCGGATGTCCGCGAAGCCATGAAGGGCGTCGCGAACTTCAGGGTGAGTGCGCCGATCACGCTGATCGCGGGGTGCCTGTGGGACTTCGGGGAGGACGAGCTCGCCGAACGTGCCCTCGCCATGAGCGCCGACGATCACGCCGCCATCCTCCGGATCGCCGCGGTCTACGAGAACCCGCGCTACCCGCTTCCCGTGGTGGGGCGGAACATCACCCATGGCCATGTGGATGCCCTGGCGGCGATCGCCTACTTCGAGGGCGCATTGCGGCCGCTCGCGCAGAACCGGCGCCGGCCGCAGAAGAACCGGCCGGATCGCTTCCGCACGCCTCTCCCTGTCCGCGATCACGAAGGAGACGCATGAGCGCCGACCTGCACATCACCGCCGACGAGAACGCCGACGCGCTGCTGACGCGCGACCCCTTCGCCCTGCTGATCGGGATGCTGCTCGACCAGCAGGTGGCGATGGAGACCGCCTTCGCCGGCCCGCTGAAGATCCTCGACCGCGTCGGCACGCTCGACCCGGCGTCGCTCGCGGCGTACGACCCGGAGGCCTTCGCCGCGGCGTTCGGGCAGACCCCCGCCGTGCACCGGTTCCCCGGGTCGATGGCGGAACGTGTGCAGAAGCTCAGCGCCGAGGTCGCCGACCGGTGGCACGGCGATGCGGCAGCCATCTGGACCGACGGCGAACCCGACGGCCGTGAGGTGCTGAAGCGGCTCAAGGCCCTCCCGGGCTTCGGCGAGCAGAAGGCGAAGATCTTCCTCGCGCTGCTGGGCAAGCAACGCGGCTTCACCGGCGCCGGGTGGCGCGAGGCGTCCGCTCCGTACGGCGAGGAAGGCTCGTTCCGCTCGGTCGCCGACATCACGAGCCCCGAGTCCCTCGCGAAGGTCCGCGAGACCAAGCGGGCCGCGAAAGCCGCCGCCAAGAGCTGAGCGCTCAGGGAAGCCATAGGCACCCCCCGGATACAGTGCAGGTATGCCGAATGGGGGAGATGCCGCGTCCGCGAGGCCCGGGCGCCGTGGGGCGGCGCGCACGGGGGCGACGGCAGCGGCGCTGCTCATCGGGGCTCTCGCGCTCGCCGGATGCGGCGCGCAGCCTCGACCGGCGCCCAGCGCTACGGCGCTTCCCTCCGGAATCACCGCGACCCTCCTGCCGGCGACACCCGCTCAGAGCGCCGACGAAGTGCGACTGTGGGTCGAGAACACGACCGACGAGAATCTCGCGCTCACCCGCATCCGCATCGACGCTCCTGGCTTCGCCGGCATCGGCCGCAAGGTCGGCTCCGGGAGCATCGAGGTCGAGGCGGGGCAGAGCGCGGAGATCGTGGTCTCGCTGCCGCAGATCCGTTGCGAGGCGGACGCGAGTGCGCCCGCGGGGGCGGATGCGGCGCCGCTGCCCACTCCCTCGCCGTCGGCGAGTGGTGCGAGCGAAGACCCCACCGCGACGATCGGGTTCGCCCTCGGTGCGGCCATCGGCGTCGCCGTGACGCCGCTCGCCGACCCCGAGGGCGTCGTGGCGGCGCGGATCGCCGCCGCGTGCGCGGCCGCGCCCGCCGGCTGACCCTCGCAGAACACGCGGCGGAGCGCCGCACCGGCGCGGATAGAATCGGATGATCCCGCGCCGCATCCCCTATGCGTCCGCGCGCCCTTCGCACAGCGACCATTGGAGCCACCGTGGCCGAGCAGTCCCGTCTCGACAAAGTCATCGCCCTCGCCCGCCATCGCGGGTTCGTCTTCCAGGCGGGCGAGATCTACGGCGGATCGCGTTCCGCCTGGGACTACGGCCCTCTCGGCACGGAGCTCAAGGAGAACATCCGCCGCGAGTGGTGGCAGACCTTCGTCCGCGGTCGCGGCGACATGGTGGGCCTGGACTCGTCGATCATCCTTCCCAAGCGCGTGTGGGAGGCATCCGGCCACGTCGCGACCTTCACCGACCCGCTGGTGGAGTGCCTGCACTGTCACAAGCGGTTCCGCGCCGACAACCTCATCGAGGACTTCGAAGCGCGCAAGGGACGTCCGGCGGAGAACGGGCTGGCCGACATCCCGTGCCCGAACTGCGGCACCAAGGGGCAGTACACCGAGCCGAAGGCCTTCTCGGGCCTCGTGAAGACCTACCTCGGCGTCGTCGACGACGAGTCGGGGCTGTACTTCCTGCGCCCGGAGACCGCGCAGGGCATCTTCATCAACTTCTCGAACGTGCTCACGGCGAGCCGCAAGAAGCCGCCGTTCGGCGTCGGCCAGGTGGGCAAGGCGTTCCGCAACGAGATCACACCCGGCAACTTCATCTTCCGTACGCGCGAGTTCGAGCAGATGGAGATCGAGTACTTCACGCCGCCGGCCGAGGCGAACGAGTGGTTCGAGCACTGGGTCGAGGCCTGCTGGAACTGGTTCATCGGCCTCGGCATCGATGCCGACAACATGCGTCGCCTGGATGTCCCCGAGGAGGACCGCGCGCACTACTCCGCCGGAACGATCGACGTCGAGTACCGCTTCGGCTTCCAGGGCAAGGAGTGGGGCGAGCTCATGGGTGTCGCCAACCGCACCGATTACGACCTGTCGAGCCACGCCGAGGCTTCGGGCACGAAGCTCGCGTACTTCGACCAGTCGTCGAACACCACGTACACGCCGTACGTCATCGAGCCCTCGTTCGGCCTCACCCGCGCGATGATGGCCTTCCTCGTCGACGCCTACCGCGAAGAAGAGGTGCCGAACGCGAAGGGCGGCGTCGATACCCGCACGGTGCTCAAGCTCGACCCGCGTCTCGCCCCCGTTAAGGTCGCGGTGCTGCCGCTGAGCCGGAACGAAAACCTGTCGCCCCTGGCTCGGCGTGTGGCGGATGAGCTGCGCGGACGCTGGAACGTCGACTTCGACGATGCGGGCGCCATCGGCCGCCGCTACCGCCGCCAGGACGAGATCGGCACTCCGTTCTGCGTCACCGTCGACTTCGACTCGCTCGAAGACGACGCCGTCACAGTGCGCGACCGCGACACCATGACGCAGGAACGCGTGCCGTTGGAGACGCTGCACGGCTATCTGGCGGAGCGTCTGCGGGGCGCCTGACGGGGGCTGTGCAAGACTCCCGGCGTCTTTTCGCGTCTGTGGCTACCATGGCCATTCACGCGCGGATGCGGAGAGATCCCCCGCGGATCGAAGGGAGTCTCGGTGACAGCAGTGGCGGTCAGCTATGTCCAACTCAGTCAGGCATCGACGCTCCTGCAGCGGCAGAGAGCGCACACCGACCAGATGGCGACGTATCTCGAATCCCACTGTCGCCTGACCGCCGGAGATCTCGGACTCGTCCTTCGCGTGATGCAGCCCATCACCGACCTGATCACGGATGCGGGTGCCTTGGCCATCCGCACGGTCGGTCAGGTGTCCGACTGGGCGGCTGAGACCGCGACCCGGACTCTCGACGACTACGTGCGAAGCGATCAGGAGGCGTACGAAGCCGCGCGCGCCCTTCTCGCATCCCTCGGCGGAGGATCGCTCCCGCCGTTCTCCGACCCGCGCGGCAGCATTCCCGCGCTCGGCGGGCCGACCGGGTCGGCCGATGCCGGCTACGGCAACGACCCGAGCGAGTACAACGGCCTGGCCGACGCGATCGTGACCAGCGGCAACGTGCTGGGCAGCGGGTACGACCTCATCTCGGGCACCGTCGAGACCGCTGTGGACCGGCTGTCCACGCTCACCTCGCGGGGCGGGGTCGAGGAACGCACCGACCCGACGAGCTACCTGGTGACGCCTTCGTCGGACGTCAACATGATGGAGGATCTCCGCTGGAAAGCCGGCCTCATCCTCGGCAGTGTCGACTACGTCGCCGAACTGATCCTCGGCTTCAGCATCCTCCAGGAGTACGTGTACAAGCCGCTCGCCGGCGATTGGAAGCGCATCGACGGGGCATCTCAGGCGTGGACGCACGAGGGGCGGGCGATGATGGAGCTCGCCTCGAACTTCTCCGGTCTGCCGGGACAGATGGACCAGTGGGAAGGCGAGGCGTCGCTGCGGTTCGGCGCCACGGCCGGGCTCGTCAGCGGGGGAGCGGTCGGGCTGAGCTATGCGTTCGATGCGATCAGCGGCCTCATCGACAAGGTGGCCCTCGCCTCCAACCTGGCCGCGTCGGGCATCGGGGCGGCGCTGCAGTGGATCGCGAACAAGCTGACGCGGCTGCTGATCGAGAGTTCGATCCCCGTGGCCGGTTGGATCGTCGCCGGCGTGGAGATCATCGAGGGGATGCAGAAGGTGATGTTCTACCTGCGTCTGATCAACACGCTCATCACCGCCATCCTGGACGCGATCTCCGACATGGTCGCCGGGCGCGAGAAGCTCGTGCAGGCGGCGGCGATCGTCGAGGACCTGGCGAACGCCGCGGTCACGAAGGCGGTGCGCTGATGGACCCGCTCGAGCGCATCAACGACACCATCCGCGTGATGAACGAGGCGATCGCCGCTGATGCGGCGGCCGAGAAGGCTGCGGACGAGAGGCGTGCGGAAGCCGCTCGTCGGGGCGAGCTCGGCCCCGAGTGGCGCCGGCTGCAGGCCCGGATCGATCTGGAGGAGACGACACTGGAGGATGTCTTCGACGGCACCGACACGTCCCCGGAAGCCGAAGCGCTGCGCGCGCAGGCATCGGTTCGTCTGCGCGCGACCGTGGAACAGCTCGAGGCGGAGGCGGCTGTCGATCCGACAGCGCCGAACCCTCGGGCGGATGCGGCGGAGGCGCTCTCCGAGCTGCAGCGACAGATCGAACAGCTCACGCGTCGGATGGGGGACCTGCGATGAGCGACAGCATCCGTTTCGACACCGACGGTCAGCGCCAGGTCGCCGGGGGGATCTCGCAAGCCGTCGAGGCGATCCGGACGATCCTGGACACCTTGGACGGGCAGGCCGCAGCGCTCGCGGGTCAGTGGAGCGGTGACGCTCAGGAGGCGTACGCGAGCGCGCAGCGTGACTGGAGTCGACAGCTCGGAGTTCTGGTCTCACTCGCCTCCGACGCCGCCGGTGCCCTGGAACGCGCCAGCTCCACCTACGATGCCACCGAGCGGCGAAACGCCCAACGGTGGGCTTTGTGAGCGCGTCCGAACCTCGCTTCGCGTTCGAGGGCGGCCCCTTCATCAAGCCGACCTGGATCGTGTCGACCTCGGCGCCGGCATCCATCGCGCTCGACGCACTCACCGCAGCGCTGCTCGGCGCGAAGTACCGAATGACCGACTCCTCGGGCTCGACGCGCCGGTTGAAGGCCGGCTCCGCGCTGCGTTTCATCGCCTCGAACGTGGTCGGCGTCGAACTCATCCCGGGGATGCGATCCTGGGGGTTCGAGGCGCGCGCGACGATGACGGCCGGGTCGGACGCCGCTCGGACCCGCATCGTGATCATGCTCGACCGCCTCGCGCACGGAAGCATGATCGCGGTGCCCTACACGGCCGACGCCCTCGATCGAGGGGCGGCGGCGTTGGTCGAGGCCGGTCACGACCTCGTGGTCGCTCCGTTGACGGAAGGCAAGGGGCTGCATCCCTCGGATGCGGGCCGGTAGCGTTGACAGAGGGCCCTCGAGCGTGAGGCCCGAGGGGAGACGGAGAATCCGTGGATGACAGCTCGGTCGTGCTGACCGTCGTGATCGTCGCCGCCGTGCTCGGCGGCATCGTCGCCGCCGGTTGGCATGTCTGGTACGCCATCGGACTCTCTCGGGTGCTTCAGGAGCGCGAGACCGAGCCCTGGCGGGCCTGGGTGCCCATCATGAACGAGGCGGAGCTCTTCCGGCTCGGCAACGTCGATCCCGTGAAGGCCGCGCTGCTGCTCGTCCCCTTCGTGAACGTCTACGCGCTGATCCTGAAGATCATGGCCGTGCACCGGATCAACAGTGAGGCGGGCCGCGGCGCGGGAACGACCGTGCTCGGAGTGCTGCTGCCCCCGGTGTGGGCCGCGGTGCTCTCCGGGGGTCGCGCTCCTGTCGCACCCCAGCAGCCCGCGGTCGCACCCGGCCGACCCGCACCCGTGTTCGCCGTCGCCCCGCCGGCACAGCGCCCGCCCGGCATCCCTGATGCGGTCGTCGCGCCGCCCGTGCCGCCGGTCGCGCCCACTCCGATGGCTCCGGGCGCAGCCCCCGCGGTCGCACCCCCGGCGCCGGCCGCGGGCGGATACGGCCCCATGCGCCGCGGAGCGAGCCCGGGAGTTCCCGCGGCTCCCGCTGCAGCAGTGCCGCCCGTGCCGCCTCCCGCGGCTGCGCCCTCGGCCCCCGCGCCCGCCGTCTCGCCGGTGCCGCCGCCGGCACCCGCCGCTGCGGTGCCGGCGACTCCGGTCGTCCCGCCGCAGATCACGCCGTCGCCTGCCCAGCCCACGCCGGTGCTTCGCGCGGGAGCGGTCGAGCCCGAGCCGGCACCTCTCACGCGGCGCGCACGGCGCGGCGCCGAGGAGGCCCCTGCGCCCATCGGATGGTCGCTCGCGCTGCCCTCGGGCGAGGTCGTCGCCGTCGCCGCTGCGGCTCTCGTGCTCGGACGCAACCCGCGCGCAGCCGAGAGCGGCGTGCAGTACGTCGCGGTGACGGATGACGCCCGCACGGTGTCGAAGGAGCACGCGCGCCTCGTCTGGGACGGCGCCGCGTGGACCATCACCGACCTCGGCTCCACGAACGGCGTCAGCTTGCTGGACGCATCCGGCGTGGAGCAGGCGCTCGAGGCGGGCGGCTCGGCCCCGGTGACGGAGCGCTTCGTGCTCGGAGACGCCGTCGTGCACCTCCGCCGCGCGAGCTGATTTTCAGTCGCGCGGCGCGTCGTCGCGGTAGAGCCCGCCGCCGCGCCGCACTTGCTGGGCGGACGTCGCCGCCTGCCGGCGCCGTGAGACGAACACCCCGAGTGCCCCGGCGCCGCCGATCGCGATGAGCGCGCCGACGGCGGCCGTGGTGCCGAAGAGGATCGCCTCCTCGTCGGGCGCGGGCTTGTGCACCACGGTGACGGGATCGGCCGCCGGCTGCTCCGGTGCGGCGACTTCGCTCCCGGGGAACGGACTCGCAGGTCCGCGCAGCCCCGGGCCCGGCTGCATCACGATGGCGTCGTAGGGCTGCACCACACCCCAGCCGGCTCGGTCGTCACGGCTGTCGGGGTCGCTGCGGACAGCGGTCGCCGTGAGGCGGTAGGCCCACTCGGCGGGGGTCTCGTCGGGGTGCGCGGCGGCGACGAGCGCCGCCGCCGCTGAGACGTATCCCGCGGAGTAGCTGGTGGCCGGGGCGCTGTCGGCGTACACGCAGTCGCCGCCGAGCTGGGATGTCGTGATGATGCTCTGTCCGGGAGCGGCGATCGCCACATGCGAGCCGTGGATGCTGTCGTCGGTGACGACGCCCTGCAGATCCGTGGCGGCGACTCCGAGCACCCCGGGGTAGTTCGCCGGGTAGCGGGGGACGTCCGCCTCGGTCTGCACGAGCGAGAGGACGTTGTTGCGGTTTCCGGAGCTGCCGATCACGAGGCTGCCGCGCGAGGTCGCGTAGGCGACCGCATCCGCCACTTCGGGCACGTCGTCGGTCGTGCTCATAGACACGTTGATGATCTGCGCGCCGGCGTCGGCCGCCCAGCGGATGCCGGCGGCCAGCTTGCCGATCTGCGGCCCGAAGCCCGCTTCCGCGGTCTGCTTGTCGTCGCCGGCGAAGACCCGCACCGAAAGGATCTTCGCTTCCGGGGCGAGGCCTTCGACACCCGAGGCGTCGAGTTTGCGTGCGGCGATCTGCCCGGCGATGGCCGTGCCGTGACCGTACACGTCGGTCGATCCGTCGGGCGCCTGGCCGTCGCCGACGAGATTCACTCCGCCCGCGAACGCGTCGACCAGATGCGGGTTGATCGCCAGGACGCCCGAGTCGACGACCGCGACCGTCACGCCCGCGCCTCGCGTGATGTTCCACGCCAGCTCGCTCTGCAGCATCGACAGGGCCGGAGGTGCTGCGCCGATGCGCGTCGCCGCATTGCAGCCCTGTGACGACTGTGCGGATGCGGCGGGTGCCTCCACCGGGACGGCGCCCAGCAGCACACCCGCCACGGTCGCAGCGGTGACCGCTGCCGCGAGCCGTCGCAGGGGACGCGGACTCATCGCGTGTGCGGGGCGCACGCGATCAACCTCCTGCCGTCGGTGTGGGCATCGGTTGCGAACCGTCGGTCGACATGCCGGCAGCGGCCTCGGTCAGGGCCGGGCCGGTGCGCAGCAGGTCGATCCACACGTCGGCGGCGGTGCCGATGTCGTCGGGCGTGAAGCCGAGTCGTGCGATCGTCTCCTCGGTGGCGCCGGGCAGTGCGTACGAGGTGCCGGTGGCATCGACGAGCGTCACCAGTGCGGTGTTCTGATCGCCGCGGCCCCCCGAACGTACGAGAGCGCCGGCGCCGGCGGTCACGCGCACCTGGGCGGTGACGTTGTCCGAGCGCGGCTGGGTGGCCAGCACGGTGCGGGTCTCGGCGTTGTCGCCGACGAGCGCGGCGCAGGGTCGGTCAGCGGTGTCGATGGCAGTGAAGCTCTGCGTCGGCCAGTCCGCGCCGCCGGCGCGCTGGGCGGCCGACGGGAGGCCGCCGGTTTCGGCCTGCGTGACCTCGCGCACCTGCGAGGTCTGGCCGCCGAGCTGATAGAGCTGCCAGGCGAGGGGGGTCAGCTCGGCGAGAGTGCCGTCCGACTGCACGAGAGAACGCTTGTCGTCGGGCTCGCCTGTGGCGTGGACGACCTCGCCGACTCGCAGCGACGTGCCCTGCACCACCGCGCCCGCGTTCGAGACGCGCAGCGGTGCGAGATCCGTTCCCGGCGTGAAGAGGTTCAGCCAGTCGACCGGGACCTTCACGGGGTTCAGCGTTCCGATGCCGGCGGCGCGCAGCACCGCGTCGCCGTCGTTCGCGGAAACCGCGAAGCGCAGGCCGTCGGAGATCACGTAACGTGAGCCGGCGGCATCGACGACGACCGCGCGCCCGCTCGCCTCCTGGGGCGCAGCGCCGCCGATGCGCACATCCAGGGCGGCGTCGTCGGTGACGCAGGCGCCCCAGCCGCTGTTGGTCAAGCCCGCGGGAGTGGGGATCTCGTCGGGCGCGCCGACGATGCCGAGCGTGGGTCCGAGACGGACTCCCTCGAGATTCTGTTGATCGGTGTCGATCACCTGGAAGTCGCTGGAGGGGAGGATGAGGCGGGCGCTGGCGGTGTTGATGACGGGATAGAGCACGCCGTCCTGGGTGATGAAGCGCGAGCCGGTGTCTTTGACGATGATGAGCTTGCCGTTGTCCCAGCCGTTGGGCAGTCCAGGGCGGATGAGTCCGTAGAACACCCCGACGAGGATGACGCCGACGGTCAGCGCGATGGCGGCGATGACCGCACGCAGCGGAGCGGTGGGCTCGAGCTCCTTACCGCCCGGCGCGCCGCTGACGAAGGCGGTGAGCAGGCGGCGGCGCGAGAAGGTCTGCGCCTCGATGAGGTCGTTCTTGGTCGCCATGGATCAGGCCAGCCCCGCCGCGATGACGCCCAGGGGCAGCAGCAGCGCGAGCAGCACGAGCTCGACCGTGTCGGACACCCGCGCGAGACGCGTGCGCGCCTTGGGTGAGAGCAGCGTGACGGTCACCACGATCGCAGCGGCCACCCCCAGCGCGATCAGCAGCGCGGTGCGCAGCGCGGGCTGCGTGAGCGAGATCGTCAGACCGGACGCGGCGAGTCCTGCCGTGCCGACGGCCATGATGGCGAGCACGCCCGAGCGGGCGTAGGTCTGGCGCGAGGGGAACATCATGCCGAGAAACGCGAGCGTGCAGAGGATCGCGCCCACGACGCCGTCGGAGGCGACGAGGGGCGTGGCGGCGAGCACGGCGATACCGAGCGCGACGCGCAGGGCGACGAGCGTGCGCTGACCGCGCGCCGTGCGCGCCCGTACGTCGGCGGCGTCGATGGGTTGGGGGTCGGCGAACATGTCCGCGTCGCTCTGAGGGGAGATGACGCGCAGCCGCGTCGAGCTGAGCACGAGCCACGGCAGGGTGCCGGAGAGCGTGCCCACGATGCCGATCATGAGCGCGTAGGGGGCGATCGTCCCCTCGGGAAGCAGGGCGGTGACGGCGGCGGCGATACCGACCACCCCGCCCAGCGCGACGGGCACGAGCTGCACCTCGGCTCTGTCGGGCATGAGCGCGAGCGTGGCGCCTCCCACGACGAGCATGCCGAGACCGGCAGCGGCCAGCGGCCAGCCCCACAGGTCCAGCGACGGCGGCACGGCGAGATATCCCGAGAGGGCGGCGAAGACGGATGCGGCGATGCCGAGCCCCTGGCCCGCCTCGAGCTGGCCGAGTCGGGCGACCACGGCGGCGACGGTCGCGAGGATGACGGCTCCGCCGCCGGCGATCAGGGCGCCGAGTCCCAACGAGGGGCCCGCCGCCAGAAGGAGAAGTGCGCAGAGTCCGAGGAGGGTGAGGCTTACCGCCAGAGCCGTGCGTGCGTTGTCTCGCGCGGTCCAGGGCCGGTTCTGCTGTCCGGTGGCGTCGATGACGGCCTCGACGATGTCGTCGTACACCCGCGGCTGGGCGATGAGTCCGCCGCGCGCGAGCGTCAGCACGTCACCGTCCGAAACGCCCTGGGGCGCCGCGCCCTGGGCCGCATCCAGCACCGTGCCGTCGGCCTTCTGCAGCGCGTAGCCCGCGTAGGTCATGGTCGGATCGAGCACACCGAGGCTCCGGGCGAAGCCGGGCATGAACTCGATGAGCGGCACGTGCGCCGGCACGCCGATGTCGAGTCGGCGTCCCTCGCTCTGCACGGAGATACGCAGTAGTGCGCGCGGCGCGCTGATCGTCTGGGCCACGGTGCGGGCTCCCCCTCCGGCTCGGGCGAATGATGCGCTGTCCTCGCGCGCGGCCATTCTATGGTCCCGCATGCCCCAGCCACCGCTGCTGGACGCCGCACGGGCGGTGGGTTATAACGTGAGAGAAGTCTCATGGCAATGCCCTGTGGAGAGCTTGCCGACCCCTCCGAAACCTCCCTAGCTTTAGATCGGTCGGTTTCCTACGCCCTTCACCTCAAGAAGAGCGGCCGGCTGGCGGGAACGCCGATGATGAGGGATGAGGGGGAAGTCGTGGCAGATGTGATCTCCGCTGAAGAGGGTGCTCTCAAGCGCGGCGCCCAGGCAGTCAACACGGCCAAGGCCGGTGTCGACCAGCAGGTCAAGAAGGTCCGTTCCGAGATCGAGCAGGTCTCCGGATTCTGGACGGGCGCCGCAGCCGGCGCTTACACGCAGCTCATGGCGCGGTGGAACCAGGAGACCACCAAGCTCAACGAGGTGCTGGTGACGCTCGAGGAGGCCCTGTCGGGTACCGAGCGCGACCAGGCCGCCTCGGAAGAATCGCACCAGCAGACGATCTCCGGTCTCAACTCGATGATGGGCGCCTGACGCTTCGGCGCAGGCTTTCGGAAAGGAAACTTCCATGCAGTCCATGTCCGTCCGTCCCGAGCAGGTCATCGCGCTCTCGCAGCAGATCCGCGGCGGCGCCAACGGGATCAAGTCTCAGCTCGAGACCCTCGAGTCCGAGGTCGGCAAGCTCCGCGCTTCCTGGAATGGTGAGGCGCAGAACGCCTACGACGACGCTCAGCGCAAGTGGAACCAGTCGCTGATCGCCCTCAACACGCTCCTCGAGCAGATCGCGGCCAAGACCGAAGAGATCTCGCAGGGCTACGTCTCGACCGACCGTTCGGCTGCCGGGCGCTTCGCGCTCTGACACCCCTCGTGTTGCGGGTCGGCCGGTGATCACCGTGCCGGCCCGCATCCGACTTTCACATACAGACTTTCCGGGGGAAAACCATGAGCTCCATCACTCAGATCGCGCTGGACCTCGCGCAACTCGCGCAGAACATCACTCGTCTTCAGGAGCAGGCGGCAGCCATCCCTGAGCGCGCGCGGGTGGCGCAGGTTGAGGGGGCCAACCAGGAGGACGCGCAGCGCACCTACTTCCGAAGCCTGGAGGTGCTGGCTATGCGCATCGGGCAGAGGACCGAGGTTGTGCGCCGCTACGTCGACACCAATGCCGAAGCCCTTCAGAAGGCGGCTGACGCGCTGCAGAACACGGATGGCGACACCTCGGCCGAGGCGCGGCGCGCATCGGCCTTCATCGAGGCCTCGATCGCCAGTGCCCCCCCGGCTCCTGGAGGGTCTTCCTCCACTCCCGCTCCCGCTCCGACCTCCGGCGCGGCCCCTACAGCCTGGTGAACCGCTCCGACCGGCGAGTTCGACCTCGCCCGCTTCTCAACGGTCTCCTCGCTCTCTCTTGCGTCAGCGTTCTGGCCTTCGGCGCCGCGGCGCCATCATCCGCTGCGGTCGCCGACGATGGTCAGTGGTGGTACCAGGCGTACGGTGTTGCCGACGTGCACGCCGAAGGGTGGACCGGCGAGGGTGTGAAGATCGCTGTCGTCGACACGCAGATCAACCCGGACCTTCCCGACTTCGCGGGCACGGCTCTGACGGTGGCCGACGGCTCGGCCTGCGTGGGAGCGAGTCCGTCGACGTCCGAAGCGACCGCGGGTGCGCAACACGGGTCGACGGTGACGGCGATGCTCATCGGCAACGGAACAGGTGTCGCCGGGACGAAGGGGATCGTGCCGGATGCGTCGGTCACGTTCTACGGGGTCGGGGCCACAGCTGACTGCGATCCGCTGCCTGAGGTAGCCGAATCGAAGCTGACGCCGATCGTGTGGATGATCAAGAGGGCGATCGACGACGGTGCCGATATCGTGTCGGTCTCCATGGTCGAGGGTGATGCCACCCTTCCGGGCGATCAGGTTCTCGCGGAGGCTGCGGCGAAGAAGGTCCCCGTCGTCGCGGGAAATCCGAATGATGTCTTCAAGGAAGGCCTCAATCCGGCCGGACTCAACACCGTTGTCGGCGTGAGCGCCGTCGACTCGGAGCAGAAGCTCCCGATGGGTGCGCTCGGTGTGGAGAACCAGGTCGCCTTCACGACAGTGGTGGCGCCGGGAGCGAACCTCGCAACGATCGGCGATGGTTCGGATCCGGGGTCATGGGAGGTGTCGGGTCGTGCAACGGGTTCCTCGTTGGCGACGCCTCTCGTCGCGGGGATTCTGGCAGCGGCCAAGCAGAAGTACCCGGACGCGACCGGCAACCAACTGATCCAGTCGTTGACGCGCAACACGGGCGCCGAGGATCACGAGGTTCAGTACAGCGACAGTGACGGGTTCGGATACGGTGTCGCATCACTGCGACACACGCTCAGCAAGGACCCCACGCAGTACGAGGACGTGAATCCCCTCATGGGCAAGGGAATCGGGCCGACCGAGGAGGACATCCAGGCGGCGGCCGCATCCCTCGCGTCGCCGCCCGAGACCGAACAGCCTTCCTCGCCCGATAACGGCAGCGGCGCGTTGGCGCCGGTTCTCATCGGAGTCGGAGTGGGTATCTCAATCCTGATCATCGCGGGGGTCATCGTGACCGTCGTGCTCGTTCGAAGAAGTAATCGCGCCCAGCGAAAGGGGCAGTCATGAGCGAATGGGAGCAGCGCCTTCGTAACCTCGCGGAGGGCCCGGCGTGGCAGATGCCGAATCTCTCGGCCGTGGGGCCGGCGTTGACCTCGCTGACAACGCTGATGAATCGCGTGGCCAGCGAGACGGGATTCACCGGGCAGACCGAACGTGACGCCGTCGACCAGATGCAGAAGGCCAAGGCGGACATCGAGGAGCTGAGAAGTTACGTCGAGGAGCTTCCCCGGCTGATCAACGCAGCCAACACCCGGAAACAAGAAGCGCAGCGCTACCTCGACGCCCTCGACTCCGGGTCGCTGAGTGCGGAGGCGCAGCAGACCATCCGCACTGCCGCGGCGGGTGCGACGATCGTCTTCCCCGGCTTCTCGGTCATCGCCGGAGAGGGCGCCATCGCGGCAGCCAACTGGTTCCTCGGCTCCCAGCGAGAGGCCCAGGCGAGGTCGGGCGTCGAGGCAGTGAGCAACGCGCTCGATCAGGATTCCGCCGCGTTCCCGGATCTGCCGCCCATGGAGAACGTCTACGGCAGCATTCCGAACCTCCCCGATGAACTGCGTGACACGAACATCGAGACCGGTGGTCCTTCGACGCCGAGTTTCCAGAACTACCCCGACTACAACGTGCCTCCGGGTGTTCCGCCGGGGCAGGGCGGTGTCATCATGCCGGGTCCCGACGGGGGCACCCCGAGGTTCGTGCCTGACGATCCCGACGCAGGCGGCCCTCAGGGCACGGCGCGGCCGCCGATCTACAACGCGCTGCCGGCTCCCGGTGTCATCGTGCATCCCGACGGCCCAGTAGGAAATGGCATCGGCACCTACCCCGGCGGCGGACAGACGCCCCTTCTTCCGGGCGGTTCCGGAGGTGTAGGGTCGGGTGGATTGGGCTCCGGCGGATTGGGCTCCGGTGGTCTGTCGAGCGGCTTCGTGGCGGGCGCCGGTGGCGCTGCTGCTCTCGGCGGTCTCGGCAAGGCAGCCGCAGCTGGAGGCCTCGGAGGCCTGCGCGGAGCTGGTGGTCTCGGCGGCGGTGCGGGGCTCGCTGCACGCGGCGGTGCCGGTGGCCTCGGCGGTGGCCTCACCGCCAACGCCGGTGGCGGCGCCGGCGGCGGGCTGCTCGGCAAAGGCGGTGCCGGTGGTGCCGGTGTCGGTGCAGGGGCTGCGGGTGAAGCCGCGGGCGGCTCGCGCGGTGCGACGGGCATGATGGGCGGCGGCGGTGCCGGTGCGGGCGCCGGTGGTGGCGGTCGTAGCGACAAGAAGGGGCGCGGTCTCGGCGGCCCCATCGCGCCGTCGATCGAAGACGATGCAGAGTTCGGCCCTCGCTCCGAGGGTGCGGGCGCAGGGGGAAGGGACTGACACATGAGCGAGAAGATCTCCGCAGAAGAGGGAGCGCTGCTGCGCGGTGCCGAGGCGGTCTCAGCGACCTATCTCGACATCGCCGACAGCACCCGGCGCGTGATCGCCGAACTCGACCAGATCCAGTCGATCTGGCAGGGCGAGGCCTCGCAGTCCTACGCGCAGATGATGCAGACGTGGACGGCGGGCGCGCAGAAGATCAACCAGACGCTGGTCCACCTGGAGGAGGCGCTGCGGTCGACGGAGCGTTCGCAGAACGCTCTCGAGGAGCAGCACCAGTCCACCATCGGTGGCCTGGGCGCGATGATGGGAGGCGCGTGAGATGGGCGATCTGAGCATCACTCCGGCGGCACTGACCGCATCCGCGGGCGAGCTTCGCCGCGAGTCGCAGCGGATCGAGGGCGCCTTGCGCGCCCTCGAGCAGGAGGCGAACCGTCTCCGCGGCAACTGGGATGGCGCTGCGCGCGTCGCGTACGACAACGCGCAGCGTGCCTGGTCGATGGAGTTCGAGCACATGAAGACGGTGCTCGCCCGCATCGCCTCGGCGACTGAGTCGATCGCAGAGGACTACGTCACGACCGACCGCAACTCGGCGAAACTGTTCCAGCGCTGAATGCCAATATGAGAGCCCGCGTCGAGGCGGGCTGAACTCGGTATCGGGGAGCGAACGGAATGGTTCGCTCCCCGATACCTCTTCCGGGGGAGACGAGATGCGCACTCGAGCGTCTCGCGGACACATCTTGACCGCGCTGCTGATCGTTGACCGCGCTGCTGATCGGTGTGGTCGTGCTGAGCAGCACGACCACTGCCGCCGCATCCGCTGCGGACGACGGGCAGTGGTGGTACGACGCGTACGGTGTGGCGGATGTGCACGCTGAGGGGTGGACGGGCAAGGGCGTGAAGATCGCCGCCGTCGACACGCAGATCAACCCTGATCTGCCGGACTTCCAGGGTGCCGATCTGACCGTCGCTGAGGGGTCGGCGTGTGTGGGGACGGAACCGACCTCATCGGTTGCGAGCGCGGGGGCTCAGCACGGGGGATCGTCCCGGATGCGTCGGTGCCGTCGTTGCGGGTAATCCGAACGACACCTTCAAGGAAGGCGCCTTCCCGGCCGGATTGAACTCAGTCATCGGTGTGGTCCGCAATACGGGTGCTGAGGATCATGAGGTGCAGTACAGCGACACCGGCGGGTACGGCTACGGCGTCGCGTCGCTGCGGCACACGTTGAGCAAAGACCCGACACAGTACGAAGACGTCAACCCGCTCCTGAACAAGGGGCCGGGCCGACGCAGGAGGACATCGATGAGGCGGCTGCGGCGTTGGCGTCGCCGCCGGCAGCGGGTCAGCCCTCGCAGGACGGGATCGGTGCTTTCCTGCCCGTGATCATCGGGGTCGGTGTGGGCGTGCTCGGACTGGTCGTGGTGGGTGTGATTGTGACGGTGGTGCTGGTGCGGCGGAGCAACCGGTCACGCCGAACGACCCCTTAGCGGCGCGGGCCGCGTCCGGGTCAGGACGGGGCGAGACCCCGTGCGGCGTCCAGCTCCTGGCGGAAGGCGGCGAGGCCCGCTGCGGGAAGCTCGAAGCCGACGCTCGAGCCCGCGTTCACGACGAGGCCTTCGCCTGCCGGCATGCGGCGGATGAGGTCGGCACCGGTGAACGTCACCATCCACGGCGCGAGGGCGTCGAGCTCGCTCGCGAGGTCGGGGTCGGTGAACACGGCCAGCACGCGCTCGGAGGCCCCCGGGTAGTACACCGGCTGGAAGCCCCGGAAATCCTCGCCGGGGTCGCCGCCGCTGGGCGCGTAGACGGTGGATGCGGCGAACGTCCACAGCACGGTCTGCATCGTCAAACGCTGCTCGCGCGCCTGCAGGATCGCCAGATCGACGACGGTCGGTTCAGTCATTGCCCACCTCGTTCGGGAAACGCTCGCGCGCCTCCTCGTCTGTCATCGGACGCAGCCCCCGACTGTTGTCGAACCACCACGTGCGGCACACCTCGCAACGATAGAGCAGGTCGACCGGGGAGGTCGACGTCACGAACCGCGGCTGCCCGCCGCTGTACGCACCCTCGTGGCACACCGGGCACCCGAGCTCCGTCGCGGCGCTCAATACCGCCTCACGAGCACCCACGCTCCATTCTCCAGCTTCGTCAGCACCGCGTTGCTGCGCATCGCGTCGCCGCCGGCGATGAGCGTCTCACGCGTGGAGTTCACCAGGTACGCGCCCGTCCCCGTGTTGACCGCGGTGTGGCCGTACGTGGTGCTCATGTTCGTGGGGTCGGGGTAGAAGTGCTCCCACCCGCCCGGATCCGCGACCGTCGGGCGGCGCAATTCGCTCGAGTCGACCGGGAAGTGCACGGCGTAGATGTCGCCGCCGTTGAGGTACGCATCCTGCGCCATGGGCGCCATGCCGGTCTCGCGCGCCGCCTGCGCGGGCGTGTGGATCCTGGCGGCATCCTCGGTCGGCATGGCCCACACATCCGAGCCCGACCGACCGAGCGTCGCCGCCGAGTGGTCGTAATGCTGCACGACCTTGTCGCTGAAGATCGACGCGTGATACCCCTCGTCGATCATGCTCTTCAGGTCGGCGGGCGAGAGCGGCTCGCCGACGCGGGCATGGATGGCGGGGCCGTCCGGCACGCGCACCGAAGGCCCCGAGCCGCCGCCCTTCAGCACGCTGCTGAACAGATCCCCCGCCCGCTGCAGCAGCCCCTTGAGGTCGTCGAGCAGCTTGCCGAGGTTCTTGCACGAGCGCAGCACTTTCGTCACCGTCTCGCCGACCGTGGTGGCCAGTTGGCTGACGCGAGTGGTGACCTGCCCGATGACGACGGGCGTGGCCAGCCCCACCGTGACCACCAGTTCGGCGACCCACGAGATGATCGCCCCGGCCAGCTGCGACAGCACATCGCGGACGAGATCGTGCACGATCTGCACGATCGTCGAGGCCATCTGCAGACCCGTCGACATCGCCCCTGCCCAGGATGCGGCCCCCGAAAGATGCTGAGCGACATCCTGCTGGAATCGGCGGTAGGCCTCCATCGCCTCGCCCGCCATCTCGTCGACCTGACCGACCACATGGGCGAGCTCCTGCGCCGAGGTCTCCAGCTGGGTCTGGATGTTCGACCAGGTCTGCGCGAAGGCGGCGACCTCGCCCGCGTTGCCCGCGAAGTCGTTGAGCCAGCCCTTCAGCGGCTCGAGGTGGTCGATGATCCAGCCGAGGCCCGCCCCGATCAAGGAGCCCAGCGGGTCGATCGCCGTCGCGGCCACATCGATCGCGAAGCCGACGCCCGCGAGCCCGCCCTCGACCCAGGATCCCGAATCCACCGCGGCGACGAGCTGACTGCCCGAATCGAGCAGGCCCGCGCCGCTGAACGGCGTCGCCGTGTCGACGGGCGCCGCCACCAGCACGTTAGCGGTGCTCAACCGAGTCCCTGACCGAGCGCGTTGATCCCCTGGACCACGTCATCCTCGAACGAGGCCATGTCGTCGCCGACGCCGCGCAGCTCGGTCGCCGACCGACGCAGCATCTGTTCGGCCGAGCCGATCGCCTGCTGCGCCATCGCGGCCGCGATCTGGGCAGGCGGAACGAGGAACGCGCACAGCACCCCGAAGGCGCCGCCGCCCATGTTCGTGGAGCCTGCCGCGTCCCGCGCCACCGAGACGTCCGAAGCGACGAGTTCTACCCGGGAGGCCTGCGCGGCGATCAGGTCGCCGTCGAGGGCGATGCGACCGGCCATCACGACCACCGTACGTTCGTCCCGCCACCCTGCGGCAGGGCGTCGGCTATCTCGGCGCGCAGCCGTTCGGTGGCGCCGGCCTGTTCGCCGAACAGCTCCGCGGCGATGCGCACCGCCTGCTCACCCGCTTGGCGCTGCGCGACGCGGGCCGTGTCGACGAGCAGGCGGGACAGCGCCTGCGGCGCGAGTTCCATAGCCGCGTCCGACAGGTCCGCATCGAGCAACCGGCCCGACGCGTCGACCGTCACACGAAGTTCGCGCCGGGGCGAGCTGGCGGTGGCGCGCACCTCCGCGACGTCGCGCTGGAACTGCTGACCGCGCTTCGCCTGCTCCTGGGCAGCCGCGATCTGCTGCTCGACGCGTGCGATGGACGCGTCCGCATCCCGCATGAAATCGTCGCTCACCTTTGGCACGTTACGCCTCTCGGTGGGGGCCTCCCTGCGAAAGGGCGCTACCTGTGGAGAACCGAACGGAGCGAGGTCCGAGACCCAACGCGGCAGCCTCCGCGAGCTGCGCGACCGTGTCCACGTCGCGGCGCAGGGAGGAGTGCTCCGACACGTCGAGGCGCTCGCAGCCGAGCGCCAGATGGCGGGCCAGGGAACCCGCACCGAACGCGCTCTGCCACGCCACCCCCGCCCGCGCGGTGACCAGGGTCGAGCCGGTGCCCTCGGCATCTGCCACCACGGCGCGATCGACGGATGCGGCCGCATCCAGTGCTCTGCGGAGGTCGTCGGGGCGGAGCGCCGGCAGGTCGCCGAGCAGCGCCGCGCGAGGCGTATCCGATGCGGGCATCCCGAGGGCGATCGCCGCGTTCAACCCGTCGGGCTCCTCTTCGACGACGACCGTCGCGCCGCTGATCGCGGCCGCGTCCGCTGCCGTCTGTCGATCCGCCGTGACGACGACCACGCGCGCGACTGCGGCGGCAGCCGCCACCGTGTCGAGACCGATTGCGCGCACCAGCTCGGTGCTCGCTCCCAGCCGTGACTTGCCGGATGCCGCCGCCTTCAGCGGGACGACGACCGTCCAGTCGAGGTTCACGCGAAGCGTGCGCGCAGACGCGGAAGGATCTCCTCGCCGTAGGTGCGCAAGAACTGCTCCTGATCCTCACCCGGGTCGTGGAACACCAGGTGCCGGAAGCCGAGGTCGACGTAGCGGGCGATCTGCTCGACGTGCTCGTCGGGATCGGTCGAGACGATGAAGCGGGATGCGGCGCGCTCGATCGGCAGCTCGGCCGCCCGACGCTGCATCTCGATCGGGTCGTGGACGCCCATCTTCTCTTCGGCGCTGAGCGCCAGCGGAGCCCAGAAGCGCGTCTTCTCGAGCGCGGTCTCGCGATCGGCGGCGTACGACACCTTGACCTCGATCAGGGTGTCGACGTCGTCGCTGGAGCGCCCCGCCTTCTCGATGCCCTCGGCGAGGGCTGGGAGGAGCGTGTCCGTGTAGAGCTTCGGATCCTTGCCGCTCGTCGTGATGAAGCCGTCGGCGATGCGCCCGGCCAGACGTGTCGCCGCGGGTCCCGCCGCACCGATGTAGATCGGCACGGGCGTCGTCGGGCGGTCGTAGACCGTCGCGTCGCTCACACTCCAGAAGTTGCCCTCGTAGGTGACGCGCTCGCCCGCCCACAGCTTCTGGATGAGGGTGATGGCCTCCTTGAGACGCTGGAAGCGTTCGGGCGGATCGGGCCAGTCCAGCCCGAGTGTCACCTCGTTGAGCGCCTCACCCGTGCCGACGCCCAGGATCACGCGGCCGGGGAACATCACCCCGAGCGTCGCGAACGCCTGCGCCACGACGGCCGGGTGATAGCGGAACGTGGGCGTGAGCACGCTGGTACCCAGCAGCACCCGCGAGGTCCGCGCCCCCACGGCCCCCAGCCACGGCAAGGCCGCCGGAGCATGCCCGCCCTCATGCATCCAGGGCTGGAAATGATCGGAGATGAAGACCGAGTCGAACCCGACCTCCTCCGCCAGCACGGCGAAGTCGGCGAGTCGATCGGGGGAGAACTGCTCGGCCGAGGCCTTGTAGCCCAGACGCAGGGGAACGGTCATGACTCTCCTCTCGCCCGCGACGCGTCGCGGTGCAGCGGGGCCGGCAGGAACTCCGACCCATCGGTGGAACCCAGCATGGCGCGGAACGCGTCGACGGTGTCGGGCCACAGCAGGGTGAGCCTTCCCGACCGCGCGTCGACGTACCAGTTGTCGCAGCCGCCTGTGAGCCAGGGGCGGGATGCGGCCGCCGCATCGATGCGGGCGGTGTAGGCCTTCTCCGCATCCGGACGGAGCCGCAGGACGTCGTCGCCAGCGCGGTCCAGACAGCGCGTGACGTACTCCGCCTGCGCTTCCAGCATCAGCAGCGACGAGTTGTGTCCGAGTGAGGCGTTCGGGCCGTTGAGGACGAACAGGTTCGGGAAACCGGCCACGACGGTCGACGCGTACGAGGTCATCCCTTCGCCCCAGTGCTCGGCGAGCGTCGTTCCCTCCTCGCCCGTCACGAGCGGTGCGTACGGCTGCTCGGATGCGGCGAACCCGGTCGCGAGCACGAGCATGTCGGCGCGGTAGCGGGCGCCGGATGCGGCGACCAGCTCGCCGCCGTCCACGCGCGCGAGCGCCGACGGCTCGAACGCGACCGCATCCGAGGCGACGGCCGGGTAGAACTCGTCCGACAGCAGCACGCGCTTGCAGCCGAATGCGTAGTCGGGGGTCAGCGCGCGGCGGAGGGTCGGATCCGTCACCTGTGCCTCGAGATGAGCGAGCGCGACCGCGCGGGCGGCACGCGCTGCATCCTCATCGCCCGAGCGCGAAGCGAAGCGCTCCTCTCCCTCGCGGTACAGCTGGTCGCGCAGCCGGGTCAGCTCGTCCGGATGCTGCGCGAAGCGGCGCCGCTCGGCGGCCGTGTAATCCACGTCGCCCCGCGGCACGATCCACGCGGGCGTGCGCTGGAACAGCACGACCTCGGCGCCCTGTGCGACGAGCGCTGGCACCAGCTGCACGGCCGAGGCGCCCGTGCCGACCACGGCGATGCGCCGGCCGGCGAGGGGCGCCGTGTGATCCCAGCGCGCGGAATGGAACAGGGGCCCCTCGAAGCTCTCGAGCCCCGGGATGTCGGGGATGGACGGCTCCGTGAGTCGTCCGCACGCGAGCACGAGCCGGCGGGCGCTCACATCCTCGCCGCGTCCGGTCTCCACGGACCAGCGCTCGCCGTCCCACGCGGCCGACTGCAGCGGGGTCTCCAGCAGCAGGCGCTCGCCGAGCTGCTCCGCCTCCGCGATGTGCTGCAGGTAGCGGTGGATCTCGTCACCGCGGGCGAACAGCCCCGACCAGTCGGGCCACGGGTGGTTCGCGAGTCCGTAGAGGTGCGAGGGCACGTCGCACGCGACGCCCGGATACGTGTTGTCGCGCCAGGTGCCGCCGACCGAGCTGCCCCGATCGAGCACGGCGAACGACTCCCGTCCTGCCCGCCGAAGCGCCGACGCCATCGCGAGCCCGCCGAAGCCCGCGCCGACGATGGCGACCTCGACCTCGCGCGTCATCGCACCGCCGCCTTGCGCTCGTCGGACGGTTCGCCGTACACCGTCGTGCGCTGACGCAGCGGTCGGAAGAGCCGACGGGCGAGCTTCGCCGCATCCGGGAGAGGGAGCTGATTGCCCGCCTCGATCCCGGCCTCGGAGCGCACGCGACCGTCGAGCAGCGTGCCGCCGAGGTCGTCGCCGCCTGCCTGCAGCAGTACGGCGCTCGTCTCGAGCCCGTGCCGCGTCCACGGGATCTGGATGTGGGGGATGCTGCCCGACAGGAACAGGCGCGCGACCGCGACCATGGCGCGGTGCTCGTCGAGCGCCGACCGGCCGGCAACGAGACCGACTCCGCCGCCGGGACCGGGGAGCGGGATCGGAACGAACTCCGTGAAACCGCGCGTCTGGGACTGGATGCGCCGGAGCGCGCCGAGATGCGCGATGCGCTCGGCCGCGGTCTCGACGTGGCCGTAGAACAGAACGCTCGTGGAGCGGAACCCGGCGCGGTGGGCGGCTGTGATCGTCTCGACCCAGCGGTCGATCTCGAGGTCGCCGGGGGCGATGAGGTCGCGCACCCGCTCCGACAGCACCTTCACCCCGGTGCCCGGAACGGTGTCGACACCCGCATCCCGCATCGCGGCGAACGCGTCCGCGAGCGTGAGGCCGGCGCGCGCGGCGAGGTCCTGCACGTCCTGCGGACGATAGGCGTGCAGGTGGATGCCGGGCGCTCCGGCGCGCGCGGCGCGGATGATGTCGAGGTACGCGGTCGCGTCCTCATCCGACCCGATCAGGCCCTGGACGCAGAGCTCCGTCGCGCCGAGGTCCCACGCGTCCGCGGCGATCGCCGCCGCATCCGCGAGGTCGAACTGGTCGGGTGTCTGCGCGCCCGCGGAGCGGTAGCCGGTGGAGGTGAGATTGCGGTTGACCGCGATCGTGATCGCCTCGCCGACCGTGTAACGGCGCACGTCGTCGGCGATGTGCGCGAGGTCGTCGAGAGCGGTGCCCGTCGCCTCGAGCAGTCGCTGCCATTCGGCGTCGTCGAGCGCCAGCGGGTCGGCCGCCGCGCGCTCCGCGAGCCCCCGCCCGGTCTTCGCGCGCGCATCCCCGCCCGTGTTCCTTCGAACATGGGTGGCGGTGCGGGCGAGGTGGGTCTCGGGGTCGGCGAGCGCGGCGACCGGCGCGTGCATCGCGGGGTCGAGCCACGTGTCGGCGTCGGCGAGGTACTCGGGGTGAGCCGTCAGGCGTTCACGCAACTCGTAGCCGAGGGACGCAGTAGCCGCCGCCAGGTCGTCGACGTGAGGCCACGGGCGCTCGGGGTTCACGTGGTCGGCGGTCAGTGGCGACACCCCGCCCCAATCGTCGATCCCCGCGCCGACGAGCAGGGCGAACTCGGTCGGGTCGGACAGGTTCGGGGGCACCTGGATCCGCATCCGCGCGCCCATCACTATCCGCGCCGCCGCGACGACGGTCGCGTACTCCAGCAGGTCTGCGTCGGGAGCGTCCTGCATGGCCGTGCGCGGCTTCGCGCGGAAGTTCTGCACGATCACTTCCTGGATGTGGCCGTGTCGCTCCTCGGCGTCGCGCAGCGCGATGAGCGATTCCGCGCGGTCGAGGGGTGTCTCCCCGATGCCGACGAGGATGCCGGTGGTGAACGGGATGCGGGCGGCTCCGGCATCCTCGATCACCTGCAGTCGGAGCGCGGGATCCTTGTCGGGGGAGCCGAAGTGCGGTTGCCCCGGCGTCTCGAAGAGCGCGCGAGAGGTCGTCTCCAGCATCATGCCCATCGAGGGGGCCACGGGTCGGAGGGCGTCGAGTTCGTGCGCGTGCATGACCCCAGGGTTCAGATGTGCGAGCAGGCCCGTCTCGGCCGTGACGAGCCGGGCGATGGCGGCGACGTAGTCGAGCGTCGACGCGTACCCGTGCTCGTCGAGCCAGACGCGGGCCTCGGGCCAGCGATCCTCCGGGCGGTCGCCGAGGGTCAGCAGCACCTCCTTGCACCCGAGCGCCGCGCCCTGGCGCACCACCTGAAGCACCTGCTCGGGCGACATGTACGCAGGCTTGTTCTTCTTCAGCAGCTGGCCGGGCGTGTCGACGAAGATGCAGTAGTGGCACCGGTCGCGGCAGAGGGTCGTCAGAGGCACGAACACCTTGCGCGAGTAGGTGATGACCCCGGGGCGCCCGGCGAGAGCGAGGCCCTCGTCGCGCAGAGCGGATGCGGCGGCGAACAGGAGATCGCGGTCGGCGCCGTCGGCGGTGACGAGGGCGAGCACCTCGTTCACGCCCAGTCGTGCGCCCGAGCGGGCACGGTCGATCGCGTGGGCGACGAGCACGGGAGCGGTCTCGGGCCCCACATCTGACCGGAGGTCGGTACGAGGCGTGGGCACCGGTACAGTCTTCCACCGCCGTGCGGGGTCGGGGTCGCACGAAGCCTGCGGATCGTTGTCCGTCTGTGAGCAAATTCGCTGCCGCGGCCGAAGGGTCGCTGGCAGACTTGGATCATGGTGACGCTCATGCTCGACTCGGGACACCTCGAGATCGTGCTCTCGGGCGCCGAGAAGGCGCTGGCATTCCGCAAGCGGAATGTGACGCTCGATCGTGCCGCGATCTCGCGGGTGCAGCTGACCGACGACCCGTGGACGTGGCTGCGCGGCGTCCGTTCACCCGGCACGTTCATCCCCGCGACGCTCGCGATCGGGACCTGGCGTTACGCCGGGGGCAAGGACTTCGCCGTCATCCGTAAGAACCGCCCCGGCGTGGTCATCGATATCGAGGGCGACGCCGAGTTCCAGCGCCTCGTGCTCGGCACCCGGCACGGCGAGGCTCTCGTGAGGGCGCTGCGCGTCGACGCGGGCGAAGAGCCGACCGATATCGTCGAGCTCGCCTCCAACTGAGCACCGGCCGGCATCCGCGCCCGGCGCGAGGGTCAGCCGACGTCGCGGCGCCAGCTCGCGGAGTATCCGAGCACGGTGAGCAGCAGGCCGTAGGCGAGCAGCACGAGACCGCCGACCCACCACTCGAGCGGCGCACCCGCATCCCCTCCCGCGCTGGCCGAGAACAGGCTCGCGCCGACGAGGGTGTCACTGGCGGCGCCCGGCAGGAATCGGGCCGCGTCGCTCAGCCCGGAGACGAAGCCGCCGCCGAAGCGCAGCAGGGGCTCGACGAACTGCGTGAAGGCGAGCACGATCACGACCGCCGCGACCTGGTTGCGCACGACGAGGCCCACGCCGATGCCGACCACGACCCACAGCACGAAGGCGATCACGATGCGTCCCAGCATCGCCCACGTGTCCGACGAGTCGAGGCCCGTGCGCTGCCCGAACCCGGCCAGGACGCCGGCGGCGGGGCCGACGGTGACGATCAGTGCCAGCGCGGCGTAGACCAGACCCATGACGGCGCCGGCCAGGACCTTCGCGGCAAGTACCCGTCCGCGCTTCGGTGTGGTGAGGAACGTGGGCGTGAGCGTGTTGTGGCGGAACTCGCCGGTGACGAGCAGTGTGCCGATCAGCAGCGGGAACACGTAGCCGACGGATGCGGCGAGGCTGTAGATCAGGGAGCTGACGTCGCCCGGTACGCCCGTCGCCGTGAGGCCGCCTCCGCTAGAGGGCAGGGCGCCGCTCGCGGCGAGCGCGAACACCACGGACAGGCCCGCTGCCGTGAACCCCACGTATCCGGCGAGCACGATGCCGAGGATCCACCAGATCGAGGTGGTGAACTGCTTGGTCAGTTCGGAGCGGGTGACGTTCACGAGGCTCATGCCCGGCCCCCTTCCTCGCGGTCGTCTGCTTCGGGATGCGGCTCGGCGTCATGCACCGGCTCGGTGATCCGGATCGCCTCGGTCGGCGCAGGATCGGCGTCGTCCGCCGGGGCTTCCGCCGGCTCGGCGTCGGATGCGGGATCGGTGGGCGCGGGCTCGTCGAGCGGCTCGATCTCGTCGACCGGCGCGTCCTCGGCGGCAGCGGCCGCATCCTCGCGAGCAGCCTCGGCGGCACCATCGGGAACGGGCGTGTCCAGCGACACCTCGACATCGGGCGCCTCGGCGATCTCCGACGTCTCCGGCGCGGGGTCGTTCTCGGGTGCGAGCGGGGCGTCCTCGTCGACCGCGGGGATCGCTGCGACCTCGCCCACCGGCGGGTGCACCCGCGTGCCGTCGACCAGCGCGAGGAAGATCTCTTCGAGCTCGGGGCCGCGGCGCTGCAGGCCCGACAGGGCGATGCCGGACGCGGCGGCGAGTGCGCCGACCTCGACGGGCTCCGCTCCGCGCACCGTGAGTCCCGAGCGCAGCACCTCGAACGAGTGCCCCGCGGCGGTGAGGGCCGCCTCGAGGGCGGCGCGATCGGGGGCATCGACGACCGTCGCGTACTCGTCGGGGTCGGCGAGATCTTCGATGCCGCCGTCGAACACGAGCTTTCCTCGGGCGAGGATCAGCAGACGATCCGCGGTCTGCTGGATCTCCATGAGCAGGTGCGAGGAGACGAGTACCGTCCGGCCCTCGTCGGCGAAGGCGCGCAGCAGCATCCGCATCCACTTGATGCCCTCGGGATCGAGTCCGTTCGAGGGCTCGTCGAGCACCAGGACGCCCGGGTCGCCGAGCAGCGCCGTCGCCAGGCCCAGTCGCTGCCGCATTCCGAGGGAGTAACCGCCGACCTTGCGGCCTGCGGCGTCCGAGAGGCCGACGAGGGCGAGCGTCTCGTCGATACGGCTGGTCGGCAGGCCCGCCGCCTGCGCGTACACCTTCAGGTGGTTGGCGCCGCTGCGCCCGGGGTGGAAGCTCGACGCCTCCAGTGCGGCGCCGACCGTGCGCAGCGGATCACGCAGTTCGCTGTAGTGCGATCCGCCGATCGTCGTCGTGCCCGATGTGGGCCGGACGAGCCCCAGCAGCATGCGCAGAGACGTGGTCTTGCCGGCGCCGTTCGGGCCGAGGAATCCGGTCACGAGGCCGGGCTCGATACGCGCGCTCAACCGGGATACGGCGTCGACCGCGCCGAATCTCTTGGTGACCTCGGAGAACTCCAGGATCTGGCCGTCGGGCATGGGAACCTCCGTCAAGGTCAGAACGTTTCTCCATTCTGGCGGAAATCCGCGGAAAATCGGGGATCGACTCTCGCCGATCCCGTGCCGGCCCTCCGGCGGCGCTAACGTGGCGGGCATGAGCGGTACGGATGCGACGGTGCTGGTGCGGTCGGATCAGGGGGTGGGGCGGCTGACGCTGAACCGTCCGCGCGCGCTCAACGCGGTCGACATCGAGATGGTCCGCCGGCTCGCCGAGGCCCTCGATGCGTGGGAGCACGACGCCGATGTCGAGGTCGTACTGCTCGACGGTTCGGGAGAGCGCGGCTTCTGCGCGGGCGGCGATGTGCGTCTGCTGCGCGAGCAGGCGATGAGCTCAGATGCGGAGCGCACCGCCGACTTCTTCCTCGCGGAGTACGCGCTGAACGCCCGCCTCGCCGAGTATCCGAAGCCGGTCGTGACGATCGCCGACGGGATCACGATGGGCGGCGGCGTGGGGCTCGCTTCCCACGCCGGGCACCGTGTGGTCACCGAGCGCTCGCAACTGGCGATGCCCGAGACGCGTATCGGCTTCACCCCGGACGTCGGGGGCACGTGGCTGCTCGCGCATGCGCCCGGGCGCATCGGCGAGTATCTCGCGCTGACCGGGGGCACGATGGATGCGGCCGACGCGATCTACGCCGGGTTCGCCGACCACCTCGTTCCCTCCGACCGAATCGACGCCTTCCGCGACGCGCTCGAGACGCGCGCCGACCCGCAGGGACCGGCGGAGCTCGTGCTCCTGTTCGACGAGACGCCCGACACCTCGCGCCTCGAGGCGGCGAGAGCGTGGATCGACGACGCGTTCTCTGCCGATACGGTGACCGAGATCCTCGCGCGGCTGCGCGCGCATCCCGAACCGGATGCGGCCGCCGCCGCCGAGCTGATCGCCTCGCTCTCGCCCACAGCGCTGAGCGTGACGCTCGAGGCCGTGCGGCGCGCACGGCGCAAGCGGTCGCTCCGCGAGGTACTGGAGCAGGAATACGGGCTCGTGATGTGGTTCGCCCTCACCCAACCGGACCTGGTCGAGGGCATCCGCGCGCAGCTCGTGGACAAGGACCGGTCCCCGCACTGGGATCCCGCCTCGCTCGACGATCTCGATCCCGGGACCGTCGATCAGGCCTTCGCCTTCCGTCCTCCGCGGGCGCTCTGGGGCTGACCGTGGCTGCGGCGGAGAAGCGGAAACGTCGGACCTACTCGATCGGCGTCGCGCTCGACGGCTTCTTCTTCGTCTTCGCGGGCCTCGCCTCGATCTGGCTCGCCTACCTGAGCTTCACCGAGACCTTCCGCGTCGGATGGTGGGGCATCCCGCTCGCCGTCGCGTTCTGGGTTCTGCTGGCGTACCTCGTGCTGCCCCGGCTGCATCGCATCCTGACGATGATCTACGTGCCCGACTACTTCATCGGTCGCACACGCACGAGCGACGGACTGCTCGGCGACCCCGTCAACCTCGCGTTCATGGGCAGTGCCGAGCAGATCGAGGAGGTGCTGCGCCGAGCGGGCTGGACGAAGGCCGACCCCGTGACCCTCGCCTCCTCGTGGCGCATCATCACATCGACCCTCACCAGACGCAGCTACGACGAGGCCCCCGTCAGCCCGCTGTTCCTGTTCTCCAGGCAGCAGGACTTCGCCTACCAGCAGGAGGTGGACGGCAATCCCGCGCAGCGCCACCACGTGCGCTTCTGGCGCTGCCCCGACGACTGGCTGCTGCCGGGCGGGCGCCGGGTGGAATGGCTGGCCGCCGGCACCTTCGACACCGCCGTCGGGCTGTCGCTGTTCACGCTCCAGGTGACCCACCGCATCGACGCCGACACGGACATCGAGCGCGACCACATCGTGCAGACGGTCACCGCGGCGGAGCCTCGGGTGCGCGTCGACGTGATCGCGGACTTCTCCACCGGTTATCACGCCCGCAACGGCGGCGGCGACAGCATCCGCACCGACGGCGATCTGCCCATCGTGGACGTAAGGGGGGTGACGGCGTGAGCGAGAAGGTCCCCCGCAAGCGCACGGCGTTCGAGTCGCCCGCGCGCCTCGCGCGTCCGCTTGACCACGATCCGAACATGCCGCGACCCGCGGCGACCGTCGCCGGCGGGCTCCTCGTCCTGCTGCGCGTGCTGACGGGAGTGATCTGGCTGCTGTCGATCACGTTCGAGTGGCGTCACATCGTGCACGACGCATCGGTCATGATCGACGGGGTTCCCCTCAGCGAGGAGGAGCGGGCCCTCGGCCTGGGGTTCGTCTGGCTCGTGGGCGCCGCCGTCCTGCTCTTCGACGCCGTCATGGCCATCTTCGTCCTGCGCGGCGGCAACCGTTCGCGGGTCACCGTGCTGCTGTTCTCGGTGCTGTCGATCAGCTTCGCCTTCTCGACCTGGTGGGTGCAGGGTCAGGACATCCGCCTCAGCAGCACCCTGCTGAACCTGGGCCTCGACATCCTGGTGCTGCTCGCGCTGTCCAGCCGCAAGGCCGCGGCCTACGCGCGACGTAACGAACGCCGCTGAGCTCACGGCGCCCGAACAGACGCGGACCGGTAGCCTGGACGCTGCCGTGCGGCAGGTGAAAGCGAGGCGGCGTGTTCGACAGTCCCCTCTCCGCATCCGCGTACGACATCCTCCAGGTCGCAGCCGATGCCGACGATGACACCCTGCGGCGTGCGTTCCGGGTGCGCCTGCGCGAGACGCATCCCGACACCGGCGGCGACGCGGTGCGCTTCGTCGAGGTGCAGCGCGCGTGGGAGCTCGTGGGCACGCCCGAGGCGAGAGCGGCCTACGACCGCGGCCGGGGTGCGGTGAGCGCTGCGCCCGAGGCGGAGGGGGCATGGACGCCGCCCCGCGCGCGGCAGGACACGCGTCCGCGCGCCCGATCGGCCGGCCAGCCCGGCGGATGGCGGCGCGAACGCTACCTGACTCTCATCCGCGAATGGGTGGGACGCGGCACAGAGGTGCCCGACCCCTACGACGCGCAGCTCGTGCGCTCGGCGCCGCGCGAGATCCGGCGCCTGCTGGCCGACGCGCTCGCCGAGGAGGCGACCGCGCGCATCGTCGCCGACCTCGGCATGGGCTACAGCGTCTGGCACGATGTCGCCGCATCCGGTCGCAGCGGGGATCTCGACGAGAAGCTCGACCACATCGTGCTCGGCCCGAGCGGCCTTTACGGTGTGCTCTCCGAGGACTTCGGCGGCGCTGTCGGCTTCCGCCGCGGCGAGATCATCGGTCCCGCGGTCGTCGGCGCCCCCGTCAGCGATCTGCTGTCGCGGATGCGGGTCGTCGCCCGCGCGGCGCGGGTGCGCTTCAGCGGTGCCATCGTCGTGCTGCCCGACAACGACCTCGCCCAGCAGATCACCGAGCTCGGCACCGTGCGCGGCACGCCCGTCGTGGTCGCCGGCCGCTCCGCGCTGGCCACCGTGCTGCGTCGCGGCGTCACCGGCGCGCGCGACATCGGCGGCAATGAGGTCTTCGACGTGCGCACGCGCCTCGACGCCACCGTGCGCTTCGTCTGATCGCACGGTCCCGCACCGGATGCGGCGAACAGTCCGCCGCTAGCGTGGAGGCATGGACCCGATCGCCGCGACGTTCCTCATCCTGGGGCTGGCGGTGCTCGCGTTCCTCTCCGGCCGCGTGCCCCTCGAGGTCGTGGCGATCGGCGTCGCGCTCGCCCTCTGGGCCACCGGCGTGCTCACGCTGCCCGAAGCGCTCGCGGGGTTCGGCGACCCCACGGTGCTGTTCATCGCCAGCCTGTTCGTTGTGGCCAGCGCGCTCGAGCGCAGCGGGATCACCCGCTGGCTCGGCGGTCTGATCGTCGCGCGCGCCGGCGATCGCCGCGGCCCGGTGATCGCCGCGCTCGGTGCACTCGTGGCCGTGCTGACCGCCTTCCTCAGCATCAACGGCGCCGTCGCCGCCCTCGTGCCCGTCGCCGCGGTCATCGCCCGGCGCGCCCGCATCCCGGCGTCGAAGGTCATGATCCCGCTGGCCTTCCTCGCGTCGGCGGCGTCGCTGCTCACTCTGACCGGGACGCCCGTGAACGTCGTGGTCTCCGAGCTCGCCGAGGCGGAGACCGGCCGAGGGTTCGGTTTCGCGGAGTTCGCACTCGTCGGCCTCCCCCTGCTGGGAGCCGCCCTCGCCGTCATCATCCTGTTCGGCGACCGACTGCTGCCCTCCCGACCCCACGCCCCCGCGGATCCCGCGCCAGGGCCGCGTGAGGCGGAGACGCTGTCGCTGGTCCCCGAGACGGTCCGCACCGGCGCCGTGCGGACCGTGCGCACCGGGATGCGGCGGGGAGCCCGGCGCACCCTCGTGATCACCGGCGTGATGGTCGTGCTGCTGGCGACGGGACTCGCGCCGCCCGCCGTGGCGGGCCTGGTGGCGGCCGGTGCCCTCGTGCTCACCCGTGTCGTCACACTGCCTGCCCTGTACCAGGACATCTCGTGGACGACGTTGGTGCTCATCGCCGGCATGATCCCGCTCTCGGTGGCCTTCCTGCAGACCGGGGCGGCGGAGGTCGTGGCCGACGGCGTCGTCCGCGTCGTGGGATCGGCCGATCCGCATCTCGCCCTGCTCGCCGTCTGTGTGGTCACCGTCGTGCTCGGACAGTTCATCTCGAACGTCGCGACGGTGCTGATCGTCGCGCCGGTCGCCACGGCCATCGCGGTGAACCTCGGGGTCAGCCCCGTCACCTTCCTCATGGCGCTGACCGTCGCCGGTGCCGCGTCCTTCCTGACGCCCGTCGCGACCCCGGCCAACCTCATGGTGCTGGGTCCAGGCGGATACCGCTTCGGCGACTACTGGCGCCTCGGGCTCCCGCTCGCCCTCCTCTTCCTCGCCGCGGCGGTGCTCTACGTGCCGCTCATCTGGCGGTTCTGAGCCGGCGCCTATCCAGGTCTGCCAGGCGCTGAGGCGGTGATCACCGATGCCGCGCGCGAGTTCCTCGCCGAGTACCACCTCGCCACGCTTTCCACGCTGGACCGGCAGGGCCGCATCCACTCGGTGCCGGTCGGCATCACCTACGAGGACGGCGTCGTTCGAGTGATCGGCTCCCGCGGCACGCAGAAGTTCCTCAACGTCGAGCGCACCGGCCGCGCCAGCGTCAACACCGTCGACGGTCGCCGCTGGCTCAGCTTCGAGGGTCCGGCGCGCGTCGTCGAGGATGCGGATGCGGTCGCCCATGCGGTCGAGCTCTACACCCGTCGCTACCGCGAACCGCGTCCGAACCCCGACCGGGTCGCGCTCGAGATCGCGGTCGAGCGCGTGCTCGGGTCCCCCGAGTTCCGCGCCTGAGGCCGGACTTCCGCGCGGCTCAGACCAGCCCGAACAGCTCGAGCGGGTGCGTCAACCGCCACCACGGGCTCGGTCCGTTCAGCTCACCGTCGAGCACGACGTCGACCGTCGCCGCGTTCTTCGGGCCGGTCGCGACGAGCGTGCCGGCGACATCGCCCGGCTCGCGGGCGTCGCCGAGGTCGAACGAGCTCGACACCGACGCGGCGGAGCCGTTCCAGAGCACCACATCGGCATCGGCTGCCGTGACGAGCGGAACGCTCGCGCCCCACCGCGTCTCGACTCGACCGACGGTCGTGCCGGCCGCGACCGAGGGCTGCAGCTGCAGCTCCTGCTCGACCTGGGCGAACAGTGCTCGCGTCGCCGCATCCCGCGTCTCTACGTCGGGCTGCCCGAGCGTCGCGGCGTAGATGCGCACCGACGTGTCGCCGATCGTGACGTCCTTCGCAGCGAGCAGGTTGTAGGAGTCGAGCGTCCCGGTCTTGAGGCCGACGACGCCGGGGTCCGCGAGCAGATTGTTCGTGTTCTCGACGAGACCCGCGCCGGGAAGCTCTACGGCGGGCGTGCGCACGATCTCGGCGATGACGGGGTCGGCCAGCGCGCGCTTGGCGACCTTGAGCAGCGCCTCGGGGGTCGCCGTGTTCTCGGCCTCGATGCCGGCGGGGCCGGCGATCGTGATTCCGGAGACGCCGTGCGCGGCGAGCCAGTCGTTGGCGGCCCGCGCGTAGACCGCGTTGTTGGGCCAGATGGTGTCGGCGAGGCGGTCCGCGTAGTTGTTCGCGGAGCCCATGAGCATGCCCTGCAGCATCTGGTACTCGGTGAGCGTTCCGCCGACCGGAACGTTCAGCGCCGACTCGCCGTTACGGCGGTACGACCAGTAGCTGCTCTCATCCGCGGCGCTGAACGCGAACTCCTGCCCCTGTTCGCCTGCAGCCAGGGGCATCTGATCGAGCACGACCATCGCCGTCACGACCTTCGTGATGCTGGCGATCGAACGGGCATCAGCGCTGGAGGCGATGGGCGAGCCCACGCCGTCGACGACGACCGCGGCACTTCCCTCGCCGGGCCACGCTCCGACGGCCGCAGCCGCGGGGGTCGCCTCGACGGCCGACGCCTGGACGGTCGGAGCGATCGCGTGCAGCGGCCACAGCAGCGTCGTGCCGCAGTACGCCGCGATCACGGCCACGATCAGTGCGACCGGAACGATGACCCCGGGACGCCACGGGGTGCGACGGGGGGCGCGGGCGAGCAGGTCCGCAGCGACGGGGGTGAACGAAGCAGCGCCCGCGGCCTCGAGCTGGGGAGCCACCCTGGATGCGTGAGCGACGGTGGCCTCGTCGACCCAGCTCAGCGCCGTGGTCACCGGCGGCACGACGACCGGAACGGATGCGCCCGCGTCCTCCGATGCGTCGTCGAAGCTCGCGGCGGCGATGCGAGCGGGGGTGGATGCGGCATCCGCCGGAACGCCCGACACCGCGATCTCGAGATCGCCGGTCGGCAGGGAAGCCTCGCCGACGCGCGGCTCGACAGGTCCGCCGTGGCGCAGCGAACGCCGAGTGGGCGGGGTCGGGCCAGTCACGGTCACCCGCCTACGGTAGCGCGAGCCGCGGGTCTATACTCGGCACGTCAACCACGGGAGTCCGGTGAGCCGGGCTGAGAGGAAGCGAATCCACGCTTCGACCGTCGAACCTGATCCGGATCATGCCGGCGCAGGAAGGAGCATCAATGCACACGTCCACGTCCACATCCGCTCGTCCTTCTCTCACCTCGAGGTGGCGCTGGCGGGTCGTCGACATCGTCGTCGCCAGCGTGATCGGCGTCGCCGCCGGGGTCAT
The DNA here is from genome assembly GCF_030818795.1 of Microbacterium sp. SORGH_AS_0862. Classification (NCBI taxonomy): domain Bacteria; kingdom Bacillati; phylum Actinomycetota; class Actinomycetes; order Micrococcales; family Microbacteriaceae; genus Microbacterium; species Microbacterium sp. SORGH_AS_0862. The sequence continues at coordinate 1,202,327 of NZ_JAUTAY010000001.1, read as the reverse complement.
CTTCTGGGTCTGGGGCCAGGCCTGGACGCCGCTGAGCACGGCACTCGCGTTCCTGCCGGGCCTGGAGGGGCTGCTGGCCGGCGGCTGGCTGTTCGCCGGCGTGCTCACAGGTCTGATCATCCGCAAGCCGGGCGCGGCGCTGTACGGCGAGATCGTCGCCGCTGTCGTCTCCATGGCGCTCGGCACGCAGTGGGGTTTCACGACGTTCATCTGGGGAGTGGTGCAGGGGGTGGGAGCCGAACTCGGCTTCGCGCTGTTCGCCTACGCGAACTACCGACTCTGGGTCGCTCTCGTCTCGGGTGCCCTCACGGGGCTGGCCGTCGCTCTGCTCGACACCAACTTCTCCTCCATCGCGGCGTACGACGCCGGCCCCCGCGCCATCTACTTCATCTCCGCGATCGTCTCGGGCATCGTCATCGCCGGGCTCGTCTCGTGGCTCATCGCCCGCGCGCTCGCCGCCACGGGCGCACTCGACCGGTTCGCCTCCGGACGCCAGGCGCGCATCGTCGAAGCCGCCGACGCGGCGTGACGGGCGGCGCGCGGGTCGTCGCCCGCGGGTGGGGGTGGCGGCACGCGGGCCGCAGACGCTGGGCCGTTTCCGACATCGATCTCACGATCGAGCCCGGTGAGCGGGTGCTGCTGCTGGGGGCGAGCGGTGCGGGGAAGTCCACACTGCTGCGCGCCCTGGCCGGTGTGCTGGGCGGTGACGAGGACGGCGAGGCCACCGGGGAGCTGACCGTCGACGGCGCGCACCCCGCATCCGTCCGCGGTGTCGCGGGAATGGTCCTGCAGGATCCGGACGCGCAGGTGATCCTCGCCCGCGTCGGCGACGACGTGGCCTTCGGGTGCGAGAACCTCGGGGTGCCGCCCGGCGAGATCTGGCCCCGGGTCGGTGAGGCGCTGGATGCGGTGGGGCTGGCGGTGCCGCTCGATCACCCGACGTCCGCGCTGTCGGGCGGACAGAAGCAGCGGCTGGCGCTCGCGGGCGCACTGGCCATGCGCCCGAAGCTCCTGCTCCTCGACGAGCCGACGGCCAACCTCGATCCCGAGGGCGCCCGGCAGGTGCGGGATGCGGTGGCCGCCGTCGCCGCCCGCACCGGCGCGACGCTCGTCGTCGTCGAGCATCGCGTCGACCTGTGGGCCGACCTCGTGGACCGCGTCGTGGTGCTCGCGCCCGACGGCGGGGTGCTGGCGGACGGCGCTCCCGCCGATGTCTTCGCCGCCGCCGCGGACGCCCTGACGCAGGCCGGTGTGTGGGTGCCGGGGGTTCCCGTCCGGATCGCGCAGCGCCCGCGCGCCGGAGAGGCATCGCCGCTCGTCGTCGGCACCCGTCTCGCGGTCGGACGCCGTCGGAGCGGGCGCCGCGAGGAGTCTGCCGCCGCATCCGGGATCGACGTGCGACTGAACGCGGGGCGGGCGCTGGCGATCACGGGAGCCAACGGTGCCGGCAAGTCCACGCTCGCGCTCACCCTCGCCGGGCTGCTGCCGCCGATCGACGGCGAGGTGCGGGCGGCGGATGCGTTGGCCGCCGGCGTCGGATCCGACCCGTCGCGCTGGCGCGCAGCCCAGTTGCTCACACGTATCGGCACCGTCTTCCAGGAGCCGGAACACCAGCTGCTCACCGCACGCGTGCGCGACGAGCTCGCTGTCGGCCCTCGCGCCCTGGGACTCTCCGAGGCGGAGGTGGCCGCGCGCGTCGATCCCCTGCTCGAGCGTCTGCGTCTGGGACGCCTCGCCGAGGTGAACCCCTTCACCCTCTCGGGCGGGGAGAAGCGCCGGTTGACCGTCGCCGCGGTGCTTGCGACCGCGCCGCGGGTCATCCTGCTCGACGAGCCGACCTACGGGCAGGATGCGCGCACCTGGCGGGAGCTGGCGGATCTGATCGACGAGCTCCGCGCCGACGGCACCGCGATCGGCTTCGTCTCGCACGATCCCTCCCTCGTCGCGGCGCTCGCCGACGACGAGCTGCGACTGGGGCAGCCCTCATGAGCCTGTTCGCGATCGACGCCTCGGCCAGCCCCTTGGGCCGGATCAACCCGGTCACCAAGCTCGTCGCGACCCTCGTCGTCTCCGTCACCCTGCTGCTCTCGATCGATCCGGTCTCGGCGGCCGTCACGCTCGGGGCCACGCTTGTGCTGCTGGCGTTCTCGCGGCTGCGGGCGCGCGAGGTGTGGCTGCGCGTGTGGCCGATCGCGGTCGCCGCCCTCATCGGCGGCGCGGCGACGGTGCTGTACGGGCGCCCCTCCGGTGCGGTGTTCTTCGAATGGGGCCTCGTGCGCGTCAGCGAGGGGTCGCTCTCGCTCGCCGCCGCCATCGTGCTGCGTGTGCTGGCGATCGCGCTGCCGTCCGTCGTCCTCTTCATCACGACCGATCCGACAGACCTCGCCGACGGCCTTGCCCAGTTGCTGCGCCTGCCCGCCCGGTTCGTGCTCGGCGCGCTCGCGGGCCTGCGCCTGGTGGGGCTGCTCGTCGACGACTGGCGTGAGCTCGCTCTGGCGCGGCGCGCACGCGGGGTGGCCGACCGGGGCCGCATCCGTCGGTTCCTCGGCCAGGCGTTCGCCCTCTTCGTGCTGTCGATCCGCCGCGGCACGAAGCTCGCGACCGCGATGGAGGCCCGCGGCTTCGGGTCCGACGCACCGCGCACCTGGGCCCGGCCGTCACGGCTCGGCTGGCGCGACGCGGTGCTGGTCGCCCTCGCGGCGGTGATCGCCGCCGCATCCGTGACGGCCGCGGTGCTCGCCGGCACCTGGACTCTCGTCTTCGCCCTCTGACTCCGCCGCGCCCCGCGCACGTTCCCCTGCCTTGTTCGCCTGCCTTGTTCGCCTGTCACAGATCGAGCCGCGGGCGTCGATCTGAGACAGGCGAACAAGGGGTCCACGTGCTCGCCTGTCACAGATCGAGCGCGGTGCGTCGATCTGGGGCAGGCGAGCGGGGGGCGTGACGGTGGGACCCGGTGCCGCGTAGGGTGGAACCGGATACCGACGTACGAAGGAGAACGTATGGATGTCGCGGGCGCATCCGCGCTGATCACGGGCGGCGCGAGCGGACTCGGCTGGGCCACGGCTCAGCGACTCGCCGCAGACGGGGCGCACGTCGTCCTCGTCGACCTGCCGTCCTCGGTGGGCGCGGAACGCGCGGCCGAGTTGGGCGGTACATTCGCCGCGGCCGACGTCACGAGTCCCGAGCAGATCGCGGATGCGGTCGCCGCCGCATCCGCCGCCGCGCCGCTGCGCGTGGTCGTCAACTGCGCCGGCATCGCCCCGCCGGCCAAGGTGCTGGATCGTGAGGGCGCCCCGACCCCGCTCGCCGACTTCGAGAAGCTCGTGCGCGTGAACCTCGTCGGCACCTACAACGTCATCGCCCAGTCATCCGCCGCGATCGCCCGCACCGAGCCGACCTCAGGAGGCGATCGAGGCGTCATCGTGAACACGGCGTCGGTCGCCGCGTTCGACGGCCAGATCGGGCAGCCCGCGTACTCGGCGTCCAAGGGTGGAGTGCACGCGATGACCCTCCCGATCGCCCGCGAGCTCGCCCGCCACGCGATCCGGGTCGTCACGATCGCGCCGGGCATCATGGAGACGCCCATGCTCGCGGGCCTGCCGCAGCCGGCGCAGGACTCGCTCGGCCAGCAGGTGCCGTACCCGGCCCGCCTCGGGCGCCCGGACGAATACGCCGGCCTCGTGGCCGAGATCGTGCGTAACGGGTACCTCAACGGCGAGACGATCCGTCTCGACGGTGCGATCCGGATGGCTCCGCGATGAGCGCCGATCCGATCCTGGTGGAGGTCGCAGACGGTCTCGCCCGCGTCACGCTGAACCGTCCCGATCGACTGAACGCGATGGACTTCGCGATGGGCGAGCGCTGGCGGGATGCGGCCCGGCAGGTCACCTCGGACCCTGAGGTCGGAGCCGTGCTGCTGGATGCGGCGGGTCCCGCCTTCTGCGCCGGCGGCGACGTGATCTCCATGGCGACCTCCGGTGCCGACGGCAGCGATGTCACGGCCGCCGCGCACGTGATCCACGACGGCATCCGCGCGTTCACCGAATCCGCCGTACCCGTCGTCGCCGCCGTCCAGGGAGCGGTCGCCGGCGGCGGGCTGGGTCTCATGCTCACGGCGGACTACATCGTCGCCGCCGAGGGAGCGAAGTTCGTCAGCCGCTACGCCAACATCGGCCTCACTCCCGACCTCGGGGTCTCGACCCTGCTTGCCGCCGCCGTCGGCCCGCGCCGGGCGCTCCAGCTGCTGCTTCAGGACCGCGCGCTGTCGGCGCCCGAAGCGCTCGAGTGGGGACTCGTCGCCGAGGTCGCCGCGGACCCCGCATCCCGCGCTCTCGAGGTCGCTCGCTTCTGGCTCGAGGGTGCGACGGGCGCGTTCGGCCAGGCGAAGCGGCTCGTCCGCTCCGGCGCCGACCGCCCGTTCGCCGAAAACCTCGACGACGAGGCGCGCACGATCGGCGCCGCTTTCGACACCCCCGACGCGAAGGCCCGCATCCAGGCCTTCGCCGCCGCATCCGCCCGCCGCGGGTGAGCCCGACGCCCCCGACGCACCAAGGAGATCCCATGACCGAGCAGAAGCCGCTCGCCGGCAAGACCATCCTCATGTCCGGCGGCAGTCGCGGCATCGGCCTCGCGATCGCGCTGCGCGCAGCGCGCGACGGTGCGAACATCGCCCTGCTCGCCAAGACCGACACCCCGCATCCGAAGCTCGAGGGCACGGTGCACACCGCGGCGGCCGCCATCGAGGAGGCGGGCGGGCGTGCGCTTCCCCTCGTGGGCGACGTCCGCAACGAGGACGACATCACACAGGCCGTGCTGACCGCCCACGGCGAGTTCGGCGGTATCGACATCGTCGTCAACAACGCCTCGGTCATCGACCTTTCGGGGTCCCTCGAACTCGCGACGAAGAAATACGACCTCATGCAGGACGTCAACGTGCGCGGCACCTTCCTGCTCTCCCGCGCCGCCGTGCCGATGTTGAAGGATGCGGCCAATCCCCACATCCTGTCGCTGTCGCCGCCACTGAACCTCTCGCCCCGGTGGCTCGGCGTCCACACGGGATACACACTCGCGAAGTACGGGATGACGATGGCGACCCTCGGCATGGCGGCCGAGTTCGCGGAGGCGGGGATCGCCGCCAACACGCTGTGGCCGCGGACGACGATCGCGACCGCCGCCGTGCAGTTCTCCCTGGGCGGCGAGCGGATGATGGCCGTCAGCCGAACCCCGGAGATCTACGCGGATGCGGCGTACGAGGTGATCACGCGGCCCGCACGCGAGTACACCGGCCAGACGCTCATCGTCGAGGACGTGCTCGCCGATGCCGGTGTCACCGACCTGTCCGGATACGCCGCCGTGCCCGGCACGCCGGACTCGGCGATGTTCCCCGACATCTTCCTCGATTGAGCGCGCGGAGGCATCCGCTCGCACCTGGTACTCAGGCAGGGGCCCCTACCCTTGCGCAGTGTCATTCTCCGCGCATCGACCCGGCCGCTTCGGCTCCGACGGCCGCATCGACCTCGAGTCGCAGCCCGAAGAGGAGGCGTTGTACCTGAGCGACGTCCGTCCTCCCGAGGACGTCGCGACCGGTCCGACCGAGGTGATCGACCCGATCGACGAGCCCGAGCAGGAGCCGCAGCCCGAGGCATCCGTGCCGGACCCGGCGCCACCCGTGGTCCGCGAACGCCGAAGCCCGCGCCGCCGACCCCGCCAGCCGCTCTCTCGCACCCTCGCCGTCCTCGGCGGCGCCGAAGGCGAGGTGCTCGACGACGTTCCGAGCGAGACGCCGCGCTTCGTGCAGATGTTCTTCGTGTTGGTCGGCACCGCACTCGTCTCCGCCCTCTCGATGGGCTTCGCGCTCGTCACGGGGGTGCAGATCGCCGTCTGGGCCGCCGTGCCGCTCGCCATCATCTGGGCTCTCATCATCTTCAACCTCGACCGCTTCCTCACCTCCACGATGCGCTCCACCCGCAACGTGTGGCGACTGCTCGGTCTCGCCTTCCCGCGCGTCATCATGGCCGCGCTCATCGGCATCGTCGTCGCCGAGCCGCTCGTGCTGCAGGTCTTCCACAACGACATCGCGCGGGAGGTCAACTCGACCAACGTGGTGCAGGCGCAGTCCGACCAGGATGCGGTCACCAACGGACCCGAGAAGCAGGCGCTGGACGCCGCCTCCGCCTCGCTCGCCGCCCTGCAGAACCAGGCGGCGACCGGCATCGTCGCGGGAACCTCGTCGACCTCGGCCGAGTCGGTGGCCGCGCAGGCGAACGTGGACCAGCTCACCCAGCAGCTCGCCGCGCAGCAGGGCGTGATCGATCAGGCCCGTGCGCTGTACCAGTGCGAGTTGACAGGCGAGGGGGCGGGCACCGTCGCCGGCTGCACCGGCGTGCAGGGATCGGGCACGAGCTCGGACGCCGCCCAGGCACAGCTCACACAGGCGCAGTCCGCGTACGACGCCCTCGCGACGCAGCTCAGCCAGGCGCAGGCCGCCCTCACCTCGGCCAACGCGGCCGGGACGGATGCGGCCGCGGCATCCGCCGACCAGAACAAGAAGCAGGCGGAGGACCAGCTGCCGGCGGCGCAGGCGCAGTACGACGCCGCGCTCGCCGCCTACAACGATCGCGCCGCATCCATCGCCGGAGGCAACGCGCAGGCGGTCGGGTTGCTCAGCCAGATCAGCGCGCTCGAACGACTGTCCGAGCGCGAGCCGACCCTGGCCTGGGCGCATTGGCTGATCGCGGCGCTGTTCTTCATGATCGAGCTGCTGCCGGTGCTCGTGAAGGTGCTGACGAGCTTCGGCGACCCGTCCATCTACGAGAAGGCCGACGCCCTGCGCCGACAGGTCTCTCTCGACCGGGTGACCGCCAAGACGTGGCACGAGCGCGCGGCGATCGTCACCGCGCCCGCGCCCCCCGCATCCGGTCCTCCTGCCGCCGCCGCGGGCTAGCCCGGCCTGGGGTTCCTCGTCGCTCCACCCGCGAAGGATGCGGATGCCGGCTGCGCAGGTTCCCAACGGAGGACGGCGTCGAGCAGGTCCGCGGTGGGGTGGAGGCCGTCCAGTCGGAGTGTGGGCTTGCCGAGCGCGGCGAGCCACGCTTCGTGGGTCGCTCGGCTCCGCCCGTCGAACGTCGGATCGTCGTAGCTCCGTGCCCAGTCCCGGAAGGCGTCCCAAGCCGGGTCATCGAGGGGGCGGCCCTCCCGCCGGCGCCGCTCGCGTGCCTCGAGCCGCCGCATCCGTTCGGCCGGATCCAGCGTGACGAAGACGACCGCGTCGCATTCGGCGGCGATGCCGTCGCCCCAGCCCATCATCGATCCGGAGAGCACCCATGCCGGCCGCGGCGCGAAGATCGCCCGCATGAGCGCCACCCGATCGGCATCCGCCCGCTTCTCGGTGAACGGCGGATCCGTGGGAACCCAGAAGTAGTCGTCGGCGTCCGCGTGCGGCACGCTCCAGGCCGAGGCGAGGGCCGCGCCCAATGTGGTCGTCCCGCTGCCGCTCGCTCCCAGGATGTGGATCCGTGCGCGTCGCATGGACCCATCCTCGCAACGCGCGCCGCATCCGTCACGCCGGTCCATGGGCACGGGCCGGGGCAGGATGCGGGCCGGGACCGGATGCAGTGGCGTGCCTCATCCGTCCGGGGTGCGACCGTCCGCCGCGCGCGTGCCGCCACACGTCTGCGCAGATGCGCCAGTCAATGACAGCTGCGGGTGCGCAAAAGTGGCGCGGGTGCGCAACTGCGACGCAACTCGGGTGAGGGAAGGGGGAGGGGCCTCGGGGGGGTCAGATGAGGCCGTGGCGGACGAAGGCGTTGTGGATGCCGTCGTCGAGCACCGCGGTCGTGACCTCGTCGGCGAGGTCCTTCAGCTCCCGCGCGGCGTTGCCCATCGCGATTCCGGTGCCGCACACCTGGAACATCTCGACGTCGTTCCAGCTGTCGCCGATACCGATCGCGTCGTCGGCGTCGATGCCGAGGTGGGAGAGCACCGCGGTGATCGCCGAACCCTTCGTGACGCCCTGCATGCCGATCTCGCCGTTCGTCCCGCCCGGAAGCGGGATGCTGCCCGGCACGACGTGGAAGCGGTCGCCCAGTTCGGACTGGGCGCGAGAGACCGCATCCGTCGAGTCGCTGAGGAAGACCGCCTTGGCGACGCGGGTGCGATCGATCGTGGCCAGATCCCGGAAGCGGGGTGCGCTCTGCGGTGCGGTCTGCGGCCCGTCCCCGGCGGGCCGGGGGCGCAGCGAGGAGAGCATCGCGGCGACGGCTGCCTGCACCTCGGCGGATGCGTACACGGCCTCCTCGGTCTGGAGGAAGTAGTGGATGTCGTGGGAGCGGAAGAACCGCTCGAGGCGGTCGACCGCATCCGCCGGCATCGGATCGGCGACGATCTCCTCGCTGCCGGCGACCGCGTAGGCGCCGCCGTTGGTGATGGCGCCGTCGAAGCCGATCTCACGCACGGCGGGGTGGATGTCGCCGGCCGAGCGTCCGGTGCTGAGGTAGACGAGGGCGCCGCGCTCGCGGGCGGTGCGGATCGCGGTCACCGTGGAGGGCGCGATCGTCGTGCCGTGATCGAGGATCGTGCCGTCGACGTCGAGGAATGCGATGCGGGGAGGGGTCACGATGATCCATTCTCCCCGGTGTCGCCTGAGAGGTGCGTCGGGGTGGGTGGTGCAGGAGAACACGCGCGCGTGCCCACGAGCCGTCCGAGAGGACGGTCGTGGGCACACGCGGCGGGCGGTGTCAGCGGGTGAGGCTGGCGCCGTTCGTGCGGATGACCTCGGCGTACCAGCCGAACGACTTCTTCTCGAAGCGCTCGAGCGTGCCGCTGCCGTCGTCGTTGCGGTCGACGTAGATGAAGCCGTACCGCTTGCTGAGCTGCGCGGTGGAGGCGCTGACGATGTCGATGCAGCCCCACGAGGTGTAGCCGAGCACGTCCACGCCGTCGGTGATGGCTTCGCCGACCTGCACGAGGTGGTCGTTGAGGTAGGCGATGCGGTAGTCGTCGATGACGGTCTTGACGCCGTCGATCTCGACCAGCTGGTCCTTCGCGCCCAGCCCGTTCTCGACGATGAACAGCGGCTTCTGCCAGCGGTCCCAGAACTGGTTGAGCACCAGGCGCAGGCCCACGGGGTCGATCTGCCAGCCCCACTCGCTCGCCTCGAGCGTGGGGTTGGGCACGCCGCCCATGATGTTGCCCTCGCCGGCGACCTTCTTGGCGGGGTCGGCGGTCGCGGCGACCGACATGTAGTAGCTGAACGAGACGAAGTCGACCGTGTTGGTCAGGTCTTCGCGGTCCTGGTCGGTGATCTCCAGCTCGATGCCCTTCTCGCGGAGCGTCCGCAGGAAGTAGCCGGGGTACGCGCCGCGGGTGTGCACGTCGCCGTAGACGAGGTTGGAGTGATCGAAGTCCATGACGGAGAGCGCATCGGCCGGCGACGGCGTGAGCGGGTACACGGGCATCGAGAGCACCATGCAGCCGATCTGCGCGTTCGGCGCGACCTCGCGGGCGATGCGCGTGGCACGGGCGGAGGCGACCAGCTCGTGGTGCATGGCCTGGTACAGCTGCCCGTCGCTCAGCTGTTCCTTCGGGGTGTTGATGCCGCCGGACATGAACGGCGCGTGCAGCAGCGAGTTGATCTCGTTGAAGGTCAGCCAGTACTTCACGCGCGAGCCGTAGCGCTCGAAGAGCGTGCGGGCGTAGTTCTCGTAGAAGCCGATGAGGCGACGGTCGGTCCAGCCGTCGTAGGTCTCGGCCAGGTGCAGGGGCGTCTCGTAGTGCGAGATCGTGACGAGCGGTTCGATGCCGTGCTTCTCCAGCTCATCGAGCACGCGGTCGTAGAACGCGAGGCCCTCCTCGTTGGGCTCGGCCTCGTCGCCCTTCGGGAAGATGCGGCTCCACGCGATCGAGAAGCGGTAGACGCCGAATCCCATCTTCGCGAACAGGGCGATGTCCTCCGCATAGCGGTGGTAGAAGTCGATGGCCTCGAGCTTGAGGTTGTCGACGGTGGGCTCAGCCGTGCGCGGGCCGACGATGCCGCGGGGCATGACGTCCTGGACCGACAGGCCCTTGCCGCCCTGATCGTAGGCGCCCTCGACCTGGTTGGCGGCGGTGGCGCCGCCCCAGAGGAAGCCCTGGGGGAACGGGGTGGTGGTGCTCATGGTTCTCTTCCGTTTCGTATCTGGGATGCGGCGTGCGGGCGGGAGCATGCGCCCCCGCCCGCACGGGTGTCACTTGGCGGCGACGGCCTGCTCGACGGCGACGGCGAGGAACAGCGGCTCGCCGTGCGCGATCGGGCCGGATGCCGGCGAGCCGATGGTCGGGTACAGGTCGGCGTTGGTGACGATGACCGGGGTCGTCAGGTCGTAACCGGCCGCGGCGATCGCTTCGAGGTCGAACTCGACGAGCAGGTCGCCCTTGCTCACCTGCTGTCCGCCCGTGACCTTGAGGCTGAAGTGCTCGCCGGCGAGCTTGACGGTGTCGATGCCGATGTGGATCAGCACCTCCGCGCCGTCGGCGTGCCGCAGCCCGATCGCGTGGCCGGTCGGGAACGCGGCCACGACGGTCGCGTCGAAGGGCGCGTAGAGCGCGCCGCTGCGGGGGATGATGGCCACGCCCTGACCGAGTGAGCCGTCGGCGAAGGCCGCATCCGGCGTCTCGGACAGCGGCACCACGGTGCCGTCAACCGGGCTGAAGACCTCGAGGTCGGTGCTCTCGGCGGCGGCGACCGCGTCCTCTGCGGGCTCCTTGAAGCCCACGATCACCGTGAGCAGGAAGGGCACGAGGATGGCAGCGCCGAGGCCGAGGGCCAGGAAGACCATGTTGCCGTTGCCGAACAGTGCCGGCAGCGCCAGGCCCGAGGGGACGACGAAGGCCGTGGAGAAGACGCCTCCGAGGGAGATGATCGCGCCGCCGATCGCGCCGCCGGCGATGCCGAAGGCGAACGGGCGCTTGAGCGGGAGGTTGATGCCGTAGATCGCCGGCTCCGTGATACCGGCGAGAAAGCCGGAGAGCGTGGCGGGTGCGGCGAGGGACTTGAGGTTCCTGTTGCGTGCCCGCACCCACACACCGGCGACCGCCGCCGCCTGGGCGAGCACCGCGGCGAAGACCGGAGCGATGAGCAGCATCTGCCCCGTGGTCTGGAGCTCGAGCTGGAACAGCGGCACGAGACCCCAGTGCAGACCGAAGATCACGAACACCTGCCAGAGTCCGCCCATGACGGCGCCGCCCAGCCACGGCACGGTCGCGAAGACCCAGCCGATGGCGGAGCCGACCCATCCGCTGATGACCGCGGAGATCGGGCCGATGACGACGAACACGAGCGGGACGGCCACGAGCACGACGATCATCGGTGTCACGAAGCGGCGGACGGCCGCGGGCAGCTTCGCGTACAGGAAGCGCTCGGCGTGGCTCTGCAGCCAGACCACGATGATGATCGGGATCACGCTGGAGACGTAGTTGACCATCGTGAAGGGGATGCCGAAGAAGGTCAGGCCCTCCGCGCCCACCAGGGCGGTCGCGGCCGGGTAGAGCAGGGCGCCGGCGATCGCCAGCGACGTGAACTCGGAGGCCTTGAAGTAGCGCGCGGCCGTGATCGCCAGCGCCAGCGGGAGGAAGTTGATGAACGCGTCCGACAGGGCGTTCAGCACCACGTAGGTCGAGGTGGTCGTGTCGATCCAGCCGAAGGTGACGGCTGCGGCGAGGAACGCCTTCAGCAGGCCGGTCCCCGCGAGCGCCCACAGCGCCGGGGTGAAGATGGCCGAGATCATGGCGATGAAGCGGTTGAACAGGTTGCCCTTCGGCGCGTCCGCCTCCGCGGCCGCAGTGTCGCCGGAGCCGCCGAACCGGGAGATCTTCCCGATGGCTGCGAACACCTCGGGCACCTCGTTGCCGATGACGACCTGGTACTGGCCGCCGGCCTGCGCGACGGTGACGACGCCGGGCACGGACTTGATCGCGGCGGCATCCGCCTTGCCCTCGTCCTTCAGGACGAAACGCAGCCGGGTGGCGCAGTGGACCAGCGAGGTGACGTTCTCCTCGCCGCCGACGCCCTTCAGGACGCCCGCTGCTGTCTTCGAGTAGTCCATCTCGGACTCCCTCTTTCCGCCGCATCAGCGCGGCACTCGAGTGGGGGACGCGCCGGGTCGGGTCGTTTCCGGGCAACAAAAAAACCTGAACTCGTTCACCGTCGATCAAGACGATGTGAGTTCAGGTTTTGCCTGCTGCCGCAGTAACAATCCGTCGCGTCCGCAGAGCGACGACGCCCTGCGCGAGTTACCGTAGCACCTCTTCGATGCCGCCGCCACCGTCGCCCGAGTCGGGCTTGGCACCGACCTGCGAGGCAAGTCGCTCGACGTGCACGATGAGGTACAGCAGCTCCTCGTCGGTGAGGTCGGAGCCTGTCGCCGCGCGCACATAGGCCTTCACCTGCTCGGCGATCGCGTAGGAGCGCGGATAACTGTGCTTGGCGAACTCGAAGAACGACGTGTCGCTCGATCGCAGCATGGTCTTGGACACCAGCCGCTGCAGCAGGAACTGCACGTGCAGAATGAAGCGCGCGTAGTCAGGACTCTCGACGTCGAGGGTCACACCCAGCCCCGTCTCCACCGTGGTCGCCACGTGCTGTACCCGCCGGAACAGCAGCGCTGCCGTGCCGTTCGGCTCGTCGCGGGTGGCATTGAGCAGGTGCATCGTGAGGAAGACGGCCTCCTCGGGCGGAAGCTCGCGCTCGAGCGCCGTGCCGATGTGGGCGGCCATGTGCTCGGCGGCGCGGAACTCGTGCGGATGCAGCACGCGCAGCTCCGGCATATGGGTCGCGGGGATGCGCACGCCCTGGTCGAGGCGCTCGAGCACGTACTGGATGTGGTCGATCACCGGGATGACGAGGCGCCGGCCGAGGTGATGGCCGAGTTCGCGTTCGGCGAGGTCCACGGCGCCTGTGACCGCCTCGATGACCGGGTACGGCACATCCGTGAGCAGCTGCCGCTCCCGCTCGCCCTCGGCGCCGGAGTCGAGGACGAACGTCTTCTCGACCTTCGCCGGGTCCAGCCGGTCCTCGGGCTTGAGCTGGAAGCCCAGGCCGCGCCCCATGAGCACGCGCTCGCGGCCGTGCTCGTCGATGGAGATGACGACGTTGTTGTTGAGGACCTTGTGCGCGACGACGTGATTCTCGCGCGCGCCGTCGCGCCCTTCGGGTGAGGGCATGCGTGCATCCTAATGGGGCGAGCGTCTTTCGGGGTCGTCGTGCCCAGGGCCCTGGCAGCCGCGCACCGGTAGCCTGGGAGGTATGACCGACCAGCCTCCCATTCGCACGACCGTGCCGCGCGACGCCGCATCCGCCGTGCGCCAGGTGCGCCCCCGCACCGAGGGCTGGTCGCAGCAGAAGGACGAGAGCGGCCGGCCGCTCCTGCAGTTCGCCAGCCCCAAGCGCGGCAAGCCGCCCGTGCACCTGGCCGACCTCACGCACGAGCAGCGCGCGGAGAAGCTCGTCGAGCTCGGGTTCCCGAAGTTCCGCGCGGCGCAGCTCGAGAAGCACTACTTCACGCACTACACGAGCGATCCCGCGCTCATGACGGATCTTCCCGCATCCGGTCGCGAGGAGCTCGTGGCGGGTCTGCTGCCCCCGCTTCTCACCGAGGTTCGCCGGCTCGAGACGGACCGCGGCGACACGATCAAGTTCCTCTGGAAGCTGCACGACGGCGCCCTCGTCGAATCCGTTCTCATGCGCTACCCCGGTCGCATCACGCTGTGCGTGTCGTCGCAGGCCGGATGCGGCATGAACTGCCCCTTCTGCGCGACAGGTCAAGCGGGACTGACCCGCAACATGAGCGCCGCGGAGATCGTCGAGCAGATCGTGCGCGCCAACCGGCTGATCCGCGACGGGGGCCTCGGACCCGCCGAGCATCCGGATGAGCGCGTCACCAACATCGTGTTCATGGGCATGGGGGAGCCGCTGGCGAACTACGCCCGCGTCATGCACGCGGTGCGTGTCATGACCGACAAGAAGCACGGGCTGGCCATGAGCGCACGCGGCATCACGGTCTCGACCGTGGGGCTCGCTCCCGCCATCCGCAAGCTCGCGGACGAGGACATCCCGGTGACCTTCGCCCTGTCGCTGCACGCGCCCGACGATCAGCTGCGCGACGAACTCATCCCGGTGAACTCGCGCTGGAAGGTCGACGAGGTGCTCGACGCCGCGCGCGGCTACTTCGAGAAGACGGGACGGCGCGTGTCGATCGAGTACGCGCTGATCAAGGACATGAACGACCACGCCTGGCGCGCGGATCTGCTGGCCGAGAAGCTCAACGCGCGCGGTCGCGGCTGGGTGCACGTGAACCCGATCCCGCTGAACCCGACGCCCGGATCGGTGTGGACCTCGTCCGAGCGCTCCGTGCAGAACGAGTTCGTGCGGCGCCTGAACGATGCCGGCATCCCGACGACGCTGCGCGACACCCGCGGCAAGGAGATCGACGGGGCGTGCGGGCAGCTCGTGGCCACCGAGGAGGACCAGGCGGTCGCCGCAGCGACCCCGGTCGACTGATCCGTCACAGATAGCCACCCCGATCTCGCGCCCGACGCGATAGCGTCGTCGCACAGGGGAGGGTGCGATGCCGCAGATCGTGTGGGTGATTCTGTTCGTCCTCGTGTTCGCGAGCGTCGCGGCGTGGGTCGCGCGCCGGCTCCTGGGTATGCCGATCGGATGGATCCGTCCGTTCGTGACCGGAGTGCTCGTGGTGATCGCCGGTGCCCCGCTGGCGCTGTGGGCCCTGCAGCAGGCGGACGTCGTCGACGGCGATGTCCTCACGGTCAACGACGCGATCGGCGCGCTGTTCCTGCTGCTGACCATCGGGTGGCTGTTCGCGATCGACGTCATCGCGATCGTCGCGCTCGAGTTCCTCTGGCCGACCCGGCCGCTGCGCAACCCGGTGGTCGTGGTGCGGGAGATGTTCCGTCGCCGCGACCGCGCGCGCCGCTACGCCGAGATCATCGCGATCGCGTCACGGCACGGACTCGGCGTGTATCGCGGCCGGCATCGGCCCGATCGCGAAGAGCTGCCGGCGGCCATCGTCGCCGCGCTGAACGACGCCGGCGTCACCTTCATCAAGATCGGGCAGGTGCTCTCCGCTCGCGACGACGTGCTGCCGCCGGAGTTCACGACCGCCCTGTCGACGCTGCAGATGGAGACCGTGCCGATTTCCTGGACCGAGGCGCGTCACGCGATCGAGACGCAGCTCGGCCGGCCTCTCGAGGAGGTCTTCGCGCGCGTCGACGAGACGCCGCTGGCGGCCGCATCCGTCGCGCAGGTGCACGCGGCGACGCTGCACGACGGCGAGGAGGTCGTGATCAAGATCCAGCGGCCGAGCGCACGCGCCCAGGTGGCGACCGACCTCGACATCGTCGAACGGCTCGCCGCGGATGCGGAGCGCCACACCACGTGGGCGCGCGACTACGGCGTGACGGCGCTGGCCGCGGAGTTCGCCAGATCGCTGCGGGAGGAGCTGGACTACCGCATCGAGGCGGCCAACACCGAGATGCTGCGGGGGGCGGCGGCCCGCTCGAAGCTCACGCCGCTCGCCGTGCCGAAGGTCTTCGCGCAGTACACGACCGCGCAGATGCTCGTGCAGGAGCGCGCCGAGGGCATCCCGTTCGGCCACGTCGACGCCTCGACGCTCGACCCGGATGCGGCGACCAGGATCGCCGACGCGGTCGTCGACGCCGTCTTCGAGCAGATCGCGGTCCGGGGCGTCTTCCACGCCGATCTGCATCCGGGCAACCTCATGCTCGCGGCCGACGGCACGGTCACCCTCATCGACTTCGGCTCCGTGGGGGTGCTCGAGAAGAGCATGCGCCGCCTGCTGCTGCCGCTGCTGGTGGCGATCGCGAACGAGGACGACGTCGCCGCGACCGACATCGTCCTGATGCTGGTGACACCGCCCGACACCGACACCTTCGACCAGGTCGCGCTGCAGCACGACATCGGCGTGATCCTCACCCGTATGCACAACGCGGGGGTCGACCAGAACGTGTTCGCGGCCCTCGTGGACGTCATGCGCCACCATCGCCTCGCCCTGCCGCCCTCGCTCCTGCTGGTCTTTCGCACACTCGCCTCGCTCGAGGGTTCGCTGCGGCGCCTGCGTCACGACTACGACATGGTCGGCCGAGCGTTGTCGCAGGCGCCCGCCTTCACGCGCGCGCTGACGTCGCCGAAGGGGTTCGCGCTCACGGCGCAGACGCAGGCGGCGATCGTGGGAGAGCAGCTGCGGCGACTGCCGCGAACGCTCTCCACCCTCAGCCAGCAGCTCGAGGACGGCACGTTCTCGGTGCGCCTGCGCAGCTTCGACGACGCGACCGGTCGCGGGTTCGTGGAACAGCTGTTCTCACGCTTCACCACGACGCTGGTCGGCATCGCCCTCGTGATCTCCGCGGTCCTGCTGGGCGTCTCGGATGCGGGGCCGCACCTCACCGCGCAGGTGCCGCTGTTCCCGTTCCTCGGTGCGGTGGTCGGCCTCGGCGGGCTGCTCCTGCTGCTGCGGAGCCTTCGCGCCGCCTTCGAGCGACGGCGATAGGCCCGGGCGACCCTCATCGTCTCAGACCCGGCTAGCGTGGACGGGTGCGGCGAAGAAGCGACGGGATGCGGCCATGACCGCGTACAGCGCGGGGCTCCTCCTCTTCCGGCCCGACACCGCCGAGGTCCTCATCGCGCACATGGGCGGGCCGTTCTGGCAGCGCAAGCAGGCGGGAGCGTGGTCGATCCCGAAGGGGGAGTACGACCCCGCATCCGAAGATCCGCTCGCCGCCGCGGAGCGGGAGTTCCAGGAGGAGCTGGGGCTCACTCCGCCCGCCGGCGAGCGGGTGGAACTCGGCGAGTTCCGCTACTCGTCCGGCAAGCGCCTCCGGGTGTTCGCGCTCGACGCCGACGGTTTCGCCCTGGTCGGGATGCGGTTCGGCGAGTTCTCGCTCGAGTGGCCGCCCCATTCGGGGCGCATGGAGTCGTTTCCCGAGGTGGACCGTGCCGAATGGGTGCGGGTCGACGATGCACGTGACCTGCTGGTGGCCGCGCAGCGCCCCGTGCTCGACGCCCTCGCGCCGCACCTGGACGGCTGAACGCTCCGCACGCGTTGTGTATACCCAAAGCGCGGAAAGCGTTAGTGACTGGTGCCAGGGCTCGCATTGTGCATACACTGTGCGAGTTCATCGGGCGGTATCGAAGGAGGCGGGATGCGGGCGAGCGACCGTGCCTACCGCACACTCCTCGAGCAGATCCAGTCCGGTGAGCTGGCGCCGGGAACCCGTGCTGGGCGAGGTCGAGCAGGCGCGCCGGCTCGGCGTGAGCCGCACCCCGCTGCGGGAGGCCATCGGACGCCTCGCCGCCGACGGTCTCGTCGCGCAGGCCTCGCCGCGCGTCACCGTCGTGACCGACATCGACGCCGACGACATCCGCGCCCTCTTCGCGGTGCGCCGCGCGCTCGAGGAGTCCGCCGCCCGTATCGCCGCGGAACGCGTGGCAGGCGGGGTTCCGGGGGAGCCGTTCGCCGCGCTCGCCGCACGCTGGTCGGCGGAGGATCCCCAGGCGGATGCGGACGCCTACTACGCCACGATCGCGCAGTTCGACCAGGCGCTGGATGCCGCCGTCGGCAACGACTACCTGATCGCCGCACTTCGGACCGTGCGCACCCACCTGGTCCGGGTGCGCCGGCTCGCACGTGACAACCCCGCGCGCCTCGCCGCCTCCGCCGCCGAGCACCGCCTCATCGCACGCGCGATCGCCGACGGCGACGCCGAACTCGCCGCCCACGCCACCCACGTGCACCTGCACCACGCCCTGACCGCCATCCTCGCGTCGCTCGCCGACGCATCCGACGCCCCCCGCGTCGCACGATCCACCCCGGGAGCAGCATGATCACGCACCACCTCCGTGTCCACACGAGCGAAGAGAAGCTCGCCCGCGAGGGCCAGCTGGCCTGGCACATCGCCGAGGTCGCCACCGACCCCGTGGCGGTCGAGCCGGAGGTGGTCGACATGATCGTCAACCGGCTCATCGACAACGCGGCGGTCGCCGCCGCATCCCTCACCCGGCGTCCCGTCGTCGCCGCACGCCAGCAGGCGCTCGATCACGCCGTCTCGGTCGGCGGCGCCGGTGCGACGGTGTTCGGATGCGCGCTCGAGCGCCGCACCTCTCCCGAGTGGGCGGCGTGGGCCAACGGCGTCGCTGTGCGCGAGCTCGACTATCACGACACGTTCCTCGCCGCGGACTACTCTCACCCGGGCGACAACATCCCGCCGATCCTCGCCGTCGCGCAGCACGTCGGCGCCGACGGGAACGCGCTCGTGCGGGGCATCGCGACCGGTTACGAGATCCAGATCGACCTCGTGCGGGCGATCAGCCTGCACAAGCACAAGATCGACCACGTCGCGCACCTCGGTCCCTCGGCCGCCGCCGGCATCGGCACTCTGCTGGGACTGGACACCGAGACGATCTCCCAGGCCGTCGGGCAGGCGCTGCACACGACCACCGCGACCCGTCAGTCCCGCAAGGGTGAGATCTCCACCTGGAAGGCCCACGCCCCCGCGTTCGCCGGCAAGATGGCGGTCGAGGCCGTCGATCGTGCGATGCGCGGCGAGACGTCCCCCTCGCCGATCTACGAGGGCGAGGACGGCGTCGTGGCCTGGCTACTGGACGGCAAGGACGCCTCCTACGACGTGCCGCTTCCCGCCGCGGGCGAACCCAAGCGGGCGATCCTGGACTCGTACACCAAGGAGCACTCCGCCGAGTATCAGGCGCAGGCGTGGATCGACCTCGCCCGCAAGCTCGGCACCGAACGGCCCGAGCTGCGCGATCCCGCGAACATCGCCTCGATCGTGCTGCACACGAGCCACCACACGCACTACGTGATCGGCTCCGGAGCGAACGACCCGCAGAAGTACGACCCGACCGCGTCCCGCGAGACGCTTGACCACTCGATCCCGTACATCTTCGCGGTCGCGCTGCAGGACGGAACCTGGCACCACGTCGACTCCTACGCGCCCGAGCGCGCGGCGCGCGCGGACACCGTCGAGCTGTGGAACAAGGTCACCACGGCGGAGGACGCCGAGTGGACCCGTCGCTATCACTCCGAGGACCCCGCCGAGAAGGCGTTCGGCGGGCGCGTGGTGATCACCCTCACCGACGGGTCGGTCATCGAGGACGAGATCGCGGTCGCCGACGCGCATCCGCTCGGGGCCCGACCGTTCGTCCGCGAGGACTACATCCGCAAGTTCCGACTGCTGGCGGAGCCCGTGCTCGAGGAGACCGAGATCGAGCGGTTCCTCGAGCTCGTGCAGCGCCTGCCGGAGCTGACCGCCGACGAGGTGCGTCAGCTCTCGATCGTCGCGAAGCCGGGGCTGCTGCTCTCCCAGCCGGCGCCGAAGGGGCTGTTCTGATGCTCGGGTCGACGGCGTCCGCATCCGAGAAGCGTCGCGCGTTCCGCGCCGGGCTCGCCTCGGGTGAGTTGATGCGGCTGCCCGGTGCCTTCAATCCGCTGTCCGCGCGTCTGATCGAGCGCAAGGGATTCGAGGGCGTCTACATCTCGGGCGCGGTGCTGTCGGCCGATCTCGGACTCCCCGACATCGGACTGACGACTCTGACCGAGGTCGCCGGACGCGGAGCCCAGATCGCCCGGACGACCGAGCTCCCGGCGCTCATCGACGCCGATACCGGCTTCGGCGAGCCCATGAACGTCGCGCGCACCATCCAGATGCTCGAGGACGCCGGTGTCGCCGGCGCCCACATCGAGGACCAGATCAACCCGAAGCGCTGCGGGCACCTCGACGGCAAGGCCGTCGTGGACGAGCAGACGGCTCTGCGCCGCATCCGCGCCGCCGTCGACGCGCGCCGCGACCCCGACTTCCTCGTGATGGCGCGCACCGACATCCGCGCGATCGAGGGGCTGGATGCGGCGATCGACCGCGCCAAGGCGCTGGTGGATGCGGGCGCGGACGCGATCTTCCCGGAGGCGCTGGCGACCCTCGACGAGTTCGAGGCGATGCGCAGGGCCGTCGACGTGCCGATCCTCGCCAACATGACCGAGTTCGGCAAGAGCGAGCTCTTCTCGGTCGACCAGCTGCGCGACGTGGGGGTCAACATCGTGATCTGGCCGGTCTCGCTGCTGCGCATCGCGATGGGCGCCGCCGAGCGCGCACTGGACGACCTCGTCGACAAGGGTCATCTGCGTGACAGGGTCGGCGACATGCAGCATCGCGCCGAGCTGTACGACCTGATCGACTACGAGCAGTACAACAGCTTCGACGGCAGCATCTTCACCTACACGCGTCCGTGACGCGCGGCCCAGCACGAAGGAGTGACATGACCGAGCAGGACCAGATCCGGAAGGGGCTGGCGGGGGTCGTCGCCGACGAGACCGCCATCTCCAAGGTCAACCCGGAGACCAACTCGCTGCTCTACCGGGGCTATCCCGTGCAGGAGCTCGCCGCCACGCAGCCGGTCGAGGCCGTGGCGTATCTGCTCTGGCACGGCGAACTGCCGAGCGACGAGCAGCTCGCCGAGCTCCGCCGTGTCGAGCGGGAGCACCGGCCGCTCACGGCGGCCGTGCAGTCGGCGATCGAACTCGTGCCGCTCGACGCGCATCCCATGGACGAGGTGCGCACCGCGCTGAGCGTGCTCGGCGCCGCGGATCTCGCCGGCGTCGGGTCGGTGCTCGACGCCGTCGGGACTCCGGAGGAGAATCTCGCGCGGAGCCTCCGGCTGTTCGCCGCGCTGCCGGCGATCGTCGCCTACGGTCAGCGCCGCCGCCGCGGTCAGCTCCCGATCCCGCCGCGCGACGATCTGGACTATGCCGCGAACTTCCTCTGGATGACCTTCGGTGAAGAGGCGGATGCGGTCGTCGTCGACGCCTTCAACCGATCGATGATCCTGTACGCCGAGCACTCGTTCAACGCCTCCACCTTCACCGGGCGGGTCATCGCCTCCACTCTCAGCGATCTGCATTCCGCCGTCGTCGGCGCGGTCGGCGCGCTGAAGGGTCCGCTGCACGGCGGCGCGAACGAGGCGGTCCTGCACATCTTCGATGAGATCGGCGACGCGGAGAACGTCACGGCCTGGCTCGACGACGCACTCGCGAACAAGCGCAAGATCATGGGCTTCGGCCACCGCGTCTACAAGCGCGGCGACTCCCGCGTGCCCACCATGAAGGCGGCGCTCGACGATCTCGTCGCCCACTACGACCGCCCTGACGTGGCTCGGCTCTACGACGCGCTCGAGAGCGAGTTCGTGGCGCGCAAGGGCATCTACCCCAACCTCGACTATCCGTCGGGGCCCGCCTACAACCTCATCGGGTTCGACACGGTCACCTTCACTCCGCTGTTCGTCGCCGCGCGTGTGGTCGGCTGGACGGCGCACATCATGGAGCAGTACAGCCGCAACGCCCTCATTCGCCCGCTCTCGGCCTACAACGGCCACGACGAACGGCACGTCGCCGGGTACGTCCCCGACGAGGCGGCAGAGCATGTCAGCGAGCGGCCCGAAGAGAAGGGCTGAGCCGATGCGCGAGGCGGTGCTGGTCGATGCGGTGCGCACGCCCTCGGGTCGGGGCAAACCGGGGGGCGCGCTGAGCGGCGTGCATCCCGTTGACCTCGCGGCCGGTGTGCTGCGCGCCCTCGTCGAGCGCAACGGCCTCCAGGACGCCGTCGTGGACGACGTGCTGCTCGGCTGCGTCAGTCAGGTCGGCGAGCAGTCCACGAACATCGCGCGCCAGGCCGTGCTCGCGGCCGGCTTCGCCGAGACGGTGCCCGCCGCGACGTTCGATCGTCAGTGCGGTTCAGGCCAGCAGGCCGTCCACTCGGCGGCGCACGCGATCATGGCCGGGGCGGCCGACCTCGTGATCGCCGGGGGCGTCGAGTCGATGAGCCGCGTGCCCCTCGGCTCGGCGGCCGCATCCGGGTCGCCCGTCTCGCCGCTGCTGCACGAGCGCTACCCCGACGGCCTCGTCTCGCAGGGCATCGCCGCCGAGCTCATCGCTGCGAAGTGGGGCCTGTCCCGCCAGGCGCTGGATGCTTATGCGGCCGAGTCCCACCGCCGTGCCGCGGCGGCGGCCGCGGCGGGGTTGTTCGCATCGCAGCTCGTGCCCGTGGAGACGCCGACGGGCCTCGTCGAGGTCGACGAGACGATCCGTGCGCAGACGACCGCGGACGCGCTGGCGGCTCTGCCGCCCGCATTCCGCACCGATGCCGCAGCGTCCCGCTTCCCCGAGCTGGAGTGGCGCGTCACCGCCGGATCGTCGTCGCCGCTGACCGACGGCGCCTCCGCGGTGCTGCTCATGAGCGCCGAACGCGCGGCGGAGCTCGGGCTGCGCCCGCGCGCCGTCCTGCGGTCGTTCGCGGTCGTCGGCGACGACCCGCTCATGATGCTCACCGCGCCGATCCCGGCGACGCGCCGCATCCTGGATCGTGCGGGGCTCACGATCGACGACATGGACGCGTACGAGGTGAACGAGGCGTTCGCCTCGGTGCCGCTCGCCTGGCTGGACGAGATCGGCGCCGACCCCGCGCGTCTGAACCCCTGGGGCGGCGCGATCGCGCTCGGGCACGCGCTCGGATCGTCCGGGACGAGGCTGCTCGGCACGCTCGTGGCGTACCTGGAGCACACGGGCGGGCGCCGGGGGCTGCAGGTGATGTGCGAGGGCGGCGGCATGGCGAACGCCCTGGTCGTCGAACGGGTCTGAGGGGAATTGCCCGGTGAGCGGACCTGCCGCACGCGGGTGCGCTCATGCCACGATGGGCAGATGAGCACCTACGAGACGATCCTCGTCGAGCAGCACGGTCGCGTCGGGTGGATCACCCTGAATCGTCCCGAAGCCCTGAACGCCCTCAACTCGACCCTGGTGGGTGAGCTCGCCGCCGCCGTCGCCGGTTTCGACGCCGACGAGGGCGTCGGGGCGATCGTGCTCACCGGAAGCGAGCGCGCGTTCGCCGCCGGCGCCGACATCAAGCAGATGGCCGACAAGTCCGCGCGCGACATGCTCGTCGACAACCCGTTCGCCGCCCTCGAAGAGGTGACGCGGGCCCGGACGCCGCTGATCGCCGCGGTCGCCGGGTTCGCCCTCGGCGGCGGATGCGAGCTCGCCATGATCTGCGACATCATCCTGGCCGCCGACACCGCGCAGTTCGGTCAGCCCGAGATCGCGCTGGGCGTCATCCCGGGTCTCGGCGGCACCCAGCGGCTCGCCCGTGCGGTCGGCGCGTACAAGGCCGCGGAGCTCGTGCTGACCGGGCGCCGCATGGGGGCCGAGGAGGCCGAGCGAGCGGGACTCGTCTCGCGCGTCGTCCCCGCCTCCGAGCTGCGGGATGCGGCGATGGAGGTCGCCGAAGCCATCGCGTCGAAGTCGCTGCCGGTCGTCTACGCCGCGAAGGAGGCGCTGCGAGCGGCGCAGGAGACGACGCTGGCGGAGGGGCTTCGGTTCGAGAAGCAGAGTTTCGCGACGCTCTTCGCGCTCGAGGACCAGAAGGAGGGGATGGCCGCCTTCCGGGAGAAGCGTGCGCCTCAGTTCCGCCATCGCTGACACCGAGTGTCGTCTAGACTCGTCCTGTCGAAGGAGCACCGCCCCATGAGAATCGTCGTGCTGGTCAAAGAAGTCCCCGACACCTACGGTGACCGCGTCCTGGATCTCGAGACCGGACTCGCCGACCGCGCCGCCAGCGACCGCGTCATCGACGAGATCGGAGAGCGCGCCCTCGAGGCCGCGCTCTCGTACGCCGACGCGCATCCGGGTACCGAGGTCGTCGCGATGATGATGGCTGCCGAAGAGGCGACGCCCACGCTGCGCAAGGCCCTCGCGCTCGGTGCCGGTTCGGCCGTGCAGATCGTCGACGAAGCGCTCCGCGGCGCCGACCTGGGGCTCACGGCCCAGGTGCTCGCCGCCGCCATCGCGCGGACCGGTTTCGACCTCGTCATAGCAGGCAACCAGTCCACCGACGGCGTGGGCGGGGTGATCCCCGCCATGATCGCCGAGCGGCTGGGTGTGGCGTCCGCGACGGGCCTCGCCCGTGTCGAGCTCGACGAGGATGCCGTCGAGGGCGAGCGTCCCGGCGACGGCGCCGTGCGCCGCATCCGTGCCGAACTGCCTGCCGTCATCTCGATCACCGAGGCGATGCCCGAGGCGCGGATGGCCGGCTTCAAGGGCGTGATGGCGGCGAAGAAGAAGCCCATCGAGACTCTGTCGCTCGCCGACCTCGGCATCGACGCGGACGACCCCGATGTCGCGCGCTCGATCATGATCGCGATCGCCCCCCGACCCGCGCGGGCCGCTGGCCAGGTGATCGTCGACGAGGGCGACGGCGGCAACCGCCTCGCCGAGTTCCTGATCCAGAACCGCCTGGTCTGAGAGGTGACGACGATGACCGACTTCGCCGACGACGCCGTCCTGGTGTTCTTGGAGACCTCGGCGGCCGGGGGGCTCGCCGCATCCGGCGCCGCACTCCTCGGGGCCGCATCCCGGGTGGGAACGCCGGTCGCCCTCGTCGTGGGGGACGCTGCGCTCGCCGCGACAGCCGGCGAGTGGGGGGCGCCTCGCGTGCTCGTCGCGCCCGCGGGTGAGGGGCTCGGCGTGGCCGAGGTCGACGCGCTCGCCGCGGCGGTGGCGCAGGTGGCGCCCGAGGCGGTGCTCCTCTCGCACTCGCTCGACGGGCGCGACGTCGCGGGCCGGCTCGCCGCGCGCCTGGGCGCGGCCCTCGCCGTCGACATCGTCGGCCTCGACCGCGACGACGAGGGCGTGATCGCGCACCACTCCGTGTACGGCGGCGCATACTCCGTCGACGCGGCGGCGACCTTCGGGCCGTTCGTGGCGACGGTGCGTCAGGGCGCGGTCGAGGACCGTGCGGCGGCCGTCGAGCCGGTCGTGACGGAACTGGCGGTGACCCCGTCGGATGTGCCGGCCGCATCCGTGCTGTCCACCGAGGTGGTGGAGAAGGCCTCCTCGCGTCCCGAGCTGCGGGGAGCCGCGCGGGTGGTGTCGGGTGGGCGCGGACTCGGTTCGGCCGAGAAGTTCGTCCTGGTGGAGCAGCTCGCCGACGCGCTCGGCGCCGCCGTCGGCGCGTCGCGCGCGGCGGTGGATGCGGGCTACATCCCCTACGAGCACCAGGTCGGACAGACCGGCGTCTCCGTGTCGCCGCAGCTGTACGTCGCGCTCGGGATCTCGGGCGCCATCCAGCACAAGGCCGGCATGCAGACCGCGAAGACCATCGTCGCCGTCAACAAGGACGCCGATGCGCCGATCTTCCAGATCGCGGACTTCGGCGTCGTCGGCGACGTGTTCCAGGTGGTGCCGCAGCTCATCGACGCCCTCGCGGCGAAGCGGGGCTGAGCGTGGCCGACCGCCCGCGTCGCGTGCGACGGGGACTTCCGCGCGTCGCCGGCGGGGAGCCGTGGCCCCCCGCATCCTTCGCCGCCGCCGTGGCGTCCGCCGGCGGTGCGCCCGCCCTGTCTTCCGTGGCTGCGGTCGCCCCTGGGGCAGAGGCCGCCCGCGAGGTGGAGGTCGCGCCTGTGGTGGCGGCCGCGGAGTCGCCATCCCTCCGTTCGCCTGTCACAGATCGCGCGGAAACCGCGCGATCTGTGACAGGCGAACACGCTCGGCGCTCGGTGCGAAGGGGGCTGCCGCGGGTGGCGGGGGGAGAGCCCTGGCCTCCTTCGGTCCCTACCCTCCAGGGCCCCTCCCACCCCGGCTCCCCTGTCACAGATCGCGCGGAAACCGCGCGATCTGTGACAGGCGAGCAAGGCTCGAAGCCCGTGCGTCGGGGACTACCGCGCGTTGCGGGCGGCGAGCCGTGGCCCCCGGTGGGACGGATACGGCCGGAGGTCGCCGCAGCGCCCGCTCAGCACCCCGACACCGCGACGCATTCCGCGACGGACGCTGGCTCCGCCGCGAACGCGGGCTTCGCCGCGACCGCCGGCTCTGCGCCGAACGCGGGGTCCGCCGCGAACGCTGGGTCTGCCGCGACCGAGGCCGACTCCGCCGCGCCCGAGCGCGCCGCCGCATCCGCGACGCCCGTCGGGGCCGAGCCGAGGCCGGTCGCATCCGTCCCGGACGTTCAAGGGGCGTCACCTGCGCCGAATCCGGGCGTGAAGCCGCAGGCGGAGTCCCTCGAACCGGGAACCACGGACGTCGAACGGATGCGGGAGCCGCTGCCGTTCACGCCGACCGTCTTCCCCGGACGTAACGCTTTCGAGCGCCCCGCGCCGCGGCCGGAGCCGCGCCGTTACGGCCCGTTCACCGCGCTGCAGTGGGCAGGCGCGGGCATCCTCCGCCGGCGCGGGGGTGTTGTTCGCGCTCGCGATGATCGTGTTCGCGACGCGGTGGCTCGTCTCGCTCGAGCCGCTGCGAGACTTCCTCGCTACCTACCCGGGCGAGTACCACCTTCCCGAGAGCGCCCCCGTGGGGCTTCCCGCCTGGCTGGGATGGCAGCACTTCCTCAACGCGTTCTTCATGCTGCTGATCATCCGGTCGGGTCTGCAGATACGGCGCGAGAAGCGGCCGGCCGCGTTCTGGACGCCGCGGTGGAACAGCAAGCGGAAGACCAGCCTGACGATCTGGTTCCACCAGTCGCTCGACCTCTTGTGGCTCGCGAACGGGCTCGTGTTCCTGGTGCTGCTGTTCGTGACGGGGCAGTGGATGCGAATCGTGCCGACCAGCTGGGAGGTGCTCCCCAACGCGCTGTCCGCGATGCTGCAGTACGCGTCGCTGGACTGGCCCACCGAGAACGGCTGGGTGAACTACAACAGCCTCCAGCAACTCGCCTACTTCACGACGGTGTTCGTCGCCGCGCCGCTCGCGATCCTCACGGGTGTGCGGATGAGCGGACTGTGGCCGCGGAAGGCGGAGACCCTCAACCGCATCTACCCGATCGAGTGGGCCCGCAAGGTGCACTTCCCGGTGATGCTCTACTTCGTGGCGTTCATCATCGTGCACGTCGCCCTCGTCTTCGCGACCGGTGCGCTGCGCAACCTCAACCACATGTACGCGGCGCAGGGGTCGGCGGATCCCACCGCATACGCGGACAACTGGGCCGGGTTCTGGATCTTCGCCGCATCCGTGCTCGTGATGGCCGGCGGGTGGATCGCTGCGCGCCCCCTCGTGCTCGCGCCCATCGCACGGCTCTTCGGCACGGTCAGCTCCCGCTGACCCCGCATCCCCGTTCAAACGGCCGCGAGACTGCATTTCCGCCACGAACGCACGGGTAAACACCGTGATCTCGTGACGAAGATGCAGTCTCGCGGAAAAGCGGGAGCCGGGTCAGCGGGTGAAGCGGACCTCGGTCAGCGTCTCGCCGAGGAACGGCTCGGTGTGCGTCGCGCCGTCGAGGGCGAAGCCGTTGCGCGTGTAGAAGCGGTGCGCGCGAGGGTTGTCGTCGGCGACCCACAGATACAGCTGCTCGCCGGGCTCGACCGCGGCGTCGAAGAGTTTCTGGCCGATGCCGGTGCCGTGCCAGGCATCCAGCAGGTAGATGAAGTACAGCTCCCTCTCGCGCGGTGCGTCCTCGTCGCGCGCGGGGCCGGAGCCGACGAAGCCCACGATCTCGCCCTCCACGAGCGCTGCGGACATGCGGTAGTCGGGGCCCTGCTCGGCCCAGTGGGTCCAGAGCTCGGCGAGCCTGCGGGGCGAGACGCGCTCCAGTGCGGCCTTGCTGATCAGGTGGTCGTAGGTCTCGTGCCAGCACGTGGCGTGCACGCGACCGAGGGCTTCGGCGTCCACATCGCGTACCGGGCGGACGATCACATCGGTGGTGAGGTCGGCTTCCATGGCCAGACTCTACGCGGGCGGCACGAACGGCGGAAATCGGCACCGCCGGGTCATTGCGGGCCACCATCCGCGACCCGGATGCGGCCGCCGCTGCTGTCGAGATCGCACAATCGAATCCCGCATCCGCCTGCCCTCTCCTACGATCTGTCGTCGTGAACGTGATCTGGCGCACTCTTCTTCTGCTCGCCTCCTCCCGCCGCCGTTACCGTCGCGAAGGCGCGATGGACTCGCTCGGCGTCGGGCGCATCCGGCTGACGACGCTTCCCACCGACCTCGATGTCGTGGGGCACATGAACAACGGACGGTACCTGTCGCTGTTCGACCTCGGACGCTTCGACCTGCTCATGCGCACCGGGCTCTGGGACCTCATGCGCGAGCGCGGCTGGTATCCGGTCGTCGCCAACGCGACCATCAGCTACCGCAAGTCGCTGCATCTGTGGCAGCGCTTCGACGTGGAGTCGCGCGTCATCGCCGCCGACGACCGCGCCGTCTACCTCGAACACCGCGCTGTCGTCGACGGTGAGATCTACGCGCAGCTCATCGCCCGCGGCCGTTTCGTGCGCCGCTCGGGCGGCACGGTCGGGCTCGCCGAGCTGTTCGAAGCGCTGGGCCAGGACCCCGCCACCGTGCCCGCTCCCGAGGAGTGGATGCTGCGCTGGGCCGAGGATGTGGCGCTCCCGTCGACGCGTCGCCCCGCGCCCAGCATCTGGCGCTGATCCGCCCCTGCGGGCGGGCTCGTGTCACGCCGGTGGCGCCGCCGGGCCCCGACGTAGGCTGAGCGCATGTCCTCCAGCACCGAGGCGGGGGCGCCACGAGCGCCGCGTCCCGCATCCCTCGCCGACGACGCGGTCACCCT
The DNA here is from genome assembly GCF_030818795.1 of Microbacterium sp. SORGH_AS_0862. Lineage (NCBI taxonomy): Bacteria > Bacillati > Actinomycetota > Actinomycetes > Micrococcales > Microbacteriaceae > Microbacterium > Microbacterium sp. SORGH_AS_0862. Next base: position 1,173,692 of record NZ_JAUTAY010000001.1, on the reverse strand, counting down.
CGCGCGACGTTGGGTCACCGAAGCAGCAGACGCCCATGCCGACCCCGCCGCGGAACGCCTCGCGGGAGTGCTGCGCGACCCCAACGGACTGCCCTTCACGATCGGGTTCGTCGACGGCGTCATGCGCCCCGAGAGCCTGTCGGCCGCGGCGGCGAACCTCAGCCGCATCGCCCCGCTCGTGCCCGACTTCCTGCCCTGGTACCTGCGCTCCGCCGTGCGAGTCGGAGGGGCCGTCGCCCCCGCGGTGCCCACGCCCGTCGTGCCGATCGCCCGCCGTGCGCTGCGCGACATGGTCGGCCACCTCATCGTCGACGCCCGCCCCGAGAAGCGGGGGGCGGCGATCGCCAAGCTGCGCGAGGGCGGCGCGAAGCTGAACCTCAACCTGCTGGGCGAGGCCGTGCTGGGCGAGAACGAGGCGCGGCGTCGACTGGACGGCATCCACGAGCTCATCCGCCGACCCGACGTCGACTACGTCTCGGTCAAGGTCTCGGCCATCGCCGGCCACATCTCGCTCTGGGCGTTCGACGACGTCGTCGAACGCGTCGTCGAGCGGCTGCTGCCGCTGTATCTGAGCGCCGCCGCCGACGGCACCTTCATCAACCTCGACATGGAGGAGTACCGCGACCTCGACCTCACGATCGCGGTGTTCACCCGCATCCTCGAGGACGAGCGGCTCTCGCGACTCGAGGCGGGCATCGTGCTGCAGGCGTATCTGCCCGATGCGCTCCCGGCTCTGCAGGAGCTGACCGCGTGGGCCCGGCAGCGCGTCGAGGACGGTGGCTCCGGCATCAAGGTGCGTCTCGTGAAGGGTGCGAACCTCGCGATGGAGCGCGTCGACGCGATCATGCACGGCTGGCCGCAGGCGCCGTACGACACGAAGCTCGACACCGACGCGAACTATCTGCGCTGCCTCGATTGGGCGCTGGATGCCGATCACGCCGCCGCGGTGCGGGTGGGTGTCGCCGGTCACAACCTCTTCGACGTCGCCTACGCGTGGCTGCTCGCAGGAGAACGGGGCGTGCGCGAGCGCATCGAGTTCGAGATGCTCCTGGGCATGGCCGCGGGGCAGGTCGCCGCGGTGTCTCGCGAGGTGGGCGCCGTGCTGCTGTACGTGCCGGTCGTCCGTCCCGACGAGTTCGACGTGGCGATCAGCTATCTCGTGCGCCGCCTCGAGGAGAACGCCTCCAGCGAGAACTTCCTCTCCGCCGCGTTCGACCTCGACACCGATCCCGAGTTGTTCGAGCGTGAGCGCGACCGCTTCCTCGCCTCCATCGAACGGTCTGCGGATGCGGCGTTGCGCACCGGACCCCGCCGCGGACAGAACCGTCTGCAGAGTGCGGCGGATGCGGCCCAGCCCGCCATCCTGCGCGACCCCGCCCCCACGCAGGAGATCGCCGGGCTCACCCAGGCAGTCCTCGGCATCGCCGCCGACCGCGCCGAGCCCGACGCGCACTCGGTCCTGTTCGGCGGCGCGGAGTTCGTCGAGACGGCCGTCTTCTCGCCGCGCGAATCGAACGCAGGCGCGCACGGGGCGCCGGGCTTCCGTCCCGCAGCCGACACCGATCCCGCCCTTCCGGCCAACCGCGAGTGGGCGCAGCGCATCATCGAGCGGATCGAGACCTCGACCGCCGGTGACGCGACGATCGGCGGCGCCCGCGTCGGTGACACGGACACGCTCGAGCGCACGATCGCGCGGGTGCGCGACGCGGCCGCCGGCTGGGGTGCGCTGCCCGCGGCCGACCGCGCCGTGGTGCTGCAGGCGGCCGCGCGATCCCTCGAGGCGCGCCGCGACCAGCTCATCGAGGTCGCCGCATCCGAGACCGGCAAGGTGGTGTCCGAGGCGGACGTCGAGGTGAGCGAGGCGGTGGACTTCGCCAACTACTACGCGGCCACCGCGCGCGAGCTGGATCGGGTCGCCGGCGCGGTCTTCGTCCCGGCGCGGCTCACGGTCGTCGCGCCGCCGTGGAACTTCCCGCTCGCGATCCCCGCGGGAGGCGTGCTCGCGGCCCTCGCGGCCGGATCCGGCGTGGTGTTCAAGCCCGCCCCTCAGGCTCGCCGTTCGGCGGCTGTCGTCGCCGAAGCGCTGTGGGCTGCGGGCGTGCCCCGCGACCTGCTCGCTCTCGTCGACATCGACGAGGGGGAGCTGGGGGAGCATCTCATCTCCCATCCCGCGGTGGACCGGGTGATCCTCACCGGGTCGTGGGAGACCGCCCAGCTGTTCCGCTCGTGGCGACCGGATCTTCCGCTGCTGGCCGAGACGAGCGGCAAGAACGCCATCATCGTCATGCCGTCGGCCGATCTCGACCTCGCCGCATCCGATCTCGTCAGGAGCGCGTTCGGGCATGCCGGACAGAAGTGCTCCGCCGCATCCCTCGCGATCCTCGTCGGATCGGTGGGGCGCTCGGCCCGCTTCGCGCGCCAGCTCGTCGATGCGACGCGCTCGCTCGTGGTCGCGTCGCCCGCCGACGCCGCCGCAGAGGTGGGCCCGGTGATCGAGCCCCCGCAGGGCAAGCTGGCGTGGGCGCTCACGACGCTCGACGACGGCGAGAAGTGGCTCGTGGAACCCGAGCAGATCGATGGAGCGCCGGAGCTGGCGGGACGACTGTGGCGTCCCGGCATCCGCACCGGTGTCGCGCCGGGGTCGCGCTTCCACCTCGAGGAGTTCTTCGGTCCGGTGCTGGGCGTCATGCACGCCTCGTCGTTGGCCGAGGCGATCGAGCTGCAGAACGCGGTCGCCTACGGCCTCACAGCGGGCCTTCACACCCAGCACCCCGACGACCTCGCGCTGTGGCTCGACCGCGTCGAGGCGGGCAACCTCTACGTGAACCGCGGCATCACGGGCGCGATCGTGCAGCGCCAGCCGTTCGGAGGCTGGAAGCGCTCATCGGTCGGGGCGGGGACGAAGGCCGGCGGCCCGAACTACCTGATCGGTCTCGGGAGCTGGCGGCCGACCGCCGTCAGCGGCTCCACCACGCTGCATCTGCGCGGGCTGGACTCTCGTATCACCGCGATCATCGAAGCCGCCCAGCCGGCTCTGGACTACGAACGCTTCGAGTGGCTGCGCCGTGCCGCGCTGTCGGACGCGGTGGAGTGGGACCGCGAGTTCGGCCGCATCAAGGACGTGACGGGGCTCGGCATCGAGCGGAACCTGTTCCGGTACCGGTCGGTCGATGTCGCCGTGCGGGCGACCGCGGGCGCGGAGGTGCAGGAGGTGCTGCGCATCGCTCTCGCTGCCCTCCGCGCAGGTTCCGCCGCATCCCTGAGCACGGCGACGGGGCTTCCCCCCGCCGTGCGCCGCGCCCTGGGTGAGGCGGGTCTCACGGTGCACGTCGAGACGGATGCGCAGTGGATCGAGCGGCTCACCCGTGCCGAGGCGGATGCGGCGGGTGTGAGCGTGAAGCCGCGCGTCGCGCGAGCACGGCTCGTGGGTCCCGCATCCGAGACCGACATCCTGCACCGCACCCTCGCCGAGGCGATCGCCGGAGACCCGGATCTCGCCGTCTACGCGAACCCGGTCACGACCGCCGGTCGCCTCGAGCTGCTGCCGTTCCTGCACGAGCAGGCCATCGCGATCACCGCGCATCGTTTCGGCACCCCCGACGCCTGGAGCGAAGAGGTCATCTGACCGTCGCCCGAGCCGGTCGTCCTGTCATTGCGGCGGCCGGCTTCCGCATCCATGTCCCACTTGCTGCAGAAATCAGACCCGATTCCTGCAGAAAGTGGGACACGCAGTGCGGGAAGTGGGACACGCAGTGCGGGAAGTGGGACATGCCGTGCGGGCAAGCGGTCGTCGGTCCCGCCGGGGAGGGCGGGACCGACGGGGCTCAGTCGCGGAGATCTCGCCTGGTAAGCGGGCGGTCCGCGGTGGGCACGGGGCCGGTGTCGGGCGCGACCAGCGCACCCGCATCCGCCGCCGCGGCCTGCGCGAGCACGGCCGGATCGTCTGATTCGGATGCGGCGGCCGCCTCATCCGCCGCCTCCTGCAGTGCGGACTTGGCCCGCAGTGGAGGCGTGCGGAAGAACAGCGTCAGCACGAACGCGAGCATCACGACACCCAGCGCCACCCGGTAGACCACGGTCGCCGAGTCGTTGAAGCCGACGAGGATCGGAGCGGTCAGGCGGGGGTCTGCGCCGTTGAGGAACGACGTGTCGTTCATGACCGAGCCGTCGAAGCTCTGGTCGTCGCTCTTCGAGGCGAGGGCCTCCTGCACCTGCGGCACGGCCTGAGCGACGAACGCCTCGCGGGCGGCATCGTTCGACAGGTCAACGGATGCGGCGCTCGCCGCCTGCTGCAGGTTCGCCACGATCGGGTCGTAGATCGTCTTCATGATCGCCGCGTTCTCGGGAGCCTGGGTGACCGCGGGATCGAGCGCCGCCTCGAGCGCGTTCGTGACGGTGGTCTCATCGGCGAACGAGTTCTGGATGTTCGCGGGCACCAGTGTGAACAGGAGCGAGAGGAGCACGGCGGTGCCGAGGGTTCCACCGATCTGACGGAAGAAGGTCGACGCGCTCGTGGCCACACCCATGTCGCGCAGACCGACGGAGTTCTGGCTGGCGATCGTCAGCGTCTGCATGAGCTGACCGAGACCGAGACCGAGCAGCAGCATGGCGCCGGCGAGGAACCAGTACGAGCTGTCGACGCGGAGGAAGGTCAGCAGCACGTATCCGCCCGAGAGGAACAGCGTGCCGAGGATCGGGAACATGCGGTACCGACCGGTGCGCGCGATGATCTGACCGCTCGCGATCGAGGCGATCATGAGACCGAGGATCATCGGCAGCATCTGGAAGCCGCTCTCGGTGGGCGTGGCGCCCAGCACGAGCTGCAGATACAGCGGCAGCGTCAGCATCGCACCGAACATGCCGAAGCCCACGAGCACGCCGATGACGGTCGCCATCGAGAACGTCGACGAGTGGAAGAGCGTCAGCGGGATGAGCGCATCCGTCTTCATCGCGCGCTCGACGAACACGAACGCGACAGCGCCCAGCGCGCCCACGACGTAGCAGGCGATGGCGATGGGGGAGTCCCAGCCCCACTCGCGGCCCTGCTCGGCCACCAGCAGCAGCGGGACGAGGGCGACCACGACGAGCGCCGCACCCCACCAGTCGATGCGCACGGACTCGCGCGGGCGGTGGGGGATGTGCAGGAAGCGCACGACGATGAACAGCGCGATGATGCCGATCGGCACATTGATGAGGAACACCCAGCGCCATCCGGCGATCCACAGGATCTGGTTCGCGCCGGAGAAGAGTCCGCCGACGAGGGGACCGATGACGCTCGAGATACCGAAGACGGCGAGGAAGTAGCCCTGGTACTTGGCCCGCTCGCGCGGCGCGAGGATGTCGCCCATGATCGCCAGCGGCATCGACATGAGACCGCCGGCGCCGAGGCCCTGCACCGCGCGGAACGCGGCGAGCTGCACCATGTCGGTCGAGAAGCTCGCGAGCACCGAGCCGACGATGAACACGATGATGGCGAAGAGGAAGAGGGGCCGGCGGCCGAAGATGTCGGAGAGTTTGCCGTAGATGGGCGTGGCGATCGTCGAGACGATCAGGTAGGCCGTCGTCACCCACGCCTGCAGGCTCAGCCCGTGCAGATCGTCGCCGATCGTCCGGATCGCCGTGCCGACGATGGTCTGGTCGAGGGCGGAGAGGAACATGCCGGCCATGAGGCCGAAGATCACCAGCAGTATGGCGCGGTGCGTCATCACGGGCTGGTCGGTGCGCGCAGTCTCGGACATGGAGCCTCCGGTGGGATGAGGCGGAAAAAGTTGACTATCCGCAACTATCGGACGTCTGATCATAGACCCGCTCTGTGACCACCGGACGCCATGGGGGCTGTCGACGAGGAGGGGATGCGGTCGGGGTGTTCGCCCGCCGCATCCCCTCCTCGGCTTTGCGTCTCAGGCGTCGATGCCCACCGAGTAGGACAGCCGCTCGATCTCGTCCGCAGACAGCGCCAGATCGGCCGCCTTCGCGCTGTCGGTGATGGATGCGGCGCGCCGCGCGCCCGGGATCGGGATCACGGTGTCGGCGAGGGCGAGCTCCCAGGCCAGCACCACCTGCTGCGGGCTGACGCCGTGCGCCTCGCCGACCTCGGAGAAGACGCGGAAGCGCTCGCCGACCGACCGTCCGCCGCCGCCGGTTCCGCCGAGCGGGCTCCAGGGGAGGAACGCGAGTCCCGCATCCGCGCAGTAGGTGAGCTCCTTGTAGCTGCCGGGGTGGCGCGGCGAGAACTCGTTCTGCACGCTCACGAGCGCGTCGCCGAGCACCTCCTGGGCGATCTGGATCTCCTCGATGCTCGCGTTCGAGATCCCGAGCGCCCGTACCTTGCCCTCATCGTGCAGCGCCTTGAGGTTCTGCATGATCTCGCCGTAGACGATCCAGCGGTCGGGGCGGTGGTACTGGTACAGGTCGATGACGTCGGTGCCCAGGCGCCGCAGCGACGACTCGACGGCGCCGCGCAGGTACGGCAGGGAGCCGTCGCGGCCGAAGTCCTTCTCCTCGGTGCGCGTGATGCCGCCTTTCGTCGTCACAACGATCGACGAGCGGTCGCCGCCCCAGGAGGCGAGGGCCTCGGCGACGAGCTCCTCGTTGTGACCCATCGCATCCCAGCTGGGGGCATAGATGTCGGCCGTGTCGATGAGCGTCACGCCCGCATCTAGGGCGGCGTGCACGGTCGCGATCGCGCTCTCCCGGTCGGGGAGCTCGTTGTCGTTGTTCATCGAGAGAGGCATGGCTCCGAGGCCGATGGCCGAGACGGAGAACGGGCCGAGAGTGCGCTGCTTCATGGGTCTCCTTCGACAGGGGGTGTGCGCTCCAGCCTCGCACGGCCGCATCCGGGTACGCGCTTCCGGTCGCGATTCGCCTCGTCGTGCGAGAATGTCATCCGGCGTGCCCGTGTCGCCGGCTCTCTGATAGCTCCGCCGGGCCCCAGGACAGCGTCCGCCGTGTGCCGAAGGAGCTGAATGTCCACCGCATCCGTGCCCTCATCCCGTATCGCCCAGCGCCGCAGCTACCTGATGTGCCGTCCCGAGCACTTCACGGTCAGCTACTCCATCAATCCGTGGATGCGGCCCGCCGACCCGACCGACACGGCCAAGGCTGTGGCGCAGTGGCAGGCGCTGTACGACGCCTACGTCGCGCTCGGCCACGAGGTGCGCCTCATCGACGGCGTGCCCGGGCTGCCCGACATGGTCTACACGGCCAACGGCGGCTTCGTCATCGACGGTGTCGCCTACGGCCCGAAGTTCCGCTTCGCCGAGCGCGCCGACGAGGCGGAGCCGTTTATGGACTGGTTCGCCGCGAACGGGTTCCGCGTCGCCCGACCCGAGGAGGTCAACGAGGGCGAGGGGGACTTCCTGCTGGTCGGCAACACGATCCTCGCCGGCACCGGGTTCCGCTCGACCGGCGACAGCCACCGCGAGGTCGGAGAGGTGTTCGGTCGTGAGGTCGTCTCGCTCACGCTCGTGGATCCGCGGTTCTACCACCTCGACACCGCGATCGCCGTGCTGGACCCGGTCGAGGGTGCCGGCGGCGTCGAGAAGGCCAACATCGCGTATCTTCCGGGCGCGTTCGACGAGGCGAGCCAGAAGATCCTCGCCGAGCGCTACCCCGATGCGATCCGCGTCTCGGATGCGGACGGCGATGTCTTCGGGCTCAACTCCGCGAGCGACGGCTACAACGTGTTCATCTCGCCCCGTGCGAAGGGATTCGAGGCGCAGCTGCGCGAGCGCGAGTACAACCCCGTGCTGATCGATCTGTCCGAGCTGCTGCTGGGCGGCGGCGGCATCAAGTGCTGCACGCTCGAGCTGCGTCGATGACGTCGATGAAGGAGACCGACATGTCTGTGCTCGACACCACCACGAGCGACATCATCACGGCCGAGGACGCGCACCTCGCCCACAACTACCACCCGCTGCCTGTCGTCATCTCGCGTGGCGAGGGATCGTGGGTCACCGACGTCGAGGGAAAGCGCTACCTCGACCTGCTGTCGGCGTACTCCGCCCTCAACTTCGGACACCTGCATCCGGCGATCGTGGCGGTCGCGCAGGAGCAGCTCACGCGCCTCACCCTCACGAGTCGGGCCTACCACAACGATCAGCTGGGCGTCTTCGCTGCGGCACTCGCCGAGCTCTGCGGCAAGGACCTCGTCCTGCCGATGAACACGGGCGCCGAGGCGGTCGAGACCGCGATCAAGGTCGCCCGCGCATGGGCGTACCGGGTGAAGGGGGTCCCCGCCGGTGCGGCCGAGATCGTCGTCGCGGGTGGCAACTTCCACGGGCGCACGACGACCATCGTCGGCTTCAGCGATGACCCGGAGGCGCGCGGCGATTTCGGTCCGTTCATGCCTGGGTTCGTGGCGGCGCCGTTCGGCGACGCGGACGCGCTCGAGGCGGCCATCACCGACAACACCGCCGCGGTGCTGATCGAGCCGATCCAGGGAGAGGCCGGCGTCATCGTGCCGCCCGCTGGCTATCTCGCCGCGGTGCGCGAGATCTGCACCCGGCGCAACGTGCTGTTCATCGCCGACGAGATCCAGTCGGGTCTCGGTCGCACCGGGTACACGTTCGCGTGCGAGCGCGAGGGCGTCGTGCCCGACATGTACGTGCTCGGCAAGGCGCTCGGCGGCGGCATCCTTCCCGTGTCCGCCGTCGCGGCCGACGCGGCGGTGCTGGGCGTCATCCGTCCGGGCGAGCACGGCTCGACGTTCGGCGGCAACCCGCTGGCGGCCGCCGTGGCTCACCGTGTGGTCGAGATGCTCGCCACGGGCGAGTTCCAGCAGCGCGCGAAGGCGCTCGGCGAGCATCTCGAGGGGCGCCTGAACGACCTCGTCGGTCACGGCGTCACGGCCGTGCGCGTGGCGGGACTCTGGGCCGGTGTCGACATCGACCCCGCGCAGGGGACCGCGCGCGAGGTCGCCGAGCGACTGCTCGGACGCGGCGTGCTCGTCAAGGACACCCACGGTCAGACCATCCGCATCGCGCCGCCGCTCGTCGTGCGCGCGACGGAACTGGATTGGGCGATCGAGCAGCTGAAGCTCGTCCTCACCGCCTGACGCGCGGGCCTCTCGGGGCACGGACCGCGGGTGGCCCGCCTGACCCCTCGGGTGGCCCGCCCGCCCGTCTGGTGTGCCGCCCGGGTGGTGTGCCGCCCGTGTGCCGGTGACCCGCCCGTGTGGCCGGTGTGCCGCATCCCCCTCCGTGTCTCACTTGTGCACGTTTGGGGTGCGCTGCGCGTGCATAAGTGAGACACGGATGCGGATGGGGTGCGAGTGGGGTGGTGCATGTCTCGGTTGTGCACGTTTGGGGTGCGCTACGCGTGAATAAGTGAGACACGGATGCGGGTGTACCACCGGCACCGGCACCGGCACCGGCACCGGCACCAGCACCGGCACCGGCCGAGACGCGCGAGGGGCCGAAGGGGGTTGCGGGTTCCACGCAGCGGAAACCGGGCATAGCCAGGGCGGGACGCATCCGCGATGATGGGGGCATGGCGATGGCGCTGGAGGGTACGTCCGACGACGGTGCGCGCTCTCTGATCGACCGGGCCTTCGCCATCCTCGGCACCTTCCAGGGCGGCCGCGTGCGTCAGTCCCTCTCGGACATCTCCCGCCGCACCGGACTGCCGATCGCGACCTGTCACCGCATCGTCAAGCGGCTCACCGAGTGGGGCGCGCTGGAGCGGGACGGCGACGGGCGGTACAACATCGGACTGCGCCTGTGGGAGACCGCCTCGCTCGCGCCGCGATCGGTGGGGCTGCAGCGCCTCGCCCGGCCCTACCTGCTCGACCTCTACGAGACGACGGGATACGCCGCGCACCTCGCGATCCGCGAGGGGCTCGAGCTCGTGTCGATCGAATTGCTGCAGAGCCCGCGTCGGCCGGCGGCGAGGCCGCGTGTCGGAAACAGGTATCCGATGCACGCGACGGCGATCGGCCTCGTGCTCCTCGCCCACGCGCCCGAGGAGGTGCGCGCCGAGGTCCTCGCCCGCCCGCTCACCGCCTTCACCTCGCGGACCTACACCGACCCGGCGCTGCTCGAGCGGCTGCTCGCCGACATCCGCCGCAGCGGCTACGCCGTCAGCGACCGGCAGGTCGACAACGTGCACATCAGTGTCGCCGCACCCGTCTACGCGGCCGACGGCTCCGTCGTGGCAGCCTGCTCGCTGGCTCTGACCGAGCAGGATGTGGACGGCAAGAACATGATCCACCTCGTGCGGCTGACGGCGACCTCCATCTCCCGGCAGCTCGCCGCGGCGGGGTACGCCCGCCCCGAGTCCTGACCCTCAGCGGGTGAAGGCGCTCAGCCCTGTGACGGCGCGTCCCACGATCAGCGCATTCATCTCCCGCGTGCCCTCGAACGTGTAGAGCGCCTCCGCGTCGGCGAAGAAGCGGGCGACGTCGTTGTCGACGCGGATGCCCTCCGCGCCGCAGATCTCCCGGGCGAGGGCGACCGTCTCACGGGCGCGGTCGGCGGCCCAGCCCTTGACGAGGGCCGCCTGCATCTCGTCCGCGCCCCCGTTCTGGCGCGCGTCGGTGATCGCGACGGCCAGCGCGAGTGTCGCGGTGGCGTTCCCCAGCATGCGCGACAGCTTCTCCTGCACGAGTTGGAAGCCGGCGATCGGCCGCCCGAACTGCCGCCGGCGCGACGCGTACGCGAGCGCCGCCTCGTACGCGCCGATCTGGAGCCCTGCCGCATTCCACGCGACGACGAACCGCAGGTCGGCGAGGATCGCGGCGAGGTCGGCGAAGGAGTCGATGCGCTGCAGCCGGTCGCTTTCGGGTACACGCACATCGCGCAGCTCGATGTCACCGTTGCGCACCATCCGCAGCGCGATCTTCCCCGTCACGTCGCGCACTGTCACGCCCTCGGCCGCACGCGGCACGAGGAAGGCCTTCACCCGGTCGTCAGCCGTATCGCGGGCGACTACCACGATCACCTCCGACAGCGCCGCGTTGCCGATCCACCGCTTGTGCCCCCGGATGCGCCACGTGTCGCCCTCACGGGTCGCGGTGGTCTCGAGGCCGCCGGCGACATCGGAGCCGTGATCGGGCTCGGTGAGCGCGAAGCATCCGGTGAGATCGAAGGAGCGGATGCGGGGATCCCATCGCTCGACCTGCTCGGGCGAACCGCCGCGGCGCACGAGCGTGCGGAACATGCCCACCTGCCCGCCGTAGAGGGTGCCGATCGACATGTCGAACCGGACGAGCTCCAGGTGGCGGAAGCCGATGTAGAGCGGGCGCGGCTCGCCGTCCTCGCCGACGATCGCCGGATCGTCCTCGAGGTGCAACGCCGCGATCTCCTTGCGCAGGTGCGCGGGGCAGTGTGCGTCTTCCCACCAGGTGGCCAGGTGCGGTCGGGCACGCTGCTCCAGCAGTTCCCGCAGCGCGGTGAGCTTGGTCGCCTCGGCGTCCGTCAGCCGCGCGGCGTAGCCGAAGACGTCGGTGGGGGCGCCCGTCATGACAGTCCCAGCAGCCGGGCGGCGTTCTGCTTGACGATCATCTCGTGCACGTCCGGCGGGAACTCGAGCGTCTGCACGTCGTTCAGCCACCGGTCGGGGGTGAGAGCGGGCATGTCGGAGCCGAAGAGCATCTTGTGCTTCAGATAGGTGCGCGCCGCCCGCACGAGCGCGGGCGAGAAGTACTTCGGCGACCAGCCGGACAGATCGATCCACGTGTTGAGCTTGTGCGTGGCGATCGAGAGCGCCTCGTCCTGCCACGGCACGCTCGGGTGGGCCATGATCACCTGCAGATCCGGATGCCGCGCCGCGACATCGTCGAGGAGCATCGGATTCGACAGCGAGAGCCGGAACCCCCATCCGCCGGGAGTCCCGGCGCCGGCACCCGTCTGACCCGTGTGGACGATGATCGGCACGCCGAGCTCTTCGATCGTGGACCACAGCGCATCGAACTCCTGCGCGGACGGGTCGAAGCCCTGCACCGAGGGGTGGAACTTGAAACCGCGCACGCCCAGCTCCCCGACCTGGCGGCGCGCCTCCTCGACCGCCGCCTCACCCTGGAGCGGGTCGACGCTGCCGAACGGGATCAGCACGTCGGCGTTGCGGTGAGCGCCCGCGGCGAGATCGTCGATGCTGTTGGGGGCGTGGCCCAGGTTGGTGGTCGCGTCCACCGTGAACACCACCGCCGCCATGTTGCGCTCGCGGTAGTAGTGGGCGGTCGCATCCACCGTGCGCGGCGGCTCGCTGCTGCCGAAGTACGCCGCCATGGCGGCGGTCAGGGCGGGCGGCGACGCGGTGCGTCCGCTGTCGTCGATCTGCACGTGGACGTGCACGTCGATCGCGGTGACGGCGTTCAGATCGATGGTCATCGTGCTCCCTGCATCCGTTCTGCCTGTTCGGCGGCGGCGTCGGCCTTGACGCGCGTGAGTTCGATCTTGCCGGTCTGGCTGCGCGCGAGCGTCGACCGCACGAAGACCTGACGGGGCTTCTTGTACCCGGCGAGGCGCTCGTCGAGGTACTCCGCGAGGGCGTCGAGGTCGACCGCGGCGCCCTCGGCGGGCACGATCATGGCCGAGACCACCTCGCCGAATCGCGGATGCGGCAGGCCGAACACGACGGCGTCGTCGATGTCGGGGTGCGCGAGCAGCTGCTCCTCCACCTCGGCCGGGAAGACCTTCTCGCCGCCCGTGTTGACCACGGCGCTCAGTCGGCCGAGGAGCTCGATCGAGCCGTCGCCGCGCGCCAGGGCCCAGTCGCCGGGCATCACGTAACGGTGCTCGCCGATCGTCGGGAAGGTGCGCGCGGTCTTCTCGGGGTCGCCGTAGTAGCCGCGCGGGAGGACGCCGCGGAAGGCGAGGATGCCGCGGGCGCCGGCGACCGGTGGCATCTCGGCGAGATCCTCGTCCAGGAGCACGGTGCCCGGGGTCAGCATGAGCTTGGCGGGCAGGTCCTCGGCGGCGCGCGTGATGCCGAACGCGAACGGACCGCCCTCGCTGGAGGCGAGCAGATCGACGATCATCACCTCGCCCTGCTCGTGCAGACGACGCTTGACCTCGTCGCTGAAGCGCATGCCGGAGCTCATGATCGAATCGACGCGCCCGAGCCCCCGGCCGTCCGCCTCGACGGCGTCGACGAAAGGAAGCGCGACGGCGTCCCCTGCGACGACGAGACGGGTCACCCCGTGCTCGTGCACCATGGCGAGGGCCTCCGCGACGTCGAGGTGGGCGTTCTCGAGGAGCACGATCGTGCCGCCGAGCGCGAGGGTCCCCATGGTCGTGGACTGCGCGGTGCCGTGCAGCATCGGGGGCAGCGGCAGGGTCACCACGCGCGGTGTCTCGGCGGCGGTCGCGATGCGTGCCGCCTCCTCGAGGTCGTCGGGCGGGTCGATCCCGATGACACCCCACGTCGACTGGCGACGCGCCTGCAGCAGGGTGTCCATCTCCCAGACGACGGCCTTGGGGGCGCCGGTCGTGCCGCCCGTGTAGAGCCGCAGATCCGCGCCGCGGGGCGCGGCCGGGGGGATCTCGCCACCCTCCGCGACGATCGCGTCGTAATCCTCGGCGCCGGGGATGGATGCGTTGCCGCCCTCGTCGTCGACGATGATCAACCGGACGGCGGGCTCGAGCCCCGTCACGGCCTCGGCGGCGACGTCCGCGAGGGAAGTCGGGGCGATCAGCACCTTCGCGTCGCAGTCCTCCAGAAGCGCGCGCACCTCGCCCGCCCGGTAGCGGTAGTTGATCGCGACGGGTGAGGCGCCGACGGCCAGGCACGCCCAGAAGAAGGTCAGGTACTCGACCCGGTTGTACAGCAAGAGCGCCGCCGCGTCGCCGAGGCCCACGCCGCTCTCACGCAGGTGCCGGGCGAGAGCACTCGCCTCCGCGGCGAATCGCGCGTAGCTGAGGCGCCGCGTCGGCGTGACGATGGCGGTGCGGTCGGGATCGGTCTGAGCGATCCGCGCCCACAGGTCGCTGTAGTGGATGCCGCTCACGCGTCCTCCCTGCGCGACGGCGGTCCCGACGGCTGCGCCTGCGCGCCGAAGCGGTCGGCCCAGGCCGCATCGATCTCCTCCGCGCTCCATCCGCCGTCCCGATGGTCGGTGTCGAGCACCCGGGGGTGGGCGTAGAGGGTGAGCCGGTCGCCGCCGATCCCGATGGCCTGGCCCGTCACGCCCGCGGCCCGCTCCGAGGCCAGCCACACCACCAGGGGCGCCACGTCGTCGGGTGTGCCCAGCGCCTTCTCGCGCCGGAGCTCGGGCGGAACCGGAAGGCCCGCGAGGTGGTCCTCCCACGCCTGCGCGTACGCGGGGATCGTGGCCGTCATGGGCGAGAGAGCCGTCGGGACGACGGCGTTCACCGTGATGCCGGCGCGGGCGAGCTCGAGCGACCACGTGCGCGCCATCGCCACGATCCCCGCTTTCACGGCGGCATAGTTGGTCTGCCCGAAGCTGCCGAACTGGCCCGCGGGCGAGCCGATCAGCACGATGCGCCCGCCCTCGCCCTGCTCGCGCAGGAAGGATGCGGCGGCGCGCGCACACGTGAAAGTCCCGCGCAGGTGCGTCTCCACGACGAGATCGAACTCCTCGTCGCTCATCTTCCAGAGCACGCGGTCGCGCAGCACGCCCGCGTTCGCGACGAGCACGTCGAGCCGCCCGAAGGTGTCGACAGCCGTTCGGACGAGCTCCTCGGCCGCCGCCGTCGAGCCGACCGCCGCGATGGCGGCGGTGGCCGAGCCGCCCGCGGCGCGGATCTCCTCGACCACGGCGCCGGCCGATGCCGCATCCACGTCGTTGACGACGACCGCAGCTCCCGCGGCCGCGAGGGCGAGCGCGTACGCCCGGCCGAGGCTGCGACCCGCACCCGTGACGATCGCCACCCGTCCGTCGAGTCGGATGCCGCTCACCGGAAGTGCCTCAGGATGAGTTCGGCCACGACCCCGGGTTTGGTCGAGCCCTCGACCTCGAACGTCAGCGCGAGGGTCACCTGGAGCGCATCGCCGCGATCCTCGACCTCCGCGATGCGGCCGGCGAGGCGGATGCGTCCGCCCGACGGCGTCGGGGCGGGGAAGCGGATGCGGTCGAACCCGTAGACGATGCCGGCGCTGGCTCCGCTCACCCGGTAGATCTCCCGCAGGGGCAGCACGACCATGCTGAGGGTCAGCATGCCGTGGGCGATGCGTCCCCCGAACGGGGAGGCGGCCGCGGCGGCCTCGTCGACGTGCAGCGGGTTGTCGTCGCCGGTCAGATCCGCATAGACGTCGATGTCGTCCTGCGTGATCGGGTACCAGGAGGACGGGCCCAGCTCTCTGCCGCGCGCGGCGGGAAGGTCCTCGATCGCAATGGCGTCGGTCGTCATCGGGTCTCCTCTTCTCGGATACGTCGGGGGATGATGATGGCCCGGCCGGTGATCTCGCCCCGCGCGAGCGCCGCGTAGGCGGCATCCGCGTCCTCGAGGTCGAAACGGCGGGTCACGAGTCGGTCGGTGTCGAAGGCGCCCTCTGCGGCGAGGCGCACGACGGCGGGAAGGTCTTCGCGGGTGCGCGCGCCGAACGAGCCGACGATCTGCTGTCCGCGGCGCACGAGGGGCGTGATCTCCACCTGCGCCCGGGTTCCGGCGGCGGCGATGCCGATCGCGACGAGGCGCGCACCGTCGGCGAGCATCCCGAGCCCCTGCTCCAGGGTCTCGGCGCGGCCCAACGCCTCGAAGACGACGTCGGCTCCGCCGACCAGGGAGCGAACTGCCGCGACCGGGTCCCCGGTGGACGCGTCGACGGTGGCGGTCGCGCCCAGCTCGCGGGCGCTGCGCAGCTTGTCGGCGGCGATGTCGACCGCGATGACCTCTCGCGCGCCGGCCGCGAGGCACAGGGGGATGAGGCTCGATCCGATCCCGCCGACGCCGATGATCGCGACGGTGGAACCCTCGGCGACCTCGCCGGCGCGGAAGACGGCCCCGTAGGAGGTCAGCCCGGCGCATCCGAGGATGCAGGACGTCTCGGGATCGAGACCGGCCGCGAGTGCCGCCAGGGCGGAGATCGGAACGACGCAGTACTCGGCGAGCCCGCCCATCGAGTACATCGCGAGGAAGGACCCGTCCGGCATCCGCAGCCTACTGCGCCCGTCGAAGAGGGTCCCCTCCAGACGGTTGCGGCGGAAGAACTGCTCGCACAGGTCGTCGCGGCCGCGCAGGCACGCGCTGCAGGTGCGACAGGGCATGATGAACCCGGCGACGACCGAGTCGCCGATGCGGAACGACGTGTCGCTGCCGGCGCCGATTGCCACGATCCGCCCGCTCACCTCGTGACCCATGACCGCGGGACGCGGGAAGACGACCTCGCCCTTGATCACGTGCAGGTCGGTGTGGCACACGCCGCACGCGATCACCTCGAGCAGCACCTCGTCGGGCCCGGGCTCCGGGACGGCGATCGTCATCATCCGCATCGCGGCGCCCTCGTCCTCCAGCACCGCTGCCCGCATCGTCGCGGGGATGGGAGTCAACACGGATCGTCCTCGTTCCTGTGGTCTCCCAGCATCCTGTCCGCTGCCCTCCGGACGAGCACGCGCTCTTCCGTGGAGTGAAAACCGGCCTCCGACCGGGGCGAGCACGCGTGTCATCCTGACCGCCGCGCAACTGGCGCGACGAAGGGAGAGCGAGATGGCACCGCAGGAAGCGCTGCTGGATCCGACCGGGATGAGCGCGGGCGCCGACGACGGCACGCTCGCCGCTCGTCCGGTGAGCCTGCGAGGACTCCGGGTCGGGCTGCTGGACAACACCAAGCCGAACGCGACGATGCTGCTGGAGGAGATCGCTGCGATCCTCCAGCGCGATCATGCCGCGGGCGAGGCGACGCTGTACACAAAGGACTACTTCGGGACCCCCCTGTCCGAACCGCTGCTGGAGCGCATCGCCGCGGAGAACGACATCGTGATCACCGCCGTCGGCGACTGCGGCAGCTGCTCGGCGGCCACCGTCGCCGACGGGATCATGTTCGAACGCGCGGGGGTGCCGACGGTGTCGATCACCTCGGACTCCTTCTTCATGTCGGGTCGCGCGATGGCCTCGGTGCAGGGGTTCCCGGGGTTCGAGTTCACCGCCGTCGCACATCCGATGGCGAGTCTGACGGAGACCGAGGTGCGCGAGCGCGCGGCCGCGGTGATGCCCGAGGTCCTGCGGATCCTCGGCGTGGAGGAGGGATGACGATGACGCTTCTGACGGACGAGGCGCCCACGGTCGACGCCGACCGTGTGCGCGCGCTGGTCGAGTACTACTACGAGAACGACTGGACCGACGGCCTGCCCGTGGTGCCGGTCACCGAGACGCTCCTCGAGGAGTTCCTCGCCGCCACGGATCGCGGCGCCGACGAGGTGCTGTTCACGATCTCGCACCTGAACCGCTCGATGACCGTCCGGCTCGCGGCGATCAACGCGGCGTTGGCCGGATGCCGGGCGGACTACTTCCCGACCGTGATCGCGGCGTGGGAGGCCATCGCGAAGGAGCCGCATCCGGCTCGCGGGATCTGGCAGTCCACGACCGGCACGGCGCCCATGCTCGTGGTCAACGGGCCGGTGCGCGAGCGGATCGGGCTGAACGGGCGCGGCAACGTCTTCGGATCGGGCTTCCGCGCCAACGCCACGATCGGACGTGCGATCCGGCTCGGATGCATCAACGTGTTCGGTCTGCATCCGCACAAGCTCGACCAGGCGACGCAGGGCACTCCCGCCAAGTACTCGGCCTGCATCGCCGAGAACGAGGAGCAGAGCCCCTGGGAGCCGCTGCATGTCGAGCACGGCTTCACCGCCGCCGACGACGTCGTCACCGCTTTCGTCATCCGTTCGGTCGTGCACATCGAGGCGCGGCACACGCAGGAGCCCGAGCAGCTGGCGCGCGACCTGATCGACACGATCGCCCGCACCGGTGCGCTCATCCACGAGTACACGAGCGCGCTGCTGGTGCTCACCCCCGAGCACGCTCAGGTGTTCGCCCGGGCCGGCTGGAGCAAGGACGATCTGCGCTCCTTCGTGTTCGAGAACGCCCGTCGCACCCGTGACGAGCTCGCCGCCGTCGGCAAGGACGCCCTCTCGCACAAGACACGCTGGCGGCTGCCCGGCACGCACCCCGACTCGATGCCGGACACGGCGAGCGCGAGCGGCGAACCCGATGCGGTCGCGTCGCTGCACAATCCGAGGTCGGTGCAGATCATGGTCGCCGGCGCCGACAACGCGGGCGTCTCGGCGGTCGTGGAGATCTTCACGCTCAACCCGCCGCGCGAGATCCCCTTCTCGCAGAGCCGCATCGGAGGCGACCGATGAGCGCCGCGACCTCCGTCGACGAGGCCCTCGCCCCGTTCGGCGAGATGATGGGCGCCGACGGCTATCTGCTCAGCTGGGAGGCGTCGGCCGACGATCGGATCGTCGTGCGCATCGAGGCCGGTGAGGGGGCGTGCGCGGACTGCCTCGTGCCGCTGAGCGTCATGGAGGCGATCATGGGACAGGCGCTGGCGCCCACCGCCTACGAGCTGGATCACGTCGTGCTGCCCGAGGTCGCCGCCCACTGAGCGGGCCGCGATCATGCACCTCACCGACGAGGAGAAGCGCATGCGCGACGGTGTCGAGGGTGACGCCGTCGCGGTCGCGATGGACCTGCTGATCCGCTACGGCGATGCGCTGCAGGCCGAGCGGCTGGTCGCCACGCGCAACGTCGCCGGCACCATGACCCAACCCTCGCCCGCGAAGGCGAAGCTGGTGGCCGAGGGCGGGTGGGCCAAGGCCTTCGCCGTCATGAACCTCGACAGCGACCGTGAGCTCGACATCCCCTCGATGCGCGTGCCCACCTGCCAGCTGCAGCACGGGTTCGGCGCAGACGCGGAGGGGCTCACGCGATACCCGGCGGACAGCATCCGGCTGCAGGAGGATGCGGAGTCGTACTTCACCGATCGCGGCGTGCGGGTGCTGGGCACCTGCACGCCCTATCAGGTGGGCAACCTCCCCGTCCTCGGCGAGCACTGCGCCTGGATGGAGTCATCGGCCGTCGTCTACGCGAACTCGGTGCTGGGCGCCCGCACCAACTGCGAGGGCGCCGCCTCCACCGGTGCCGCGTCGTTGACCGGCCGCATCCCGTACTGGGGCAATCACCTTCCCGCCAACCGTCTCGCCACCCACCTCGTGCGCGCCGAAACCCCCGTGGAGGGTTTCCGCGAGTGGGGGCTGCTCGGCTACTTCGTCGGCGAGCTCGTGCAGGAGGCGCGCCCCGCGATCGTCGGCTCACTCGCGCCGGCATCGGATGCGGATCTCAAGCACTTCGGGGCGGCCACCGCGACCTCGGGCGGCGTGGAGCTGTATCACCTGCCCGGGGTCACGCCGGAGGCGCCGACCCTGGAGGCGGCGTTCGGGGGCGCGGGGATGCCCGAGGCGGTGACCTACGGCGAGCGCGAGCGGCGAGCGACGTACGAGACGCTCAACGCGCAGGGCGAGAGCACGGAGGTCGACTTCGTGCTGCTCGGCTGTCCGCACGCCTCGCTCGCGCAGGTGCAGGGGGTCGCGGGGCTCCTGGAGGGGCGTCGTCTGGCCGACGGTGTGCAGCTGTGGATCATGCTGCCGCGTGCGCTCGCCGCCGACGCCCTGCGTCGGGGCTGGACGCGCACGATCGCCCGAGCGGGCGGGCGGGTGCTGACCGAGTCGTGCCCGGCGATGTCGCGCGCCGCGCCGCCCGGCACCCGCGTCATGGCGACGGACTCGGCCAAGCAGGCGCACTATCTGCCCGCGATCCTCGGCATCGAGGCGTGGTTCGGCACGACGCGCGAGTGCGTGGATGCGGCCGTCACGGGCCGCTGGCGGGGGAAGCTGACGTGATCGAGCTGGTGGGCCGGGGGATCGTCCCCGGGCGCGTGCGCGCGCCGGCGCTGGTCACGCGCGAGCCGATCTCGGGATTCGGGGGCATCGACGTCGCCACCGGGACGGTGATCGAGCCGCGGCACGAACTGTTCGGTCAGTGCTTCACGGGCCGTCTGCTCGTCTTCCCCGGCGCCAAGGGCTCCTCAGGGTGGTCGGGCTTCTTCCAGAGCACGCGACTCATGGGCACCGCTCCCGCCGCCCTCGTGTTCGACGTGATCACGACGAAGGCCGTGCTCGGCGCCATCGTGACGCGGGTTCCCACGGTCGTGCAGGCCGCCCCCGCGCCTCTGGACACGATCCGCACCGGCGACGTGGTGGAGGTCGACGGCGACACCGGCCGGATCGTCGTGATCCGGACCGATGGGGTGGCGGTGCATTCCGGTGGGTGAAAAGGTGGTTGGACCCCGGCGTACTGGTTCGCAGACTCGTCGTGTCGCTCGCAATGGCGTGAGCGGATCATCCCGACACAGGAGTCAGACATGATCACAGCAGTTCGTCGTACGAAGACCCGCCGTCTGTCGCTGGTCGCAGCGACGCTCGCGGCGGGCGCCCTCGCGCTCACCGGATGCGGCGCAGGCGCCGCGGAGGAGTCGGGCTCCACGCCCGGCGCGGGCGGTGACCTCGGATCCATGACGGTCGTCACGTTCCTGCCCCTGGAGTCATTCAGCTTCGGCCCGGAGATGTTCGCGTACTCGGGCGGATACTTCGAGAAGCACGGGCTGGATGTGACGCTCCAGCCGGTACAGGGCACGTCGGCCGCCATCCAGTCGCTGCTCGGCGGCGCGACCACCTTGACCCGTGCGAGCACGGTCGACGTCTTCCCGCCGATGGTCGACGGACAGCCGATCCGCGCCGTGGGCACGATGGCCTACAAGTCGAATCTGCGCATGATCTCGGTCGAGGAGGACCCCATCACGACGCCCGCCGACATGGAGGGCAAGGTCATCGGCATGGGCTCGATCGGCGGCACCAGCGAGAAGCTCTTGAACCTCACGCTGGACGATGCGGGTATCGCGGAGGACACCGTCACCCGCCAGGCCGTGCCCGTCACGGCGGCGACCCTGGAGGTCGTGCGCCAGGGGCAGCTCGACGGCTACATCGTCAGTCTCGACACCTCGCTCGCCATCGGCCAGCAGAATCCGGACGCGGTCGTCGACGACGCAGGTCTCGGCGACGCCCCCGACATCCAGACCTGGATCACGACCGAGTCCAACCTCAAGGACGAGAAGAAGGTCGCCCAGATCGAGGCGTTCATGGCCGCCATCCGCGAAGCCGTGCAGGACATGATCGACGACGCGCCGAACAAGTTCGCCAACGTGCTCAAGACACTGCGCGACAGCGGCGATTGGAACTTCCCGGCGCTCGCCGACGACGAGATCGCCGCGGCCGCGCTGGAGATCTACACGACGCAGACCTGGGTCGACGCCGACGGCGGCGTGCCGCTGCTGGAGAACAACCTGGATGCCTGGAAGGCGACCTACGACACCTACGTCAAGGCGGGGCTGCTCGAGGGCGGCCAGAACCCCGGCGACTGGATCACGAACGACTACGTGCCCGCGGGCTGAGCACGGGAAGGAACGATCATGAGCAACGACACCGTCGTCACGGCTGATCCGCCGCTGACGGAGACCGCGACGCAGCCTCGCCTGCGCATCCGGGGCGTCGGACGCGACTTCCAGACCCGCGCAGGAGTGACCCATGCCGTGTCCGGCGTCGACCTCGACATCCAGCGCGGCGAGTTCGTCGCCCTGATCGGGCGCTCGGGATGCGGCAAGACGACGCTTCTGCGCATGATCGGCGGCCTGCTCGCCCCGACCGCGGGTTCGATCGAGGTCGATGGGCGCCACCTGTGGCGCGACGGACGGGTCGAGCCGTCCGCCGTGACCCGGCTCGGGTTCGTGTTCCAGGAGAGCAACCTGTTCCCGTGGTTCTCGGTGCTCGACAACATCGCCCTGCCGTTGAAGCTGCGAGGAGTGGGCAAGGCGGAGCGCCGAGCGCGTGCGGCGGAGCTGGCCGACCTCGTGGGGCTGAAGGGCTTCGAGCGGTCGTATCCGCGTGAGCTGTCCGGAGGGATGCGGCAGCGCGCCGCGATCGCGCGCTCGCTGAGCACCGAGCCCGACCTGCTGCTGATGGACGAGCCCTTCGGGGCGCTCGATGCTCTGACGCGCGAGCGGATGAACCTGGAGCTGCAGCGCATCGTCCTGCAGACCAACTCCACCGTCGTCTTCGTGACGCACGACATCCCGGAGGCGGTGTTCCTCGCGGACCGGGTCGTGCACATGACGCCGCGGCCGGGCCGCATCCGGCAGATCCTGACCGTTCCGGACGCCAAGCCGCGCGACATCGAGCTGCAGACGACGCCCGGATTCAACGACATCGTGCGCAGCCTTCGCCACGACCTCGACGAGGAGGAATGAGCGCATGACCACCGTGCAAGCACCCCCGGACCAGCCGACCACCACGTCGGTCGTCACCCTCGAGCGCCGGCGCGCCCGCGCGCGGACCATGAAGATCCTGCCGTGGATCGTGACCCCGGCTCTCGTGGTCGTCATCATCGGCCTTTGGCAGCTCTACGTCAGCGCCTTCGACGTGAACCCGTTCGTGTTCCCGCCGCCGGCCGCGGTCGGCGAGGCGTTCGTCGCACTCGTCTCCGACGGCAAGACGTGGGCGGAGGCGGGCGTCACCGTCACCGAGATCCTCGTCGGCTTCGCCGTCGCCGTCGTCCTCGGTGTGGTCGTGGGTGTCGTCCTCGGCAAGCTCCCGTGGCTCGAGGTGAGCATCCGTCCGCTCATCGTCATCGCGCAGGTGGCACCCAAGGTCGCCTTCGTGCCGCTGTTCGTCATCTGGTTCGGCTTCGGGATCACCTCCAAGATCGTCCTGGCAGCGCTGCTGGCGTTCTTCCCCGTGATGCTCAACGTGCTGCTGGGTGTGCGTTCCGTCGAGCGGGGCCAGCGCGAGGTGATGCGCAGCCTGAACGCCTCCAGGGCGCAGACCTTCACGCAGCTCGAGATGCGCAGCCTGCAGCCGTATCTGTTCGCCGGTATGGAGGTCGCGATCGTGCTCGCCACCATCGGCGCCATCGTCGGCGAGTACCTCGGCGGCAGCGTCGGACTCGGAGCGATGGTCGTCAGAGCGATGAACTCGCTGGATGCGGCGCGCACCTTCGCTCTGATCCTGCTGCTCTCGCTGATCGGTCTCGTGCTGTACCTGATCGTCAACGAGGCGAAGCGGTTCTTCATCCCCTGGCACGAATCGGTCTACGGACTGCGCGAGAACCTCTGATCCGCACATCGCCGACGCCGCGCCCTCGCCACGGGCGCGGCGTCGGCGCGCGTCGTGGGAAGGTAGCCAGGTGACGCAGGAGGACAGATCGCGCGACCGCATCCAGAGCGTGGAGCGCGCGGTCGCGGTGCTGCGCGCCTTCGGCGGGCACGACGCGACCTCGAGCGTGAGCGAGCTGGCGACGCGGGTGCAGTTGCCGAGGCCCGTCGTGCGCCGCATCCTGCTCACGTTCGAGCACATCGGCTACGTCCGCAACGAGAACGGCCGCTGGGGGCTTACCGCCCGCATCCTCGAGCTCGGTGCGGGCTACTTCGCCGCCTCGTCGCTGCCCGAGATCGCGCAGCCGATCATGGCGGAGATCGTCGCGCACACGGGGGAGACCTGCAGCATCGGCGAGCTGGACCTGCCCGATGTGATCCACGTCGCGCGCGTGGAGGAG
Source organism: Microbacterium sp. SORGH_AS_0862 (assembly GCF_030818795.1). Lineage (NCBI taxonomy): Bacteria > Bacillati > Actinomycetota > Actinomycetes > Micrococcales > Microbacteriaceae > Microbacterium > Microbacterium sp. SORGH_AS_0862. The sequence goes on along the minus strand of NZ_JAUTAY010000001.1, from coordinate 1,150,131 downwards.
CGGCGCCCGCTCCCGGATGCGGTGCGGGTCGGCACGCGTCTTCCGGCACACGCGACGGCTGTCGGGCGCGTGCTGCTGGCAGATCTGCCCGAGTCGGAGCTCGATGCCTACCTGACGCGGCCGCGCGAGGCGTACACGCCCCTCACGATCGTCGAGACCGGCGCTCTCCGCGAGCGCCTGCGGCAGGTGCGCACGGACGGCTACGACGTGTCGATCGAGGAACTGCACCCCGGGATGATCGCAGCCGCCGTGCCGATCGTCGTCGCGGGACGCGCAGTGGCGGGACTGACGGTGTCGTCGACCACGCTCCGCTCGCGCGAGGCGGCGCTGCGCGACGAGATCGTCCCGGCGCTGCGGGATGCGGCCGAGCGCATCGCCGCGGCGTACCGGGCGGCGAATCCCGGCGCGTACCGGACTCCGCCGGCGACAGACTGACGCCGCCGTCAGCGCGCTGAGACGGGGGTCGGCGCCACCATCTCCGCGGTCGGCTCCTCGGTGCCGAGATAGGCACCGTCCGCGATCAGACGCGCCTGGAGCGCCGTCACGTCCACGTCGCCCACGGCGACACCCGCGCCCAGCGCGAGCGCGGCTGCGGTGCCGGCCGCCTGGCCCATTGCGAAGCACGGGCCGGTGACGCGCCCCGAGGACTGCCCGCCCTGGGTCATCGAGGCGCAGCGCCCGACGACGAGCAGGTTCGGCACGGCCTCGGGCACCAGCATCCGGTACGGCAACTGGTTGAAGCCTCTGCTGTCGGCGGGGGCGAAGCGGAACTCGACGTCTCCCGCCACGTGCGCCTCGACCGGCCAGCCGTTCACCCCGATCACGTCGGTGAAGTCGGCGCAGCCGAGCACGTCCTGCTCGGTGAGCATGTAGCGGCCGCGGATGCGGCGGGTCTCCCGGATGCCGATCTGCGGGGCGATGTCCACGACGTAGGAGTCCTCGAAGCCGGGGGTGCGCTCGCGGATGAAGGCGAAGGTGTCGCGCACCTGCCGGCGCCCCTGCAGCTCCCCTTGGGAGAGCTGCCGCACGTCGGTGCCGTCGACGGCGGAGCCGTCGTCGTTGCTCAGCTGCGTGAGGTTCGACCGCCACTCCAGCGGATTGCGCTGCGGGCGCACGATGGGCTTCTTGCGGGGGAAGCGATGCGTGCCGGCGGCCTCCGCGTCCTCCATCAGGCGACGGATGGTGCGCCACGCCGGACCCGCCTTGTCGTAGTCGACGCCGTTGATGCGGAACATCAGCGAGGGGTACAGCAGGTGCTCCGATCGCTCGAACGGCGCCCCCGCGAAGGCTGCGAGGTCGGCATCGCCGGAGCCGTCGATGAAGACCGATCCGCGCACGGCCTGCCGGCCCGACTTCGATTCGATGACGACCGCGTCGATCGCGCCGTCGTCGGCGAGCACCGTGTCGACGGCGGTCGTGTGGAACAGCACTTCCGCACCTGCCGAGACGAGCAGGTCGTCCGCGGCGATCTTGTAGGCCGAGATGTCGAATGCCTGCGCCATGATGCGATCGTCGACGCTGAGGTGCGGGTCGTTGAGACCGTCGAGGGCGACGAGGCGGTCGAGCAGGTCATCGGTGATCCCGCGGATGACGCGCATGTCTGTCCCGTACACGCGGGCGTGCAGGCCGCAGAAGGTGCTCAGGCCGCCCATGGTCCCCGCTCCGCCGAGGAACCCGTAGCGCTCCAGCAGCAGCACCGAGCGTCCGGCGCGCGCCGCTGCCGTGGCGGCGAAGAGGCCCGCGGGCCCGCCTCCCACCACCACGACGTCGTACTCCCCGATGACGGGGATGCGGGCGGCGGGCAGGGTGATCGTCGAATCGGTCATGCGTCCTCCAGGCTCGGGGTCTCGGTGTCGTCTCGGTCGCAGAGCCCCGGTCGCGCGCACAGCACGGCGCCGCATCCCAGAGGCTGAACGAGGTGCTCGTACTGGTCGAGCATCCCGCCGCCGGAGTCGCGGTCGGCCGGAGGGCGGTAGGGCTCACGCGCGGCGAGCTCAGCGGGGTCCACGAGAAGGTCGACGCGCCCCTCGGACAGGTCGATGTCGATCACATCGCCGTCCTGCACCCGGCCGAGCGGCCCGTCGTCGGCGGCCTCGGGGGAGACCTCGCCGATCGAGATGCCCTGGTTGACCAGCCCGCTGAACTGTCCGTCGGTCACCAGCGCGACGTCGTCGGCCAGGCCCCGAGCGTGCAGGGCGAAGATGAACGCCGAGGTCAGGCCCATCCCGGGGGCGCCCCGCACGCCGATGCCGCGGATGACCGCGACGTCGCCGCGCTGCAGCCGGCCGTCGCCGATCGCTCCGATCGCCTCCTCGCGGTTCGCGAACACCCGCGCCGGGCCTCGGAAGCGATGCGGACCGGGATCCGGGACCGGGCGCTTCGCCACAGCGCCGCCCGGGGCGAGCGTGCCGCGCAGCACGGAGATCGCGGGATCCGTGCCGAACGGGTCCTCGAGCGAGCGGATGACGACGCCGTCCGGGGCGGGGGCCGCGGACGCGTTCTCGGCGACGGTCGTGCCGGCCGCAGTGGGTCGCTCACCGTGCAGCAGCGGCAGCAGGGCGCGCAGCAGCGTGGCGCCGCCGCCGGCATCGTCGAACTCCTCGATGAGTGCGGGACCGTTGGGGCGCACGGAGGCGAGCAACGGAGTCTGCCGCCCGAGCGCACGGAACAGGCCCCAGACGTCCACGTCCACGCCCGCCTCGATCGCGATCGCCTGAAGGTGCTTGATGGTGTTCATCGATCCGCCCACGGCGAGCATGGCGCGCACCGCATCCTGGATCGCCTCTGCGGTGATGATGGAGCGCGGCCGGATGTCGCGGGCGATCAGATCGGCCATCGCGACAGCCGAGCGGCGCACGCTGTCCCACATCCGCGCGCCGTTGGCGCGGACGGGAGCGGCGCGGGGAACCGTCATGCCGAGCGCCTCGGCGACGACGTGCATGGAGTTCGCGGTTGCCATGCCCGAGCACACGCCCGGGCCCAGGATCGCGTCGTCGGCGAGGTCGATGAGGTCGTCGGTGGGAGCCCCCGTGACGGCCGCCTGTGCGGCGAGCAGGAAGACCTCCTCGACGTCCGCCTCGCGCCCCTCGGCCAGCCCCGAGCGCTGATAGCCGCACGGCACGATCACCGTGGGCACGTTCAGGCGCCCCGCGGCCATGAGGTGCGCGGGCGTCGTCTTGTCGCAGGAGCTGAGACAGATCATGCCGTCGAGCAGCGCGCCCTCGACCGACGCCTCGATGTCGTTCACGATGAGGTCTCGGCTGGGCAGGATGTAGCGCCCGGCGCGCCCCGCGCTCGTGACGAAGTCGGAGGGGGCGGCGGTGCGGATCTCGAAAGGCAGCAGGCCCTGCGCCCGGAGCTCCTTCTTCAGCACGGCGACGATGTCGTCGAGATGCGCGAAGCACGCTGCGAGATCGGACGAGGTGTTGACGATCGCGATCTTGGGGCGGTCGAGCTCCTCCGCGGGGATGCCGAGGGAGCGCCACTGCGCACGACGGGCGACCCCGAGTGCGGAGGTGGGAGGAAGATTGCTGCGCAACGCGGACATCCGTCGTCCTTCCGGGTCGTCATCGACTCCGTCGAGTGTACGCATTGCGATCGCTTGCACGCAATGCGTACACTCAAGTCTCGTGCGAGCGGTACTCCGATGACGGCGTCGCGGCCGCTGACCGCGGGTCTCGTTCTCGTGCTCGGTCTGCTCATGACCGCCAACCCGCTCGCGGCCAGCCTCTTCCTGCCGGGCCTCGGCGTGATCGTCCACGAACTCGGCACCACCACCGCGGGCGGCCAGATGGTCTACACCGGCTTTCTTCTCGGCGTCGCGGGCGGACAGCTGCTGATCGGACCGCTCTCGGACGCGACCGGTCGCCGCCCGGCGCTGCTGTGCGGGCTGGGGCTGCTGGCCGCCTCCGCTGCCGCATCCGCTGCCGCAGGCTCGATCGAGGTGCTCGTGGCGACGCGCGCGGCGCAGGGGCTGGGGGCTGCGGCGGTGGTCGTCGTGGCGCGAGCGGTCGTGGCGGACCTGGCGACCGGGGTGGCCGCCGCCCGTGCGTACAGCATCCTCATGTCGGTGATCGCGGCGGGGCCGTTCGCGGCGCCCATCCTCGGGGCCGCTGCGCTGCAGGTCGGCGGATGGCGGGCGGGCTTCCTCGCGCTCGCTGTCCTCGCCGCGCTCGCACTGGCCGTGGCGGCCGTCCTCGTGCCCGAGAGCCTGGAGCGAGGGCGGCGCCAGACCCTCCGGTTCGGCGCGATGGCCGCCAACTACGGCCGCCTGCTGCGCGATGGCGGGTACGTCCTGCCCGCCCTGTCGATGGCGTTCGCGTTCGCAGCGCTCGCGGTGCACTCCGCCGCATCGTCCTTCGTCGCGCAGGAGATCCTGCACACGGGGCCGTGGGGCTTCGCGCTCGTCTACGCGCTCTACGCCGGTTCCGTGCTCGCGGGCAGCACGGTCAACGCCGTGCTGGTGGGGCGTTTCGGCATCCGACGGATGATGGCGGCCGCGCAGGGGGCGGCGCTCGTCGCGACCGCGGCGCTGCTGATCTTCGCGCTGTGGGGACCGTTCACGCTCGTGACCTTCCTCGTGCCCGTTCTCGTGAGCGGCGCCGCGGCCTCCGCTGTTCTCGCGAGTGCGAGCGCCGTCGCCCTCTCGCGGGCGCGGTTCGCGGCGGGAGCGGGAGCGGCCCTGATGGGGTCGGCGCAGTACGCGGTGGCCGCCGCGGTGGCGCCCGTGGGCGGCGTCCTCGGTTCGCACACCGCCGTTCCCATGGCGGCCGGCATGCTCGGGTGCCTCATGGTCAGCGCGCTGTGCGCCGCCCGCACCCGCCCCTGACCCGTGGTGTGGGGCGGGGCGGCGTGTGTGGAACGGGGTTCCGGGGGTGGGCCGGTGCGCCCGGGGTGGGGTGAGTGTCGGGGCGGGCGGATGTGCGTGTCTCGCCGGTGTGCGTGTCGGGCCGGTATGCGTGTCGGGTCGGTATGCGTGTCTCACAAATGCACGCGTGCGAGACATCTCGCGTGCACGTTTGAGACACGCACGCCGGCGGGGGCGCGTGGGGCGTTGCGTGTCTCACTTGTGCACGTTCGCGGGGTGTGGTGCGTGCAGGTTTGAGACACGGACGTTGCGCGAGCGGGTGCGGGATGCGCGGGGGCGGTGGGTGTCTCACTTGTGCACGTTCGCGGGGTGTGGTGCGTGCAGGTTTGAGACGCGGACGTTGCGCGAGCGGGTGCGGGGTGCGCTCAGCGGATGCGGGATGTGCGCCCAGCGGGCGCGGGATGCGGGGCGGAGCGGGTGAGGGACGACGACGCGATCCACATCGTGGGGTGCGGAGAAACATCCCGGCAATACGCGCGCGATTAGGCTCATCGCATGGGCGACTTGTTCGACGGCTACGGCTCCACTCTCGCGCCGCGCAAGACCCCGCAGGGGCTGCCCGCGTTCGACGAGATGTTCGGTCATCCCGCGCATCCTGGCGCGGCGGCGGAGTCGCGCAGCGCCTATCGCGAGCTCTACCAGGCGCTGGCGCGCATGACGCAGGAGGAGCTGCGCGGGCGCACGGAGTCGCTCGCCTCCAGCTACCTCGCTCAGGGCGTCACCTTCGACTTCGCGGGCGAGGAGCGGCCGTTCCCGCTGGATGCCGTGCCCCGCATCATCGACTACGCGGAGTGGAGCGAGATCGAGGCGGGCGTCAAGCAGCGCGTCCGGGCCCTCGAAGCGTTCCTCGACGACGCCTACGGCCGCCAGAACTGCGTGCGCGACGGGGTGATCCCCGCGCGTCTGATCGCGTCGAGCCAGTACTTCTACCGTCAGGCCGCCGGCATCCACTCGGCGAACGGCGTCCGCATCCAGGTGTCCGGCATCGACCTCATCCGCGACGAGCACGGCAAGATGCGGGTGCTCGAAGACAACGTGCGCGTGCCCTCGGGCGTCAGCTACGTCATCTCCAACCGTCGCGTCATGGCGCAGACGCTGCCCGAGCTGTTCCTCTCGATGCGGGTGCGTCCGGTGGGCGACTACCCCAACAAGCTGCTCGCAGCTCTGCGCGCCTCGGCCCCGCCCGGGATCGACGACCCCAACGTCGTCGTGCTCACGCCGGGCGTCTACAACTCGGCGTACTTCGAGCACACGCTGCTCGCGCGACTCATGGGCGTGGAACTCGTCGAGGGGCGCGACCTGCTGTGCATGGGCGGGCGCGTCTTCATGCGCACGACCCGCGGCCCCAAGCGGGTCGACGTCATCTACCGCCGGGTCGACGACGACTTCCTCGACCCGCTGCAGTTCCGGGCCGATTCGATGCTGGGCGCGCCGGGACTCATGCTCGCCGCGCGCATGGGCAACGTCACGATCGCCAACGCGGTGGGCAACGGCGTCGCCGACGACAAGCTGCTCTACACCTACACGCCCGACCTCATCCGCTACTACCTGTCGGAGGAGCCGATCCTGCCGATCGTGGACACGTGGCGCCTCGAGGACCCGGCGGCGCTCGAAGAGGTGCTCGACCGGCTCGACGAGCTCGTCGTGAAGCCGGTCGACGGCTCCGGCGGCAAGGGGCTCGTCGTCGGCCCCGACGCCTCGCGCGCCGAGCTCGACACGCTGCGCAAGACCCTGCTGGCCGACCCGCGCGGGTGGATCGCGCAGCCGGTCGTCATGCTCTCCACCATCCCGACGCTCGTCGAGGACGGGATGCGGCCCCGCCACGCCGACCTGCGACCGTTCGCGGTGAACGACGGCGACGACATCTGGGTGCTGCCCGGCGGTCTCACGCGGGTGGCGCTCCCGGAGGGGCAGCTCGTCGTCAACTCGAGCCAGGGCGGCGGGTCGAAGGACACGTGGGTCGTCGGCGGCGCGGCCCCGGGTCACGTCGAGTACGGGCAGGGTCAGGGACTGGCGGGGCTCGTGGCCGACCAGGCCTCGACGATCACGCAGTCCATTCCGATCATCACGGATGCGGCACTCGAGGTCACCCCCGACGAGGTCGACCATTCGCCGCAGGACCGCCCCCGCTCGAACGTCGAGCAGCAGGAGCAGCAGCAACAGGCCCGTGCCGCCGCATCCGCCCCGGGGCATGTCCCACTTCCCGCAGGAATCGACCCCGAAAACTGCAGCAACCGGGACATGCGTTGCAGCAACCGGGACATGGACGGGGGTGCGCAATGCTGCTGAGCCGGATTGCCGAGAGCCTGTTCTGGATCGGGCGCTACATCGAGCGCAGCGACGGCACGGCCCGCATCCTCGACGTGCACCTGCAGCTGCTGCTGGAGGATCCGTGGATCGATGAGGACACCGCCTGCCGCTCGCTGCTCGCGGTCATGGGCTCCTCGCCGCCCGACGGCGTCGAGACCGTCACGCGCGAGCACGTGCTCTCCCGCCTCGCCGTCGACCGCATGAACCCGTCGAGCATCCTCTATTCGTTGACCTCGGCGCGCGAGAACGCCCGCCGTGCGCGCGAGATCGTCTCGACCGAGCTGTGGGAGTGCCTGAACACGACCAACGCGCGGATGCCGCGACGACTGCAGACCGACAAGGTGCACGAGTTCTTCCAGTGGGTGCGCGAGCGCGCCGCGCTCGCCGTCGGCGTCGTCGACTCGTCGACGAGCCGGGACGAGGCCTGGCAGTTCTTCACCCTCGGCCGGTCGATCGAACGCGCCGACATGACGGCGCGACTGCTCGCGACCCGGTCGCTGACCGAGGCATCGGGTCCGTCATGGACGACCATCCTGCGCTCCTGCGGTGCGTACGAGGCGTATCTGCGCACCTACCGCGGCATGCCGAGCGCGCGCAACGCCGCGGAGTTCCTACTGCTCGACCGCCTCTTCCCGCGCTCGATCATCTACTCGATCTCGCGGGCCGAGGAGTGCATCTCCGCGATCGACCCGCGTGAGGACCGCGTCGGCCACTCGAACCAGGTGCTGCGCGCGCTCGGGCGCATCCGCAACGACCTCGAGTACCTGCCGATCAGCGAGATCCTGAGCGAGCTTCCCACCCACATGCTCCGGGTGCAGACCGTCACGCGTGAGGCGTCCGACGCCATCCGTCAGCGGTTCTTCCCGACGCAGGCCGAGCCCAGCTGGATCGGAGAGACCTCATGAAGCGGCTGCGGATCGAGCACGAGACGGGCTTCCGGTACGGCGGCGACGTCTCGGCGTCCTACAACGAGGCGCGAATGCTTCCCGGCACCACCGAGAGCCAGTTCGTGCTCAGTGCGGCGCTCGAGATCGAGCCGTCGACCGCCGTCAACACCTACGTCGACTACTTCGGCACGCGGGTGAGCGCGTTCGACGTGCTCTCGCCCCATCAGGCGCTGACGATCACCGCGCGTTCGCTCGTCGAGGTGCGCCCGCGGCCCATCGAGCACACCGGCATCACCTGGGATCGTCTCGCGGCCGAGGCCGCGCGGTCGCTCGAGACGGTCGAGCAGCTGACGCAGACGCACCGGACGCGCCCTCATCCCGAGGTCGTCGAGCTCGCCGCATCCTACGCATCGCGGCACGACGACCCGGGCCGCGCGGCGCACGAGATCTGCGTCGCGATCGGGGATGCGGTCGAGTACATGCACGGTGTGACCGGGGTGCACTCGACGGCGATCGACGCGTGGGAGGCGCGCAAGGGCGTGTGCCAGGACATGGCGCACATCGCGATCGGCGCGCTGCGCTCCGTGGGCATTCCGGCGCGCTACGTGTCCGGCTACCTGCATCCGCGTCCGCAGGCCGAGGTGGGCGTCGCGGTGACGGGGGAGTCGCACGCGTGGGTCGAGTGGTTCGCCGGCGAGTGGACGGGCTTCGACCCGACGAACAACATCGAGATCGGCGATCGTCACGTGCTCGTGGGGCGCGGACGCGACTACAACGACGTGCCGCCGCTGCGAGGCGTGTACGCGGGACCGTTCAAGAGCAACCTGCACGTGAAGGTCACGATCACCCGCGAGGCCTGATCCGCGCTTCGCCGTCGCGCCGGGTCGTTCGAGCGCGCCGGGCCGGGCGCGGCGGGTCACGGACGCGGGGCGCGGGCGGTGCGCCGCGAGCGGCGGCGGATGCGGCGGCGCGCTGCCGCATCCGGGAGGGTCACCGGTGCGGTGGCTGCGGCGACCTCGTCGCTGAACTCCTCCGGAGCGACGACGCGGACGGGCCGGGTCTCGTCGATCTCGAACCGCAGGCGAGCCTCGGGGTCACGGCGCACCCGGCCGGATGCGAGGAGCCACGTGACGCCGATCGCGCAGCCGACGAGGCCCGCGACGGCGCCGACATCGATCGCGGCGCGCGGTCCCCACGTGTCGGCGACCCAGCCGGCGATCGGGGCGCCGATGGGGGTGGCGCCCATGATGACCGCCATGTACAGCGCGAGCACACGGCCGCGCAGGGCCGGATCCGTCGTGGTCTGCACGTAGCCGTTCGCGGTGGTGAGGATGGTGACGGTGCTGAAGCCGACGAACACGAGGCTCACGGCGTAGAGCGGGTAGGTCGGCATCGCCGCCGAGATGAGGGAGAAGACGCCGAAGGCTCCCAGCGCTGCGATCACGACCCGCATCCGGGCGCGATCGCGCCGTGCGGCCAGCAGCGCGCCCGCGAGGGAGCCGACGGCGAGCACGGAGCTCAGCAGCCCGTACCCGTCGGCCTGCTGCCCGAACTGCACCGCCATGGTGGAGGCGAAGATCGGGAAGTTCATGCCGAAGGCCGCGATCAGGAACACCATCGCGAAGATCACCTTCAGATCCGGCCGCCCCGCGACGTAGCGGAAGCCGTCGGCCAGACGCGCGCCGCCCGGTGCGCGGGTGCGCGGCACGAGCTCGCGCACCCGCACGAGCATGAGCGCGACGAGCATCGCGAGGAAGGTGCCCGCGTTGACCATGAAGACCCACCCGGTGCCCACCAGCACGATCAGCACACCGCCGATCGCCGGTCCCAGCAGACGCGCGGCGTTGAAGGATGCGGAGTTGAGTGCGACGGCGTTGGAGGCGTCGTCGCGCGACACGATGTCGGTCACGAACGCCTGACGCGCCGGCGCGTCGAACGCGTTGGCGACGCCGAACGCCGCCGCGAAGCACCACATGAGCGGCAGCGTCATGACGTTCGTCAGCAGCAGGACGCCGACGGCCACGGCCAGCAGCATCAGCGTCGACTGGGTGACCAGCAGCATCCGCCGGCGATCGAAGCGGTCGGCCGCCCAGCCCGTGATGCTGACGAGCACGAGGGGCGGCCCGAACTGCAGCGCCATCGTGACGCCCATGGCCGTCGCATCGTTGTCGGTGAGCTGCGTCAGAACCACCCAGTCCTGGGCCGTCGCCTGCATCCAGCCGCCGATGTTGGAGACGAGCGCGCCGAGGAACCAGACGCGGTAGTTGAACAGCCGCATCGAGCGGAACATCGCGCTCATCGCTCGGCCACCCGGCGCAGGATCTCGGATGCGGCATGCAGCGTCGCGCGTTCATCGGCGTCCAGCTCGTCGAGCGCCTCCTCGAGCCAGGCGTTGCGACGGCGGACCGTCTCTTCGACGACGGCGCGGCCCGCATCCGTGAGCACGATGTTGACCTTGCGGCGGTCGGTGTCGTCGCTCCGGCGCTCGAGGTAGCCCGACTCCTCGAGGCAGTTGACCGTGCGGTTCATCGACGGCGCGGTCACCCGCTCGCGTGCGGCGAGCTCGCCGAGAGTCCGCGTGCCGTTGACCTTCAGCGCCATGAGCACCGAGAACTGCCCGTCGCTCATCGAGTCGACCGCGCGCTGGGCACGCAGGCGCCGGGCCAGGCGGAAGACGGACATGCGCAGCTCTGCCGCCTCGGCGGCGCGGGGGGAATCGTCGGTCATCTCGATCCTTAGCATAGCTCATTAGTCTTGCTAAGGATCGAGAGCTCACTCGGTCTCGATCTCCTCGCGGCGGCGGCCGCCGAGGGTGAGTGTCGCCACCAGGCCCACCGCGATGAACCCCGCCGCGGTTAACGCGGCGTAGCGGGTGCCGTCGGAGAACGCGGTCTCGGCGGCGGTCGCGATCTCGGCCGTCTGCGGGTTCGCGGCGAGGCCTGCGATGGCGCCGCCCGCGGAGTCGACGACGCTGGAGACGATCTGATCGCGCTGGGATGCGGGCAGGCCCGCATCGTCGAGCGAGCCCGCCAGCAGGCCGCCGGTCGAGGTGAACAACACGGTGCCGAGGATCGCGACGCCGAGCGCCGCACCGACCTGGCGGGAGGTGGACTGCGTGCCCGAGCCCTGTCCGGAGAGCTCGACCGGGACGTCCTGCAGGATGACGCCCGTGAGCTGTGCGGTTGCGAGTCCCACGCCGAACCCGTAGACGAACAGCGCCGGCAGCAGCCAGCCCCAGGCCGCATCCGGGGCGACGACGAGGCCCACCCAGACGATGCCGATGATCTCGGCGAGAAGCCCGACCCGCACGATCGTGACCGGTGTCACGCGGCCGGATGCGGCCCCTGCGAAACCGCTCGCGACGAAGGAGCCGATCGCGAGGGCCAGGAGCACCAAACCTGTCTGCAGCGCGTCGAAACCGAGGACGAACTGCAGCCACAGGGGCAGCGACAGGATGATGCCGAACTCGCCGAGGGCGACCGTGAGTGCGACGAGGTTGCCGTCGCGGAAGGTGCCGATGCGGAAGAGCGACAGATCGAGGAGAGCGGCGCGGCCGCGGTGGACTCGATGGACGCTCCACGAGATGAAGGCGATGAGCGCGACGACGGCGATCGCGAAGGCCACGGGCACGGGCGAGATCGAGAACGGCCAGGTGAACGAGCCGAGCGAGAAGGTGGTGTCGGTGTTCTGCCACCAGCCATAGGTGCGGCCCTCGATGAGTCCGAACACGAGCGAGCCGAAGAGGATGACGGACAGGAGTGCGCCCACCCCGTCGATGCCGCGCCGAACCGACTCCCGCGACTCCGGGACGGTCAGTAGCACACCGATCACGATGATGACGGCGAGAGGCAGGTTGATGCCGAAGGCCCAGCGCCACGAGAACGCCGTGGTGAGCCAGCCTCCCAGGAGTGGTCCGACCGCGGCCATGCCGCCGATCGTCGAGCCCCACACGGCGAACGCGATGCCGCGCTCCTTGCCGCGGAAGGTCGCATTGATGAGGGAGAGGGTCGTCGGCAGGATCATCGCGCCACCCACCCCTTGCACGAGACGGGCGAGGATCAGCAGGCGCCCGTCCGGGGCGAGTGCCGCGCCGATGGAGGCGAGGGCGAACAGGACGACGCCGATGAGCATGAGGCGTCGCCGGCCGATCCGGTCGGCGATCGACCCGAACAGCAGCAGGAACGCGGCGAAGACGAGCGTGTACGCCTCCTGGATCCACTGCACCTCGGTCGAGGAGACGCCGAGCTCGTCGACGATCGAGGGCACCGCGACGTTCACGATCGTCGAGTCGACGATGATCAGCGACACCGCGACGCTGATGAAGACCAGGCCCGCCCAGCGACGGGATGACGGAGCGTTCATAATTTGTCTCGCTTTTCTAGCTTTCTCGAGCAGAGGCTACACCCGTCAGCGGTGCGCGAAGCCCATAAAATCGAGACCATGCCGGAGTTCACCGACGCGCACGGCGTCGCGATCGTCTACGACGTCCATCCCGCTCAGGGCCCCGCGCGCGGTGTCGTGCAACTCCTCCACGGAGTCGGCGAGCACGCCGGTCGCTACCCCGTGCTGATCTCCGCCCTCACCCAGGCCGGCTTCACGGTCTACGCGGACGACCACCGCGGGCACGGACGTACCGGTATGAAGCAGTGGGGGGATCCCGCGCGGCTCGGCCGGCTCGGTCGCGGCGGACACCGGGCGGCGGTGGATGCCGTCTGGCAGCTGACCCGCCGCATCCGAGACGAGAACCCCGACCTGCCGCTCGTGCTGCTGGGTCACTCCTGGGGGTCGTTCCTCGCACAGATCCTGGTGAACCGGCATCCCGAGGCCTACGACGCCGTCGTGCTGTCGGGATCGGCGCTGCGTCTGCCGGGCACGCTCAACGCCGGCAACCTGAACGCGCCATGGCGGCGAGAGGACGCCACCGGAACCGCGTGGCTGTCGAGCGATCTCTCGGTCGGACGCGCGTTCGCCGACGACCCGCTCACCACCGGCACGCCCCTGCTGAAGCTCTTCGGCCCCGTCGATGCGGCGCGACTGTTCGGGCGTCCGCGCCGCGATCTGGGCCGCGACATCCCGATCCTGCTCATGGTCGGGCGCGACGACACCGTCGGCGGCCCCCGCAGCGTCCACAAACTCGCCGCAGAGTATCGCGAGCGCTCCGGGCTCACCGACGTCACGACCCTCGTCTACCCCGGCGCGCGCCACGAGATCTTCAACGAGGTCGTGCAGGCCGACGTGCGCGCCGATCTGCTCGCCTGGCTCGACGCCCGCATCCCTCCCCGAGTCTGAGGTTCCCGGGCGACCTAGGCTGAGAACATGCACGGTGAGTACAAGGTCCCCGGGGGCAAGCTCGTTGTCGTCGATCTCGAGGTGCGGGAGGGGCGCATCGCCGACGTGCACCTCGCGGGCGACTTCTTCCTCGAGCCGGACGAGGCGCTGATCGACATCAACCGCGCGGTCGAGGGGCTCTCGGTCGAGACGGATGCGGCTGCCATCGCCGCCGCCGTGCGCGCCGCGCTCCCGGACGGCGCACAGCTGCTCGGCTTCTCGCCCGAGGCGGTCGGCACGGTCGTGCGGCGGGCGCTGGTCACCGCTCCCGGGTGGAAGGACTTCTCCTGGGAGGTCGTGCACGACGGGCCGGTCTCGCCGAGGATGAACCTCGCACTCGACGAGGTGCTCACCGCCCGTGTGGGAGACGGCCGTCGCAACCCCACCCTTCGGCTCTGGGAGTGGAACGAGTCCGCTGTGGTGATCGGCTCCTTCCAGTCGCTGCGCAACGAGGTCGACCCCGACGGCGCGGCCCGCCACGGCTACGACGTCGTGCGACGGATCTCGGGCGGCGGCGCGATGATGATGGGCGCCAACGCGATCATCACCTACTCGCTGTACGTCCCGGCATCCCTCGTGGCAGGCATGACCTTCGCCGACTCCTACGCGTTCCTCGACGACTGGGCGCTCCAGGCGCTGCGCTCGCTCGGCGTCGAGGCGACCTATCAGCCGCTCAACGACATCTCCTCCCCGCAGGGCAAGATCGGCGGTGCCGCGCAGAAGCGCCTCGCCAACGGCGGCGTCCTGCATCACGCGACGCTGAGCTACGACCTCGACGGCGAGGTCATGACCGAGGTGCTCCGCATCGGGCGCGAGAAGCTGAGCGACAAGGGCACGGTGTCGGCGGCCAAGCGCGTCGACCCGCTGCGGCGCCAGACGGGACTTCCCCGAGAGCAGATCATCGACCGCTTCATCAGCACCTTCACCACGATGTACGGCGCGACCACCGGACATATCACCGAAGAGGAATACGCCGAGGCGGAAGCGCTCGTTCAGAGCAAGTTCGCCACGGATGCGTGGCTGCAGCGCGTGCCGTGAGCGACGTCAGCGTCGGAACGGTCGCCATCCACCACGGCGACAATCTGGCCATCGCGAGGGAGCTCCCCTCCGGAGCCTTCACACTCGTCTACCTCGATCCGCCGTTCAACACGGGGCGCTCCCGCATCCGCGCGATCGAGACGGCGGCCGCGCCTGCCGCGGATGCGGTCTCCCGGCCCGGCTTCCGCGGGCAGGAGTACGCACGGCTGCGGGGAGATCTGCGTGCGTACGACGACCGTTTCGACGACTATTGGGGCTTTCTCGAGCCGCGGCTGCTCGAGGCCTGGCGCCTGCTGGCGGACGACGGCACGCTGTACCTGCATCTCGACTACCGCGAGGTTCACTACGCGAAGGTCATGCTCGACGCGCTCTTCGGTCGCGACCGATTCCTGAACGAGATCGTGTGGGCCTACGACTACGGCGCCAAGAGCCGGCGCCGATGGCCGACGAAGCACGAGACGATCCTCGTGTACGTGAAGGATCCGGCGCGGTACTTCTTCGACGCGGATGCGGTGAATCGTGAGCCCTACATGGCCCCGGGGCTCGTCACCGCCGAGAAGGCCGCGCGCGGCAAGCTGCCCACGGATGTGTGGTGGCACACGATCGTGCCGACCTCCGGCAGCGAGAAGACGGGGTATCCGACACAGAAGCCCGAGGGGGTGCTGCGTCGTATCGTGCAGGCATCCAGTCGTCCCGGCGACGCGGTGCTGGACCTCTTCGCCGGCAGCGGCACGACCGGTGCGGTCGCTGCACCCCTCGGTCGGCACGCCGTGCTCGTCGACGACAACGCGGATGCGGTCGCCGTCATGCGCGCCCGGATGCCGCGCGCCGTCCTTATCCCGCCGCTGCCCCGCGAGGCCTGAGCCGAGCGCGGGAAAAGAGCGGGAGCGTCAGAGCAGCGCGGCGGTGCCGGCGTACCCGTCGGCGACGACCGGGGAGTCGAGGTCGAAGACCTGCGTGGTGCCGGGCGCCTCGCCCCACGGCGTCCACGCCGTGCGGTGGTCGCGGATGAAGGCCACCGCCGTCGCGTGCATCCGTTCGGCGAGGGATGCGGGCGGATTCGTCCCCGCGATCCGGGCGACGCCGTCGGCCTCGAGTCGTCCGAACCAGAACGGCACGTCGAGGCAGTGGCATGCCCAGCCGATCGTGGGCGAGGGCCAGGTGAACCGGTACGCCCACGTCTGAGCGGCCGATCGGCGGGCATCGGCCACGCGTGGCACGAGCGCGCCGAAGACGCGGTCGGTCACGTAGCGCCCGAGCACGGCTGCGGTGCCCTTCGCGCGGGGGCCGGGGTTGTGGCGCAGGTAGGCGCGCCGCCGCCGCCGGTCGAGTCCCAGGGCCGCCAACGCCAGCCAGGCGGGGACGAGGCGCAGCTTGTGGGCGAAGGAGTCGGTCACCATCGTGAACTCGTCGGCCGTGGAGCCGATCAGCAGCGGCTTGTCGGCGCCGACACCCGAGGCGATCGAGGTCGGGGTGTCGGTGTGGAGAAGTTCGCCGTCGACGGCGGGTCCCCACGCGCGCTCGGCGATCATCTCCCGCAGCGGTGCGAGCCGTCCGCGGTGCGGGGCGAGCTCGATCGTGCTCTGCAGGGCGTGCAGTCTCTCTTCGGGCACCGAGGCGAAGCCGTCGCGATCCGCGCTCACGCCCGCCGCGGCCGCCAGGCGCGCTCCGCGGGCGCGGGCCTCATCGAGCGGAACATCCCCGAGCGCGCCGGAGATCGACCAGGCCGCCGAGAAGAGGTGTTGCGCCGACGGCATGCCCAGCAGCGTGAGCACCGCCCCGCCGCCGGCGGACTGGCCGCCGATCGTCACGCGCGCGGGGTCGCCGCCGAACGCGGCGATGTTCTGCTGCACCCACTCGAGGGCCGCGATCCAGTCCCGCACACCGCGGTTGCTCACGGCTCCCTCGATCGCCCCGAACCCGTCGAAGCCGAGCCGGTACGAGAGGGTCACGACGACGATGCCCGTACGCGCGAACGTGTCGCCGTCGTACCAGGGGCTCGCGGGAGAGCCGGAGATGTAGCCGCCCCCGTGGATCCACACGAGAACGGGGCAGGCGGTCGCCGCATCCGTCTCCCGCGGGGTGAAGACGTTCACGTTGAGCGTCGCGTCGCCCGGCACCGACGGCTCGGGGATGAGCGTGATCCCGGTGTCGCCGCGCTGCGGGGTCGGGCCGTAGGCGGTCGCATCGCGCACGCCGTCCCAGGGCGTCACCGGCTGAGGGGCGGCGAAGCGGTTCTCGCCGATGGGAGCGGCCGCGAAGGGGATGCCGAGGAACGCGAGGGAGCCCGGGCGGCGGAGGCCTCGGAGGGTGCCGGTCGAGATGGTGACGAGCGGATCGGTCATCGCAGCTGCGCCTCGCGTCCGGTGAGAGCGCTGTGGAACGCGGCGCGGACGATCGCGGCCATGTCGACCGAGGGGTCCAGCAGCCACTGGAGCTGCGCGCCGTCCCACGCGGCCTGCACGAGCCTGCTGGCGGTGGCGGGCGACATGTCGGGTGCCATCCGCCCGGCATCGACCGCGTGCTGGAACCAGTCGCGCAGGCCGTCGAGGAATCCGGCGGTGCGGTCGGCGAAGTACGCGTGCGCCGGATGCGCGGGATCGCTCGCCTCCACCGACATCCGCGCGAACAGGTGCACGAGCCCGGGGACCTGGGCGTTGTGCGCGATCATCCGCTCGTACGCCGCAGGCACGTCCTCCGTGCCTGCGGGATGGTAGGTACGCAGGTCGAGCTCGTCGCGCTTGCGGAGGATCTCGACGAACAGGTGCTCCTTGCTGTCGAAGTAGTGCAGCAGACCCGCCTGGCTGAGTCCGACGGCGTCCGCGATCTCGCGCACGGATGCGGCGCGGTAGCCCTCGCGGGCGATCACGGCCAGCGCCGCCTCGAGGATTTGCTCGCGCCGGGCGACGCCCTTCGCATAGGACCCCCGTTGCGTCATGTCCCCGAGGATATGCCCGAAACCGCTTGTGCGACGAAAACCGAGCGACATAAGCTTTTCGCGTCGGCGCGGAGCAGCGCCGTGATCACGAAGGAGCACCATGACGGATGTGTCCCCCGCCGAGCTGACGCTCGAGGAGAAGGCTTCGCTCACTAGCGGCCGCGATTTCTGGACCACCAAGCCGATCGTCCGGGTCGGGGTGCCCTCGATCATGATGACCGACGGGCCCCACGGATTGCGCAAGCAGTCGGCGGCGAGCGACCATCTCGGTCTCGCGCAGAGCGTTCCCGCCACGTGCTTCCCGCCCGCCGTGGGCCTGGGCTCGTCGTTCGACCCGGAGCTCGCGGAGCGGGTGGGCGTCGCCCTGGGGGCGGAGTCCGCGCTCGAGGACGTCGCCGTGATCCTCGGCCCCGGCGTCAACATCAAGCGTTCGCCGCTGTGTGGCCGCAACTTCGAGTACTTCTCCGAGGATCCGATCGTGTCGGGCGTCATGGGAGCCGGCCTCGTGCGCGGCATCCAGTCGCGTGGCGTCGGAGCCTCGCTCAAGCACTTCGCCGCGAACAACCAGGAGACCGACCGGCTCCGCGTCTCGAGCGACGTCGATCCCCGGCCGCTACGCGAGATCTACCTGCGCGGCTTCCAGCGCGTCGTGGAAGACGCGCAGCCGTGGACGGTCATGTGCTCGTACAACCGCATCAACGGCGTCTACGCCTCCGAGGATCCCTGGCTGCTCACCTCCGTGCTCCGCGGCGAGTGGGGCTTCGAAGGGCTCGTCGTCTCAGACTGGGGCGCAGTCAACGACCGCGTCGCCGGCGTCATGGCGGGGCTCGACCTCGAGATGCCCTCGAGCGGCGGACGCACCGACGCGCAGCTCGTCGCCGCCGTGAGAGACGGCTCGCTGGACGAGGCCGCCGTGGATCTCGCCGCCGGCCGCGTGCTCGAGCTCGTACGTAAGGCCGAAGCGCGGGCCGCCGCATCCGGGACGCTGGACGTCGACGCACACCACGCACTCGCCCGCGAGGCGGCCGGTCGCTCGATCGTGCTGTTGAAGAACGACGGGGGCATCCTCCCGCTCGGTCGCTCGCAACGCATCGCCGTCATCGGTGCATTCGCCGCCGAGCCGCGCTTCCAGGGCGCGGGGTCCTCGCTCATCAACCCGACGCGGGTGGATGCGGCCCTCGACGCGATCCGCGAGGCAGCTGAGAGCGAGGTCGCGTACGCAGCGGGCTTCACCTTCGACGGCAGAGGGGATGCGGAGGCGCTGCGCGCCGAAGCGGTGGCCGCCGCCGCATCCGCCGAACGCGTCGTGCTGTTCCTGGGCCTTCCGGCAGCGGAAGAGTCCGAGGGGTTCGACCGCACGCACATCGATCTGCCCGCCGTGCAGCTCGCTCTCGTCGACGAGATCGTGAAGGCCAACCGGAACGTGGTCGTCGTGCTCTCCAACGGCGGCGTCGTCGCACTGCCCTTCGCCGAGCGGGTGCCGGCGATCCTCGAGGGGTGGCTGCTCGGCCAGGCCGGGGGCTCTGCTACGGCGGACGTGCTCTTCGGCGACGTCAACCCGTCGGCAAAGCTCACCGAGACGATTCCGCTGCGGCTGGAGGACACCCCCTCCTACGGCAGCTTCCCGGGGGAGTTCGGCCACGTCCGCTACGGCGAGGGCCTCCTCGTCGGCTATCGCGGCTTCGACGCGGCCGCGAAGGACGTCGCCTTCCCGTTCGGACACGGCCTCTCCTACACGAGCTTCGCCTACGGGGATGCCGCCGCCGAGATCACCGAGGCGGGCGACGTGCGCGTACGGGTCGACGTCACCAACACCGGGGACGTCGCCGGGCGCGAGATCGTGCAGGTGTACTCCTCGCTGCCCGCTTCCGCCGTGCAGCGGGCGCCCCGGGAGCTGAAGTCGTTCCTGTCGGTCGCGCTGGATGCGGGCGAGACCCGCACGGCCGAGCTGATCGTCCGCCTTAGCGACCTCGCCTACTGGGACATCCGCGTCGAGGGCTGGGTCGTGGAGCCGGGCGAGTACGTCTTCGAGGTCGCAGCGTCGAGTCGCGACATCCGCTCGTCCGTCGCGCTCGAGCTGGCAGGCGACGAGGTGCGTCCGCGGCTGTCGCGCGAGTCGTCGATCGGCGAGCTGCTGGACAATCCGGCAACGGCTCCTGTCATCGGCCCGGCGATCACCGCGATGTTCGGTGACGACGCGGGGATGATCAAGATGATGGCGTCGTTCCCGATCGGCCGCCTCGCCGCCTTCCCGAACGCGCCCGTGAGCGAGCAGCAGGTCGACGAGCTGATCGCTGCCGGCAACGCCTGACGCCCAGGTGCGGTGAGCGGAGGGGATCCGGTGAGCGGAGCGCGTGCATCCCTCGAGGCGCGCTCCGCTCACCGCATCCCCTCCGCTCCGGGGCGGCGCGTTCAGTCGAGGCGTCGCACGTCGAAGAGCATCGCCTGCTGCGGGTCGAGCGTCGGCAGCGGGACGCCCGCTGTCGCCAGCACGGCCCCGGGCAGCACGACCTCTTCCTCCAGGGCACGGCTGATCCACTCCGGGGGTGTGACGTCGCGGCGCTTCGCCTGCCCGATCTCGGTGCGGATGCGGACGCCGTAACGC
This sequence comes from Microbacterium sp. SORGH_AS_0862, assembly GCF_030818795.1. Classification (NCBI taxonomy): domain Bacteria; kingdom Bacillati; phylum Actinomycetota; class Actinomycetes; order Micrococcales; family Microbacteriaceae; genus Microbacterium; species Microbacterium sp. SORGH_AS_0862. Next base: position 1,130,158 of record NZ_JAUTAY010000001.1, on the reverse strand, counting down.
GCCTTCGCATCGAGTCCGGGGAACGGGATGCGGCCTACCTGGCCGTCGGCGGAGCTCGCCAGCCGTGCCCAGGTGAAGAGCGCGCGCGACCCGTCCTGCGCGATGATTCCCGTGAGCTGCGTCGCGTCGTCGACGAGGTCCGCATTGACGACGCGGCCGCTGTGCACCAGAGGGCGCAGTTCCCTGTAGAGGTCGGCCCAGGCGCGGGTCGCCGCCAGCTGCGCGTCGTCCTGGCGCGTGAGGTCCGCCTCGATGCCCGCGTGCGCGGTGAGCGCCGTGACGAAGCGGAACGACAGGTCGGTGACGCGGGAGGTCGTGTGCGCCTCGACATCGCCCAGGTGGGAGCCGATCAGCTCGGGCGGCACGATCAGCCGGGTCCAGCGTTCGATCTGCGAGCGCTCGACGGGATCGTTGCAGTCGGAGGCCCACACGCGGTCGGTGCGCTCCAGGATGCCGAGATCCACACGCCCGCCGCCCGCGGAACACGTCTCGATCTCGAGACCGGGATGCCGGCGTCGCAGCTCGTCGAGCAATCGGTACAGCGCGCGGGTCTGCCTGTGGACCGCGGGTCGGTCGCCGTCGCCGCGGTGTGCGACGGCCTCGAGCAGATCGCGGTTGTGATCCCACTTGAGGTAGTCGATGTCATACGCCGCGACCAGCGCGCTGATGCGCTCCAAGAGGTATGTCCACGCCTCGGGGCGGGCGATGTCGAGCACCTGCTGGTGCCGTGACGTGCCGCCGAGCCCTTCGGCAGGCGCGAGGATCCACTCCGGATGCTCGCGAGCCAGGTCGGAGTCGGGACTGATCATCTCCGGTTCGAACCAGAGGCCGAACTGCATGCCCGCGGCGCGCACCTGCGTCACGAGGGGTTCGAGCCCCTCGGGCCAGACGTCCTCGTCGACGTACCAGTCGCCGAGACCGGCGCGGTCGGATCGGCGGTGGCGGAACCAGCCGTCGTCCAGCACGAGGCGTTCCACGCCGACTGCCGAGGCGCGCTCGACGAGCGCCGACAGGCGCGTCAGGTCGTGGTCGAAGTAGACCGCTTCCCAGGTGTTGAGCGTCAGTGGGCGCGGCGAGGAGGGATGCGTCGCCCGCGCGCGCAGACGCCGGTGCAGGCGATCCGAGAGGCCGTCGAGACCCGCATCCGACCAGGTGAAGATCGCGAGCGGCGCGTCGTAGCGTTCGCCGGGGGTGAGGCGGATCTCGCCGGCTCGGAGCAGTTCGCCGACGCCGATGACCGAACGCAGCGCCCCCGCGCTCTCGGGCAGCCTCTCGGCGAGGTACTCGGCGTCGCCCGAGAAGGCGAGGTGCGCGCTCCAGAGCTCACCGTGCCCGAAGCCGAAGCCCGGCGTTCCCAGCGTGAGCAGGAACGGTGAGTCGTGCCCGGGCTTGCCGCGCCGGGCGCGCCGCACGTGGCTGCCGTCGCGCAGGGCCCCGCGCTGGGGCGAGCGTTCGCGTACCCATTTGCCGGAGAAGTCGAGCACTTCGCTCGCGCGGGCAGGCACGGGCATGAGGGCGCGCAGCGCCTCCAGGTCGTAAGGTGCGTCCGCGCCGCCCTCGGCCGGGCGCGTGAGGGAGAGCGCGACGCTCAGCACACCGAAGCGGTCGAGGGTGTATGTCGCCTCGCTGTCCAGGCTGGTCACCTCATCGCGCATCAGGATGCGGATCCGGCCGCCGCCCGCCTCGTCGTGCGACACGTGCGCATCCACGAGGCGGGGCCGGGGTGTCGTGGCGGCGCCGGCTGCATGGCCCGCCTGCGCGGGGCTCCCCGACCAGCCGTCGCGCTCGGTCGGCCAGATCGTGAGCGTGCGTGTCGCATCCAGCGCGTTGTTCAGCACGGCGGGAACACCCGTGAGACGCATGCCCGCGCCGAGATCGGTGGCGTCGCCGAGATCCGCTCCCCAGTGCAGGATGCGGGGAACCGGGTCGGTGAGCTCGATCAGCAGGCTCACACCCGCGGCGCGCAGGTACGCCGTCGTGTCGTCGTCGCGGTGCATCGATGCTCCTTCGCGCGGGCGGTGGGTCGGCGGGGTCCGGTCAGGCGTCGCGGTGCGCGCCGGCCGACGGGATCACGGTGAAGATCGTCGGCGCGGCGAACCCGGCGTCGGCGAAGGCTCGGCGCACCGCATCCGACACCGTATCGATCCGGTCTGCATCGACGAGCGCGATGGCCGCGCCGCCGAAGCCGCCGCCGGTCATGCGTGCGCCGATCGCACCGGCTGCCATGGCCGCCTCGACCGCGGTGTCGAGCTCGGGCACCGAGATCTCGAAGTCGTCGCGCATGGATGCGTGGGAGGCGAGCAGCAGCTCGCCGATGGCTCGCGGACCCTGTTCGCGGAGCGTTCGAACCGTGTCGAGCACGCGCTGATCCTCGGTCACGACGTGCCGCATCCGACGGAACGTCACGTCGTCGGTCTTCGTTCGTGCTCCTACGAGGTCCTCGACGCGCACGTCGCGAAGGGCCGGGACACCCATGATGGAGGCGCCGAGCTCGCACGACGCGCGGCGCTCGCGGTAGCCGCCGGTCGAGTGCGAGTGCTTCACGTTCGTGTCCATGACCAGCAGCTCGAGGCCCGCGGTCGCGAAACCGAGGTCGACGACCGTGGTGTCGAGCGGTGCGGCAGTCGAGGAAGATCGCCGCATCCTGCTCGCCGAGCATCGAGGCCATCTGGTCCATGATTCCGGTAGGGGCGCCGACGGCCTCGTTCTCGGCGACGCGGCCGACCTTGGCGAGGGTGACGCGGTCCAGTCCCAGCTCCCACACGTCGTTGAGAGCGGATGCGGTCGCGCCCTCGATCGCTGCGGAGGACGACAATCCCGCCCCGACCGGGACGTCGGAGGCGATCGCGATGTCGACGCCCGTCAGGCTCGCGGCATCCCGGCCCGACGCCGCCAACAGCGCCCACGCGACGCCGAGCGGGTACGTGGACCACTCGGGAACGTCGTCGCGCCCCTCGGGGAAGAGCGCGTCGAGCTGGTCGAGCGCGACCTCCACGGGCACCGGGTCGAACGTCGAGACGACGCGGATGCGGCCGTCCTCGCGCAGACCCAGCTGCACGTGCGTGCGGTGCTCGATCGCGAACGGCAGCACGAAGCCGTCGTTGTAGTCGGTGTGCTCGCCGATCAGGTTCACCCGGCCCGGCGCCGACCAGTGGCCGATGGGCTCGTGGCCGGTCAGTTCGACGAACAGGTCGCGGGCGGCGGCGGCCGCATCCATCGGGGTCACAGCGATACTCCTTCTACGGCCTCGCGCAGGCGGGCGGCGGCGGTCTCGGGCGGGACGTCGCCGATCCAGGCGCCCATGGCCGCCTCGCTCCCGGCGAGGTACTTCAGCTTGTCGGCCGCGCGGCGCGGCGAGGTCAGTTCGAGGTGCAGGCGAGCGCCGGCGCGGCCGGTGTGAACGGGGGCCTGGTGCCAGGCCGCGATATAGGGCGTCGGCGTGTCGTAGAGCGCATCGACCCCTCGCAGCAACCGCAGGTACAGCGGTGCCAGCTCGTCGCGCTCGGCGTCGCTCGTCTCGGCGAAGTCGGCGACGTGGCGGTGGGGCACGAGGTGCACTTCCAGGGGCCACCGCGCGGCGAACGGCACGAACGCGCTCCAGTGCTCGCCGACGAGGATCATGCGTTCGCTCTTCGACTCCATCTCGAGGATGCGGTCGAAGAGGTCGTCGCCGGTGCGCTCGAGCGCGGTCAGCAGCCGCTGCGTGCGCGGGGTGACGTACGGATAGGCGTAGATCTGGCCGTGCGGATGCGGGAGGGTCACGCCGATCTCCTGCCCGCGGTTCTCGAACGGGAAGACCTGCTGGATGCCGGGGAGCGCCGACAGCGCCGCCGTGCGATCCGCCCAGGCCTCGATCACGGTGCGCGCGCGGGTGACAGTCTGGGTGCCGAAGGAGCCCGCGTGCTCGGGGCTGAAGCACACGACCTCCGTGCGCCCCACGGACGTGCGGGTGCGGCCGAGTCCGTACTCGGCCAGGTCGGCGAGGCCCTGCGGCGGGTCGACGGCCGCCGGGACGTCGTCGGTCGCCACCGCGAGGGCGGGACCGAACGAGGGCGACTTGTTCTCGAAGACCGCCACGTCGTAGCGCGACGGGATCTCCGAGGGGTTCGAGGGCGTCTGCGGGGCCAGCGGGTCGAGCTCGGCCGGAGGCAGGAATGCGCGGTTCTGACGGTTGGCGGCGATGGAGATCCAGTCGCCGGTCAGCACATCGAGGCGCATCGTCGCGGTCTCGGGACGCGGTGCCAGCTCGCGCGCGTCGATGCTGCGCTCGGGCGGGAGTGTCGTGTCGGGGTCGTCGTAGTAGATGAGTTCGCGGCCGTCGGCGAGGCGTATGGGGCGCTTCACGACGCCCGCACCGAGGAATGCGACATCCTGCTGAGGTGTGTTCACGATAACACGCTACATTTCGGGCGTGATATCGTCAACATGACGACGGGGGCGCGATGGTTCGAGTATCGATGGCGGATGTCGCCGCGCACGCGGGCGTGTCCGCTCAGACCGTGTCCCGGGTGGTGAATCAGAGCCCGCGCGTCGACCCGGCCACCCGCGCCAGGGTTGAGGCGGCCATGAGCGTGCTGGGCTATCGGATGCATCGCGCGGCACGCGCCCTCCGCACGGGGCAGACCCGCACGATCGGCCTCGTCGTCTCCACTCTCGCCTCCGTCGGCAACTCGCGGATGCTGCAGGCGATCGCGGAGGCCGCCGCCGAACGCGACTATGCGCTCGCGATCGTCACGGTCGCCGGCACCCGCGACATCGCCGAGGCCTTCTCGCAGCTGCGCGACCAGGGTGTCGACGGTGCCGTCGTCCTCAACGAGGCGACGCGACTCGCCCGCGGCGCCGAGCCGCCCGCGGGGCTCCGCCTCGTCGTGGTCGACTCGCCGCCCGACGACCGCTTCACGATCGTGCAGACCGACCACGCGGGCGGTGCGCGGCTCGCGACCCGACATCTGCTGGACGCCGGCCACCGCACGGTGCATCACCTCGCGGGCCCGGTGACCTCGTTCGCGGCGTCGGAGCGCGAGCGCGGGTGGCGCGAGGAGCTCGCGGCGGCGGGCATCGACGCGCCCGAGCCGGAGCGCGGCGACTGGACCTCCCGATCCGGGTACGAGCGCGGCGCCGCCTTCGCGGCCGCATCCGCCGTCTTCGTCGCGAACGACCAGATGGCCCTCGGGCTGCTGCGTGCCCTGGCCGACGCCGGTCGACGTGTGCCCGAGGACGTCGCCGTCGTCGGCTTCGACGACATCGTGGACGCCGCCGAGTACCGCCCGCCGTTGACCACCGTACGGCAGGACTTCGACGTGCTGGGCGCCCGCGCCGTCGAGGTGCTCGTGCGCATGATCGAGACGGACGAGCCCGCATCCGCGCAGGCGATCGGCGCGACCCTCGTCGTCCGCGACAGCGCCTGACGCGTTCCGAAGACGCGTGATGCCCCGGGACGCGGAAAGGTTCCGGGGCATCACGGTCGGAGTTACTTCTGGACCGGGATCGACTGCGACTCGAGCGTCTTGATGGTCGCGTCCTGACCCTTCTTCAGCGCGTCGGCGAGCGTTCCCGAGCCGGACACGGCGGCCTTGAAGCCGTCGGAGACGTCGGCGTAGGTCTGCGTCATGGTCGGACCCCACACGAAGTCGGGGGTGACCTCGGTGGCCGCCTGGGCGAACACGTCGTAGATCTTCTGGCCGCCGTAGAAGTCGACGCCCTCCGCCAGCGACGGGAGCTTCAGGCCCTCGGTGGTCGCGGGGTAGATGTTGGCGGCCTTGTTCAGCGCCGTCAGCGCCTCATCGGACGTGTTCAGCCACAGCGCGAACTTCGACGCCTCGTAGGGGTGCTCGCTGCCCTTGAGCACGGCGATCGAGGATCCGCCCCAGTTTCCGGAGACGGCGTCGCCGGACTTCCACTGCGGCATCTGTGCGACGGACCACTTGCCGGACGTGTCCGGTGCGCCGCTCGAGATCGAGTTGGCGCCCCAGACCGCAGAGTTCCAGGTCCAGACCTGGCTCGAGTTGTACGCGTTGTTCCACTCGTCGGTCCACGCGGGGTAGGTGCTGACGAGGTCCTCCTTGATGAGGTCCTGCCAGTAGTCGGCGACCTTGGTCGAGGCGTCGTCCGTCAGCGAGACCTTCCAGCCGTCGGAGCCGTTGTCGAACCACTGCCCGCCGGCCTGCCAGACGAAGCCCGCGAACTGGTTGATGTCGGACTGCGAGAAGTTCGTGATGTACCCGCCGAGAGCGCGGATCTTCTTCGCCGCATCCTTGTACTCGTCCCAGGTCGTCGGCACGGGGATGTTGTTGGCCGCGAACAGGTCGGAACGGTAGAAGAGGCCCATGGGGCCGATGTCCTGCGGGATGCCGTAGACCCCGCCGTCCAGTGCCACCTGGCTCCACGCCCAGCCGACGAACTGGTCCTTGGCGGAGCTGACGTCGCCGCAGTTCGCGATGTTCTCGACGCCGTCCTGCACGAGGAAGTTGGGGAGCGCGTCGTACTCGATCTGGCCGAGGTCAGGTGCGTTGCCGGCCGCGATCTGGTTGAAGAAGTTCTGGTAGGTGCCGCTGTTGCCGTTGGGGCCGGTCTGCACCTTGACCTGGATGTCGGGGTTCTCGTCGTTCCAGATCTTCACGACATCCTCGATGCCGGGGATCCACGAGGTGAACTCGAGCGTGACCGGACCGTCGGCCGGTGCGCAGTCGCCGGCAGCGGCGTCGCTGCCCTGGTCACCGCCCGCGGCGCAGCCGGCGAGCAGGAATGCCGACAGCGCGAGAGCTGCGACGGCCTTCTTTCTGGGGTGCTGCATTTCCATCCCTTTCTTGGTGGTGCGTCCTTCGGGCCTTTCCGACGGACGAGGGCCGGGCGGTTCCTTCCGCCCGGAGTCTCAGATCACTTGATGGCGCCCGCGCCGAGCCCGCCGCGCCAGAAGCGCTGCAGCAGCAGGAACGTGACGATCAGGGGGATCACCGACAGCAAGGCACCGATGAGGACGAGCCCGCGCAACTCGGGCAGCTGGTTCAGCTGGTTGTTCCAGCCGAACAGGCCGTAGACGACCGGGAAGAGCTCTTCGCTGCGCAGCATGATCAGCGGCAGGAAGAAGTTGTTCCAGATGGCCACGAACTGGAAGAGGAACATCGTCACGAGCGCCGGCGTCATCAGTCGCATGCTGACGGTGAAGAAGGTGCGGATCTCGCCCGAGCCGTCCAGACGCGCGGCTTCCAGGAGCTCGTCCGGCACGGAGGATGCGGCGAAGATACGCGCGAGGTAGACCCCGAACGGACTCACGAGCGACGGGAGGAACACCGCCCAGAACGTGTTCGTCAGCTGCACCTGGCTGAAGATCAGGAACAGCGGCAGAGCGAGCGCAGTTGCGGGCACGAGCACGCCGCCGAGGACGACGTTGAAGAGGAACTCCCGCCCCGGGAAGCGGTACTTCGCCAGGGCGTAGCCCGCCATCGCCGCCAGCAGCGTCGCGATCGCACCGCCGAGGCCGGCGTACAGCAGCGAGTTGCCGAGCCAGCGCAGGTAGATGCCGTCGCGGTACGCGAACAGATCACCGATGTTCGCGAACAGCCGGAAGTCGGCGAACCACAGCGGGTTGGTCGTGAGGATGTCGCCGGTGTCCTTGCTGGACGCCACGAGCAGCCACCACAGCGGCAGCAGGAAGTAAACCGTGAACACGGCCATGATGAGCATCGCCGAGCCGCGCGAAACCAGGGGCTCGCGCACGCGACGGGTGGCGCCGGTGCTCCGGCGGGTGGCGACGGTGGCGCTCATGCGTTGCCCTTCCGCTGCATGTACTTCATGAATCCGAACGAGAGCACGAACGTGGTCACGGCCAGCACGACCGAGAACGCGGCCGCGAGGTTCGGGTTGGGGATGGATGCGGTCGCGTAGACCGTCATGTTGGGGGTGTAGGTGCTGGTGACCGCCGAGCTGAAGGAGCGGAACACCTGCGGCTCCGCCAGCAGCTGCAGCGTGCCGATGATCGAGAAGATCGCGGTCATCACGATCGCGGGCCGGACGAGGGGGATCTTGATCGACCAGGCGATGCGGAACTGCCCTGCCCCGTCCAGGCGCGCCGCCTCGTAGATCTCGGTCGGGATGGACAGCAGCGACGAGTAGATGATCAGCATGTTGTAGCCCACGTAGACCCAGGTCACGACGTTCGCGATGGACCACAGCACGAGATCGGCGCCGAGGAAGTCGACGTTCTTCGTCAGTGCGGTGAACGGCGACAGATTCGGCGAGAACAGCGAGCCCCACATGATCGCTGCGATCACGCCGGGCACCGCGTACGGCACGAAGAACGCGAGGCGGAAGAAGCGCTTGCCCTTGACCAGCGGTGAGTCCAGCAGCAGTGCGAACAGCAGTGCGAGGCCGAGCATGACAGGCACCTGCACGACGCCGAACAGCAGCATCCGCCCGACCGAGCTCCAGAATGCCTCGTTCTGGAAGACGAGCACGTACTGCGCGAATCCGCCGAAGACCTGTTCGGCCTTTCCGAAGGTGCCCTCGCGGCGCACGACGAGTGTCGACTGCACGATCGCGAAGAGGATCGGCGCGACGTAGAACAGGGTGAACAGGATGCCGAACGGCACCAGCAGGAACGCGATCGCCGCTTTGTGCGGCACCCGCGTCCGGGGCCGCGCGGGCGCTTCGGTGATGGTCACAGGGACTCCTCGATGATCCGGACGGCGCCGGCGGACACGACCGCGGTGCCGTCGACCGGCTGGTCGGTGAGCAGGTCACGGCCGCGGGCGTCGACGGCGACCTCGTTCTCTGAGTCGTTGATGACGAACAGATACGAGCCCTGCTCGCCCCGCCGGCGGACGACCTCGACGCCGGGGATGCGCGAGGCGTCGGCCTCCAGCCCGGCCTCGGCCGCCATCCGCGAGACGAGCGCGGCGTAGGAGGACGCGTCCGGCTGGGTGGCGAGATACCAGGCGGAGCCCGCTCCGACGGTGCGACGGGTGAGGGCGGGCATGCCGCCCGCGGGACCGTCGACGAACGTGTCGACGACCTCCGCGTCGATCGCCCGCATCCGTTCGGTCCAGACGCTTCCGACGGCGCCGGATCCGAGGCGGACCGTGTGCCCGGGTTCGAGCGGGGCGAACTCCTCCGCGCCGACGCCGAGCAGGTCGCGGAACGCGCCGGGGTAGCCGCCCAGGCGAACGGCGTCTCGCTCGTCGACCGTGCCGCTGAAGAACGTGATGAGCACCGCGGCGCCGGATGCGGCACGCTCGGCGATGACGGAGGCATCCGCATCCCGCACGAGGTGCAGGGCCGGGACGACGACGAGCGTGTGGTCATCGAGAGATGCTCCGGGGCGGATGATGTCGACCGTGAGGCCCGCCGCGGTGAGCGCGGCGTGCGCGGCGTGGACCTGCTCGAGGTAGGCGAGCGCCTCGCTCGGGCGCCCCTCGCCCTCCGCGGCCCACCAGCTCTCCCAGCTGAAGAGCAGAGCGGCCTGCGCGTGGACGCGCGTTCCCACCACGGGGGCGAGCGCGCGCAGGGTGCGGCCGAGCTCGAGCACGCGCTGCCAGGCCGCGGTGTCGGTGCCGGCGTGCGGGACGAGCGCGGAGTGGTACTTCTCCGCGCCCTGGGCCGAGGCGCGCCACTGGAAGAAGCAGATGCCGTCGGCGCCGCGTGCGACGTGCGTGACCACGTTGCGCAAGAGCTCGCCGTCGCTCTTCGCGAGGTTGTACGGCTGCCAGTTGACCGCACCGGTCGACGTCTCCATGAGCAGCCACGGCTCACCCTGGGCGAGTCCGCGGGTCAGATCCGCCGCGAACGACAGCTCCGCGCGGGGAACCGGAAGGCGGTTGTCGAGGTAGTGGTCGTTGGCGATGACGTCCATCTCGCCCGCCCACGACCAGTAGTCGAGGTTGCGGATGTGGGCCGTCACCATGAAGTTGGTGGTCACCGGCACCGCGCTCGCCGCGCGGATGATGGCGGCCTCCGCGCGGTAGAGACCGAGCTGCTCGTCGGAGCTGAAACGGTGGAAGTCGAGCATCTGGCCGGGGTTGCGCAGCGACAGGGCGCGGCGCGGGGGCAGGACGTCGTCCCAGGTGCCGTAGCGCTGGCTCCAGAACGCAGTGCCCCACGCGTCGTTGAGCGCCTCGATCGTCTCGTAGCGGCGCTGCAGCCAGCCGCGGAAGGCCTCGGCGCTCGCGTCGCAGAAGCACAGCGCGTTGTGGCAGCCGAGTTCGTTCGACACGTGCCACAGGGCGACGGCCGGGTGGCTCCCGTAGCGCTCGGCGACCCGGGTGACGACCTCGGCGGCGTAGGAGCGGAAGACGGGGGAGCTGGGGCAGTAGGCCTGACGCCCGCCCGGCCACGCGCGCACACCGTCCTCGGAAACCGGGAGGATCTCGGGATGGATGCGGCTCAGCCACGGCGGCGGCGACGCGGTGCCGGTGCCGAGGTTCACGCGGATGCCGTGCGCGTGCAACAGCTCGATGATGTCGTCGAGGGCGGTGAAGTCCCACTCGCCCGGAGCGGGGTTGATGTCCGACCAGCCGAAGACGTTGATGGCCACGAGGCTGACGCCGGCCTCGTTCATCAGGCGGACGTCCTCTTCCCACACCGACCGGTCCCACTGCTCGGGGTTGTAGTCGCTGCCGAAGACGATGCCGTCTGCGGCGAGGGTGGCGAGATGGGCGGCGTCGGGCATCCCGTGGCGCTCCTTTGCGTAGCTGTGAACGTGCACACATTTGCGTGCGAAGAATCTCGGAAGAGAATCTGTGAACGTGCACAGATTGTCACGGTTCGCCGCATCCGTCAAGCGGAGCCGCGCCGATAGGCTGGCGCCCATGACCGCATCCCCATCCGGACCCCGCCGCTCCACGGTGCACGACGTGGCGCGCGCCGCCGGGGTGTCGCGGGGCACGGTCAGCCGTGTGCTCAACGGCGGGTACGTGTCGGAGCAGGCGCGCGAGGCGATCCACCGCGCCATCAGCGAGGTCGGCTACGTGCCGAACACCGCCGCGCGCAACCTCGTGCGCCAGCGCACGCAGGCGGTCGGCTTCATCGTGCACGAGCCGCACTCGCTGTTCCTCGAGGACCCCAACATCGGCGGCATCATGCTGGGGGCCAACACGACGCTGTCGCAGGCGGACTACCAGATGGTGTGCGTCGTCGTGGACACCGCGCGCGACACCGACCGGGTCGCCCGGTACCTGTCGGGCGGATTCGTCGACGGTGCCGTGATCGTGTCAGCCCGGCATCAGGACCCCATCTCCGATGTGGTCGAGCGGCTCCGCCTTCCCGTCGCCTTCGTCGGCCACCCGCCCGGGATCAGCGGCGCCTGGGTCGGCATCGACAACCGCGGCGCGGCCGAGGCCGTCGTCACCCGACTCCGCGAGACGGGTCGCCGCCGGATCGGCATGATCGCCGCGGCCCTCGACCGCGACTCGGGCAGCGACCGCCTCGCGGGGTTTCGCGCGGCGCTGGGCGATGCGTTCGACCCCGCACTGGTGGAACCCGTCGACCTGTACGCCTTCGCCGACGGTGCCGCAGGCATGGCGCGGCTGCTCGAGCGCGCCCCTGACCTCGATGGCGTGTTCGCCGCATCCGATGCCGTCGCGGCCGGCGCGATGCAGGCCTTGCGGGCGGCGGGGCGGAGAGTCCCTGAGGACGTCGGGGTCGTCGGCTTCGACGACAGCGCCTGGGCGACCCGCACGTCGCCGCAGCTGTCCACCGTGCACCAGCCTGCCGAGGGGCTGGGCGCCGCGGCCGCCGCAGCCGTGCTCGCACAGCTCGACGGCGATCAGAGTGTGCGCACCGGCATCCTCCTCGACGCCCCCGTCGTCTGGCGCGACTCCGCCTGACGCGCGGGACTCGGGCGTGCGGTGTGGGCCGCATGCGTGCCCGAACTCCTGCAGATCGGGCTTGTGGCGTGCGGATGCGGGGGCCCGGGGCGGGTTCTGCAGGAGTTGGGGCGCGCCCCAGCTCGGCCGGAAGGTGCTGGGACGGGTGGTCGGGGCGCCGGATCGGTGGGGTCTGGCTCTGCGGTGCCGGCCGGGGGCCTGTCCCGGCCGGGCTGGTGGGGCCTGCCGGGGTGGTGCCTGCCGGGGATGGTGCCTGAGCCGCATCCGTGCCCGAACTCCTGCAGAACCGGCCGGCGGTATGTGTTGCGGGGGCCCGGGGCTGGTTTTGCAGGAGTTGGGGCGCGCCCCAGCTTGGCCGGAATGTGCTGGGACGGGTGGTCGGGGCGCCGGATCGGTGGGGTCTGGCTCTGCAGTGCCGGCCGGGGACCTGTCCCGGCCGAGCTGGTGGTGCGGGCCGCATCCGTGCCCGAACTCCTGCAGATCGGGCCCGCGGGGTGCGGATGCGGGGCCCGGGGCGGGTTGTGCAGGAGTTGAGGCGCGCCCCAGGTCGGCCGGATGGTGCCGGGACGGGTGATCGGGGCGCCGCGGGGCGGGACCGGGTACACCAGGTGCCCGTCCCGGCACGCGGAAACCGGAAGCGGGCGCCCGCGGCCGCGATCCGGAGGGATGCGGCGGCGAACGCCCGCTTCAGGGACGCAGGTCAGGCCCGGCGGCGGGCCTCCCAGCCCGAACGCACCATCTCGTCGACCGAGTAACGGTTCGCCCACTCGAGGTCGCGTGCGGCGAGCTCGCCCGTGGCGACGATGCGGTCGGGGTCGCCGGCGCGGCGCGGGCCGACGACGGGCGTGAAGTCGATGCCCGTCACGCGGGCCATCGCGTCCATGATCTGGCGCACCGACAGGCCGTTCTGCGACCCGAGGTTGTACGCGGCCTCGAGCGGTTCGCCCGCGGCGAGGCGGCGGGCGGCGACGGCGTGGGCGGCGGCGATGTCGGCGACGTGCACGTAGTCGCGCACGTTTGTGCCGTCCTCCGTGTCGTAGTCGTCGCCGTTGATCTGCGGGGTCTCGCCCGCGATCAGCTTCTCGAACACGATGGGGAAGAGGTTGTGCGGGCTGGTGTCGTAGACCTCGGGGTCGCCCGAGCCGACGACGTTGAAGTACCGCAGCGAGGTGTGCCGCAGCGGTGCATCCTCGTCGGCCGTCGCGACGGCCTGGTCGCGGATGAGCCACTCGCCGATCAGCTTCGACTCGCCGTACGGCGACGCCGGGCGCTTCGGCAGGTCCTCGACGACGAGCGGCACGTCGGGGGTGCCGTAGACGGCGGCGCTGGAGGAGAACACGAGCTTGTCGACGCCCGCTGCCGCCATCGCGGCGAGCACGACGCGCGTGCCCTCGACGTTCTGCTCGTACGTGTGCAGCGGACGCTTCACCGAGACGCCGGCGTACTTGTATCCGGCGACGTGGATGACGCCGGTCACCTCGTACTGGCGCAGGGTCTGCTCCACGAGGTCGCGCTGCAGGATCGAGCCGCGGACGAAGGGGACGTCCTCTGGCACGAACGCGGCGTGACCGCTGGAGAGGTCGTCGAGCACGACGGGGGCCAGGCCCGCCGCAGTGAGCGCGCGCACCACGTGCGCGCCGATGTATCCGGCACCGCCGGTCACAAGCCAGGTCATGTCATCCATCCTGCCCGAGTCGGGCGCTCACTCTTCACGGTGGCCGAGGTCGGGCTCGGCCACGAACGCCGCCACGGCCTTCGCGACCTGCTCGAGCTCGAGCACAACGATCTCGTTCTCGCCCTCGCGGGTCGCCGGCGCAGGCACGTAGAGCGTGCGCTGCGGGCCGTTGACCCAGTAGCGACCCAGGAAGAAGCCGTTCACGAACGCGAAGCCCTTGCCCCAGGATGCGGTGTCCAGGTACAGGTCGGCGGGGGTCTCGAGAGTGAACGCGCCGCGCAGCGCCGTGCGCCCGGCGATGGATCCGGATGCGGCGGCTCCGATGCTCGCGGCGATGCGCTCCACGTCGACGAGCGTGCCCGTCCACCCGGTCAATGCGCTTCCGCCGAGGGTCACCGGCGCGATGAGTCCCTTGGTCTCGCCGAGGCGGTGGTCGTAGTTGACACGGCCCTGGTCCTCCACGAGCACGGTGAGGTGTGCGCCGCGGGGAATCGTCAGAGTGCGCTCGTGCAGTGCCCGTGAGAGCCGTCCGACGGCGACGCCGTCGACCGACACCCAGGCGAGGTCGCGCACCTCGGCGAACGCGAGCACGGCCGCGTCGTCGTCTCCGAAGGCCGCCGCGGGAAGCTCGACGTCGTAGCGGACGAGCGGTCCGAGTTGTCCGAGGTCCTCGAACGTGCAGGGCTCGGTGCTGGTGGGCCCGGCGGATGCGGGGAGCCAGTCGCCGGTCGCGGTGAGCGCGACGGACAGCTCGAGGGCCGCCGGACGCGAGGGCACCGTCTCGGCCGGGACGTCGGTGTACTTGGCGAGCACCTCGCGGAACGCGTGGAACTTCTCGGTCGCGTAGCCGGACTCGTCCAGCGGGGCGTCGTAGTCGTACGAGGTCACGATCGGCGCGTAGCGGCCCTTGTCGTTGGCGCCGTTCGTGGTGCCGAAGTTGGTGCCACCGTGCAGCATGTAGATGTTCACGGATGCGCCCGCGGCCAGCAGCGCGTCGAGCTCCGCGGCGGATGCGGCGGCGCTGGTGGTGTGGTGCACCCCGCCCCACCAGTCGAACCAGCCGTCCCAGAACTCGGAGCACATGAGCGGGCCCGTCGCCTGGTGCTCGCGCAGGGTGGCGAGGCGCTCGGTGGCGCGCGAGCCGAACGAGCCGGTGAGGTGCAGCTCCGGAAGGCTGCCGTTTTCCAGCATCCACGGTTCGGGCTGGTCGACGGTGGTCAGCGGCACCGTGATGCCCGCCTCGCGCGTGAGGTCGGTGAGGATGCGCAGGTACTCCTTGTCGGAGCCGTAGGCGCCGTACTCGTTCTCGATCTGCACGAGCACGACGTTGCCGCCGCGGTCGATCTGACGCGGCACGACGATCTCGTACACGCGCCGCAGGTACTCGCTGACGGCCTCGACGTACTGCGGCTCCGAGCGGCGCAGACCGATGCCCGGCGTCCGGGTGAGCCAGACGGGCAGTCCGCCGTTGTGCCACTCGGCGCAGATGTACGGGCCCGGGCGCACGATCGCGTGCATCCCCTCGGCGGCGACGAGGTCGAGGAAGCGTCCGAGGTCGTTCCAGCCCGTCGCGTCCCACTGCCCGCGCACGGGCTCGTGGGCGTTCCATGCGACGTAGGTCTCGATCGTGTTCAGACCCATCAGACGCGCCTTGCGGATGCGGTCGGCCCAGTGGTCGGGGTGGATGCGGAAGTAGTGGAGCGCGCCGGAGAGGATGCGGTGCGGCTCGCCGTCCAGCAGGAAGTCGGTCTCGCCGACGGTGAAGGTGCTCACGGTGTCTTTCGTTTCGATCAGCGGGCTGCGCGCAGCGTGATGCGCGCCCAGGACAGCGGGGGGAGGGTGAGACGCACGCGGGTGCCGTCGACGACCGCCGTGAGGGATGCGGGTGCGACGGGCTGCGCCTCGGCGGAGTTGACGGTGTGGCGGTCGCCGCCTTCGGGCACGGTGACCACGAGCGCGTCGGCCGCGGCGATCTCGCGGTCGAGCTCGATCACGACCTCGGTGGCCTCGTCCAGCTCGCGGTGGGCGGCGAAGGCGACGATCTCGTCGCCGTTCACGGTGGCGACCGCATCCACGGCCGCGACGGCGCCGTGCTTGGCGGTCTCGATCGATGCGCTCTCGACGGTCGGGACGACCACGGTGCCGTGCGCCGCGGCCGCCGTCAGCTGGAACGGGAAGAAGGTCGTCTGCCGCCAGGCGGGGCCGCCGGGCTCGGTGCGGATGGGGGCGATGACGTTCACGAGCTGGGCGAGGTTGGCCATCGAGACCCGGTCCGCGTGGCGCAGCAGGGTGATGAGCAGGGAGCCCACGACGACCGCGTCGGTGACGGTGTAGTCGTCCTCGATGAGGCGCGGGGCGACGGGCCAGTCGCCGGTGAACACGCGCGGCTTGTCGACCTCGTTCCAGCGCGTCTGGTTCCAGACGTTCCACTCGTCGACGCTGATGCCGATCTCGCGGGTCGAGCCGGTCTCGGCGCGTACCTCGTCGATGATCGCCGCGACGTCGTCGAGGTAGCGGCTGAGGGCGGCGCCCGAGGCGAGGAAGCTGGCCGGGTCGCCCGGCGTCTCCTCGTAGTAGGCGTGCACGGAGATGTGGTCGATGAGTTCCGCGGTGTGGCGCAGCACGGTGCGCTCCCACTCGCCGAAGGTCGGCATCTCGTGGTTGGAGCTGCCTGCGGCGACCAGTTCGATGTCGGGGTCGATGAAGCGCATGAGGCGTGCGCTCTCGGCGGCGAGGCGGCCGTACTCGTCGGCCGTCTTGTGGCCGATCTGCCACGGCCCGTCCATCTCGTTGCCGAGGCACCACAGGCGGATGTTGAAGGGCTCGTCGCGGCCGTTCTGGCGGCGGCGCTCGCTGAGGGCGGTGCCGCCGGGGTGGTTCGTGTACTCGAGCAGGTCGGCCGCCTCGGCGACGCCGCGCGTGCCGAGGTTCACCGCCTCCATGAGCTCGAGGCCGGCGGACTCCGCCCAGTCGGCGAACTCGTGCAGGCCGACCTGGTTGGTCTCGGTGGAGTGCCAGGCCGCATCCAGGCGCACGGGACGCTCCTCGCGGGGTCCGACGCCGTCCTCCCAGCGGTAGCCCGAGACGAAGTTGCCACCCGGGTAGCGCACGACGGTCGCGCGCCCAGCTCGCGCACGAGCTCGAGCACGTCGGCACGGAAGCCGTTCGCGTCGGCGGTGGGGTGCGCGCTCTCGTGGATGCCGTCGTACACGCAGCGGCCCATGTGCTCGACGAAGGTGCCGAAGATGCGGCGGGGGACAGCAGGGCCGTCGGCGTTCGTCGCGACGGCGATGCGGGTGGCGGAGGTCATGATCGCTTTCCGGTCGGGGATGCGGCAAGGGGTGGGTCGGATCGGCAAGCGATGCGACCCACCCCTCGTCGGTGATTACTTGTTGACGCTGAAGCCCTGCTCGTTGCCGTAGCTGACGAGCTGGTCCTGCCAGGTCATGAGGCCCTCGTTGAGGTCGCTCTTGTTGGCGTAGGACTGGCCGACGGTGTCGCTGAAGATGCTGTTCGCGTAGACCTGGAAGGGCAGGTACTGCCATCCCTTGCGCACGTCGGATGCGGCCTGCACGAGCACCTGGTTGATCTGCTGTCCGCCGAAGTAGTCGCTCTCGGCGTTCAGGAAGGCGTCCGACTGCAGGTCGGCCGTGGTGGAGGGGAATCCGCCCGACTTCGCGAAGATGTCGATGCTCTCCTGGTCGTTGTTCAGCCACTTGAGGAAGGCCGCGGCCAGCGCCGGGTTCTTGCTCTGCTTGGTGACCGCCTGGCCGCCGCCGCCGTTCTCGGCCGACACGGGGGTGCCGTCGTAGGTCGGCATGGGCGCGACGCGCCAGTTGCCCGCGGCGCTGGGCACCGAGGACTCGAGGTTGCCGGGCATCCAAGCGCCGATGATCAGCGTGGCGATCGAGCCGTCACCGAGGCCCTTGAACCACTCGTCGCTCCAGCTGGAGGCGTCCGAGAGCAGGTTCTGGTCGACGAGCTGGTTCCAGGTGTTCGCCCACAGCTGCGAGCCCTCATCGTTGAGGTCGATGGTCACGTTCGTGCCGTCGACCTTGAACGGCTGACCGCCGGCCTGCCAGATCATCGAGGTCGCGAAGCCGGCGTCGCCGGTGTCGTTCGTGATCTTCTTGGTCGGGTCGGCCGCGGTGAGCTTCTTCGCAGTCTCGATGTACTCGTCCCAGGTGGTGGGAACGGTCAGGCCGTACTGGTCGAAGACGGCCTTGTTGTAGAACATGGCCATGGGGCCGGAGTCCTGCGGCAGACCGTAGATCTTGCCGTCGAAGTCGACCGAGCCCCACGTCGAGGCGGTGTAGTCGTTCTCGAGGTCGCCGAAGCCGTACGGCGCGAGGTCGAGCAGGCCGTCGGTGAGGGCGAACTGCGGCATGGCGTAGTACTCGATCTGCACGACGTCGGGGGCGCCGGAGCCGGCCTTGATCGCGTTCTGCAGCTTCGTGTACTCGTCCTTGTTGGTGCCGGCGTTGACGACGTTCACCTTGACGTTCGGGTACTTCTTCATGAACGCGGCCGCCTGGTCCTCGGCGGAGGGCGTCCACGACCAGTACGTGATCTCGCCGCCGGCCTCGAGGGCCTTGTCGAGGTCGTCGGCGCTCCCGCCGCCGGAGGCTGCACCGCCGCCGCCGGCGCAGGCAGCCAGCGCGATGCCCGCGATGGTGGTCATGGCCACGACGGATGCGGCGCGACGCAGCACCGAACCCTTGCGCATGTGTGACATGGGACTTTCCTTCACTTCGTTGTTGTGGATGCCGGAGCAGGACGCGCCGGTGGTGAGGGGGAATCGGGTGTCAGACAGTGCCCCTCGTCACTGCTTGACGCTTCCGGCGCTCAGCCCCGACTGCCAGAACCGCTGCAGCATGAGGAAGGCGACGACGATGGGGATGATCGACAGGAGCGAGCCCGTGATCACGAGGTTGTAGATCGGCTCGGCGGCGGCACCCGTCGCCTGCGCGTTCCACTGGTTGAGACCGACCGTGAGCGGGTACCAGGCGGGGTCGCTCAGCATGATCAGGGGCAGGAAGTAGTTGTTCCAGGTGGCGACGACCGTGAAGAGCACGACCGTGACGATGCCGGGGGTCAGCAGCTTCACCGAGATCGTGAAGAAGGTGCGGAACTCGCCGGCGCCGTCCATACGGGCCGCCTCCAGCAGCTCGGTGGGCACCGCGTCGCTGGCGAACACCCACATGAGGTAGAGGCCGAACGGGCTGATGAGCGAGGGGATGATGATCGACCACGGGGTGTTGGTCAGACCCATCTGGCTGAACATGAGGAAGGTGGGGACGGCGAGGGCCGTGCCGGGCACGGCCACCGCGCCGATGACGACCGCGAAGACCGCCTTGCGGCCGCGGAAGTTGTACTTCGCCAGGCCGTAGCCGGCGAGAGTCGCGAGCAGCGTCGCACCACCGGCACCGACCACGACGTAGAGCAGGGTGTTGCCGAGCCACCGCAGGAAGATCCCGTCGCGGTAGGTGAAGGTCTCCACGATGTTGTCCCACAGGTGGAACCCATTGCCGAACCAGAGTCCGAAGGTCGTGAACAGGTCGCCCTGCTCCTTCGTCGCGTTGATCAGCAGCCAGAACAGCGGCAGCAGCGTGTAGAGGATGAACAGGCTCATCACGATGGTGAGGATGAGCGACTTCCGCCGCATGAACGGCGAGGTACGGGCGAAGGCGGGGGCGGTCATCGCATCTCCTGACGGGATCCGCGCAGCTGCACGACGTAGGCGACGATCGCGGTGATGAGGCCCATGATGATCGCGACGGTGGCGGCGTAGTTGTACTGCTGGCCGGCGAACGACAGGTTGTACGCGTACATGTTGGGCGTGTAGAACGTCGTGATCGTGTTGGGGGCCAGGGGCTTGAGGATGTTCGGCTCGTTGAAGAGCTGGAAGCTGCCGATGATCGAGAAGATCGTGGCGATGACGATCGAGCCGCGCAGCGCCGGCAGCTTGATCGAGAAGATCGTGCGCCAGGTTCCGGCGCCGTCGAGGGATGCGGCCTCGTACAGCTCTCCGGGGATGGTCTTGAGCGACGAGTAGAAGATCAGCATGTTGTAGCCGACGAACTGCCAGGTCACGATGTTGCCGATCGAGACCATCATCCATTCGGGCACGAAGGGCGTGATGATCTGGGCGCCGAACAGGTCGTTGATGTTGCCGGCGAGACCGAACTGGTCGCCGTAGATGTAGCCCCACATGAGGACCGCGACGACGGCCGGCACCGCGTACGGCAGGAAGATCACGATCCGGTAGAAGCCGGAGGCGTGCAGTCGGGCGCTGTCGATCGCCAGGGCGGCGGCGAGCGCCAGCACGAGCATGATCGGAACCTGGATGATCAGGAACAGCAGCACGCGCAGGAAGCCGTCCCACAGCTTGGTGTCGGTGAACGCGGTGAAGTAGTTGTCGAGTCCGACGAACGCGTTGCCGCCCACGATCTGCTCGCGGAAGAAGCTGAGATACAGCGAGTAGACGAGCGGTGCCAGGAACACGAGTGCGAACACGATCGCGAAGGGGGCGACGAACAACCAGCCCTTCTGGTCGACCGCGAAACGCCGCCGCTTGGGTGTGCGGAGCGCGGGTGGGGGAGCCGCTGTGGTCGTCATCGTCCGATGCCTCTTCTGTGAACGCAATGCTCCGCAGAATTCGGGTTCCGCGGTATGTTGACGTAAACATAACTCCGCTCTCGCTAACATGTCAACGTCAACATCGAGGAGGATCCGGGCATGGGCCACGTCACGGCAGCAACACCGGGCGAACCTCGTGCGCGCCGACGCGAGACCTCGATGGCCGACGTGGCTGCTCTCGCCGGCGTCTCCGGCCAGACCGTGTCACGCGTCGCGAACGGGCGGGCGAATGTCGATCCCGACACCCGCGCCCGCGTCCTGGCCGCCATGGACGAGCTGGGGTACCGGCCCAACAGCGCCGCCCGCGCGCTGCGCTCGGGCAAGTTCCGCTCCATCGGCGTGATCATGTTCTCGCTCTCCAGTTACGGCAACACGCGGACCCTGGATGCGGTCGCCTCCGTCGCCGCATCCGCCGGATACTCGCTGACGCTCATCACGGTCGAGACGGCGTCGCAGTCCGACGTCTCCGGCGCGTTCGTGCGGGCTGCGGGAGCAGGCCGTGGACGGCGTCATCATCCTCATCGAGTCGCACCGTCTCGACGAGTCGGAGATCGCGCTGCCGACGGGACTGCCGGTCGTGGTCCTCGACTCGCACGCGGCATACGCCTACCCGGTCGTCGACAACGATCAGGCGCAGGGTGCTCGCCTGGCCACGGAGCACCTGCTGGATCTCGGGCACGAGACCGTGTGGCACGTGTCGGGCCCTCTCGAGTCGTACGCGGCCGAGCGCCGGCGCGACGCCTGGCGTGAGACCCTCGAGCGCCGGGGCGCAGCTGTGCCCGCGGTCGAGGTGGGCGACTGGACGGCTGACTCGGGTTACGAGATCGGCGTGCGGCTCGCGCAGGACGCGTCGGTCACCGCGGTGTTCGTCTCCAATGACCAGATGGCGCTCGGGCTCGTGCGTGCCCTGCACGAGGCCGGTCGCGCGGTGCCCGACGACGTCAGCGTCGTGGGCTTTGACGACATGCCCGACTCGGCGAACTACTGGCCGCCGCTCACGACCGTGCGTCAGCATTTCGATCGCCTGGGCTCCGGCGCCATCCGGGCGCTGCTCGCCGAGATCGAGGGTGAGAGCGTGGACGACCGCACGCTCGTGCCGACCGAGCTCGTCGTGCGTGCGAGCTCGGGCCCCCGCATCCGCTGACCCCGCGCGCCCCGCGCCTCCTCCCGCCGCACGGGCTGGGAACCCCCATCCCTCCGCGAGACTGCATTTCGAGCACGAGATCACGGGTAACAACCGTGATCTCGTGACGGAGATGCAGTCTCGCGGAGAGTGGCGAGCCCCCGAACGACGCTGGCCCGTCGTGCCAGGTGCTGACGAACTCGAAGTTCAACACGGTGCGCAACTTCACGCACTACATCGAGCCCGGCGACCGGCTCATCCCCACCGACGACACGCAGACCACCGCGGCCCTCACGGCCGAAGGCTGACGGCGTGACCCTGGTGCACATCAACTCCGAGGCGTCCGCGCGTTCGGTGCAGGTCGACCTGTACCGCTTCGCGAACATCGCTCCCGGCGCGACGGTCACCCCGATCGTGACGACAGAGTCATCGGCCGATGACGTCACCGACCACGCGCTCCTGGCGGGCGCCGCCGTTCCGGTCGACGCAGCGTCCAAGTCCGCGACCCTGACGCTGCCGGCGAAGTCGGTCACGACGCTCGTCGTGTCGGGTGTCTCGGGCGTCGCGGCGGATGCGGCCGTCTTCGAAGACGGCGAGACGTACCAGCTCTTCGGCGTTCAGAGCGGCAATGCCCTCGCGCCCGACCCCAACGGCCTCGCGATCCGCACCGGTGCGACGACCGCGGATGCCGCCCCCGCGCAGGCGTGGACCGTGCACTCGATCTCGGGCGAGGGAACGAACCGACACCGCATCGCCCTCGAGGCGGGCGACGGGCGCTTCTTCGCGGTGAACGGCACGAGCACGACGCTCGCGTCGGCGGATGCGGCGGCCGCCGCATCCGATCCGGCGCTCCAGTGGATCCCGTCCACGACAGACGGGCGCACGTTTTCGCTGCTGAGCGCGTCTGCCGAACGGGTGCTCGACGTGAAAGGACAGGGCACGGCCGACGGCGCGGCGGTCGGCACGTGGACCTCGAACAACGGCGGCAACCAGCGGTGGACGCTCGCGTCCACGCGGGTGGCGAACGTCACGCCGGTCACGGTAGCTGCCGTTCGCCCTCGGGGCGCTGCTGCTGGGCTCGCTCCTTTCCACGCGCACCAAGACCGCGAGACTGCATCTTCGTGACGAGATCACGGGTAAACACAGTCATCTCGTGAAGGAGATGCAGTCTCGCGGAGAGAAGGGACGCGAGCCCACAACGACGACTCCCGGATGCGGGGCGCCCGCCGAGGATCAGGCGCCGGAGAGGGCCTCGGACACGACGGCCCGGGCCTCGTCCTGCACGTCGTGCAGGTGGGCTTCGCCGCGCAGCGACTCCGCGTACAGCTTGTAGACGTCCTCGGTGCCGGAGGGGCGCGCGGCGAACCAGGCGTCCGCCGTCACGACCTTGAGCCCGCCGATCGCCGCGCCGTTGCCGGGGGCGTGCGAGAGCTTGGCGGTGATGGGCTCGCCTGCGAGCTCGGTGGCGGTGACCGCATCCGGCGACAGCTTCGCGAGCGCAGCCTTCTGCTCCGGGGTCGCCGGGGCGTCGACGCGCTGGTAGACGGACGCGCCGTAGGTGTCCTCGAGTTCCGCGTAGCGCTGCGAGGGGGTCTTGCCGGTCACCGCGAGGATCTCCGCGGCGAGCAGGCAGAGCAGGATGCCGTCCTTGTCGGTGGTCCAGACGGTGCCGTCCTGACGGAGGAAGGAAGCGCCGGCGGACTCCTCGCCGCCGAACGCGACCGATCCGTCCAGGAGACCGGGGACGAACCACTTGAAGCCGACCGGGACCTCGTACAGCGTGCGTCCGAGCGCCTCGACGACGCGGTCGATGATCATCGACGACACGAGGGTCTTGCCGACGGCGGCCTCGGCGGGCCAGGCCGGGTCGGTGCGAGAAGAGGTAGTCGATCGCGACCGCCAGGTAGTGGTTCGGGTTCATGAGGCCCGCATCCGGAGTGACGATGCCGTGGCGATCCGCATCCGCGTCGTTTCCGGTGAGGATGTCGTACTCGTCGCGGCGGGCGACGAGCGCTGCCATGGCGTTGGGAGAGGACGGATCCATGCGGATCTTCTCGTCCCAGTCGAGGGTCATGAACTTCCACGTCGGGTCGACGTCGGGATTCACGACGGTGAGGTCGAGGCCGTAGTGCTCGGCGATCAGCGCCCAGTAGTCCACGGAGGCGCCGCCCAGAGGGTCGGCGCCGATGCGGATGCCGGCCTTCTTGATCGCCTCGATGTCGATGATCGCGTCGAGGTCGCGTACGTACGCCTCGCGGAAGTCGTACTGCGCGAGGGTGTCGCCGTCGATGTCGGCATAGGGGGTGCGCTTCACGTCCGTCAGGCCCGTCGCGATGAGCTCGTTGGCGCGGTCGGCGATCCACGAGGTCGCGTCGGTGTCGGCAGGGCCCCCGTGGGGCGGGTTGTACTTGAAGCCGCCGTCGCGCGGCGGGTTGTGCGACGGCGTCACGACGATGCCGTCCGCGCGGCCCGTGTCGTCGGCGGCGCGGTCGCGGTTGTAGGTGAGGATCGCGTGGCTGAGGGCGGGGGTGGGAACCCACGAGTCGCGGGCGTCGACCCGCACGTCCACGCCGTTGGCGACGAGCACCTCGATGGCCGTGCGCTCGGCCGGGAGCGACAGGCCGTGCGTGTCGCGGCCGAGGAAGAGCGGGCCGGTGATGCCCTGGCCAGCCCGGTAGTCGACGATCGCCTGGGTCGTGGCGAGGATGTGGTTCTCGTTGAAGCTGGTCGACAGGCTCGATCCGCGGTGTCCGCTCGTGCCGAACACGACCCGCTGCCCGGGCACGGAAGCGTCGGGCTTCAGGTCGTAGTAGGCGGCGATCAGCTCGTCGATGTCGATCAGATCAGAAGGCTCAGCAGGCTGTCCGGCACGGCTCATGCCCCTAGTCTGCCGTGCCGGCAGGGTGTCGTCACTCCCCGCGCGCGCAGCGCGTCGTTTCCGGTGTTCACCGGAGGCCGTCGCGCGCGGTCTAGGCTGAGTGCCCGTGAGCACCGCATCCGTCGCCCGTCGTACCTACAGCTATCTGGGTCCGGCCGGCACCTTTACGGAGGCGGCCCTCGCGCAGGTGCCCGAGGCGCGCGGCCAGATCTGGCGTTCGGTGCGCAATGTGGGAGAGGCGCTCGCGGATGTCGTCGAGGGGCGATCGGATGCGGCGATGATCGCGATCGAGAACTCCGTCGACGGCGGCGTCTCCACGGCACAGGACGCGCTGGCCACGATGCCGGGGTTGCGCATCATCGGCGAGTACCTCGTTCCGGTCAGCTTCGTGCTGGTCGGCCGACCCGGGCAGCGCCTCGAGGACGTCTCGCTCGTGGCCGCGCATCCCGTCGCCTACGCGCAGTGCCTGCAGTGGCTGAGTCGGGAGCTTCCCGCACACGCGCACCTGCCCGCATCCAGCAACGTCGCCGCGGCCCTCGGTCTGCTCGACGGGACCAGCGACGCGGATGCGGCCATCGCCCCTCCCGGGATCCTCGAGCACCACGAGCTCGACCTGCTGGCCGAGGGCGTGGGGGACAAGAAGGACGCCGTCACCCGCTTCGTGCTCGTGGCGCGTACCGTGGCGCCGCCGGCACCCACCGGAGCCGACAAGACCTCGCTCATCGTGGAGCTGCCGGAGGAGTACCCCGGTGCGCTCATGGAGATGCTGGAGCAGTTCGCGACCCGCGGGATCAACCTCTCGCTGCTCGCATCCCGTCCGATCGGCGACGCCCTCGGCCGCTACCGCTTCGTGATCGACGCCGACGGCCACGTCCTCGACGAGCGTGTGGCCGACGCCCTCATGGGGCTGCGCCGCTTCAGCCCGAAGGTGATCTTCCTCGGCTCGTACCCGCGCGCCGACCGCGCGATCAATCGTTACCCGGAGCGGTACTCGGACGACGTGTTCGTCGAGGCCCGGGACTGGTTGCGCGCGCTCGTCAGCGGCGAGCCCGAGGCCTGACCCGCCCGCATCCGGCACCCCCGCGTCCTCCCGTCCGGCATGCCCGCCCCGGCGCGCCCGCCTGCGGGACGCTCCCGTCCGGCGCGCTCGCCTGCCACAGATCGAGCCACGGGCGTCGATCTGCGACAGGCGAGCGGGGTGATGGGCCGCCCGCCTGTCACAAACCGGGCCGATGAGCTCGATCTGTGACAGGCGAAGCCAGGGCGGACGGGCGAAGCCGGGGCGGCAAGCGGGCGAAGGCGGGGCGGCAGGCGGGCGGGCGCGAGGAGAGGAGAGTCCGCCTCAGGCGGCGAGCAGCGGCGTCAGCAGCTCGAGCGTCTGGATGCGGCCGCCCGCGGTGTCCAGGGGCTCCGCGTCGTAGGCGCCGGCGACGGGGGAGACCATGATCTCGTCCACGCCGTAGCGTGCTGAGAACGCGCGGAGGGCATCCGCGGCCTGCTCCGGTGCCCCGACGAACCACGTGCGGCGGGCGTTGTCGATGATGTGCGCGGCGAGGTTGTCGTGCGCCTCCGCATCCCGCGCCTGCTCGACGGTCTCCATCGGCACGAGCGGGCGTCCGGAGCGGATGCGGGACATCATGCGCACCTGCGGCAGCGCACGCTCCCACGCCTCGGCCTCCGTCGGTGCCACGACCGCGTTGGCCGTGACGAAGGTGCGCGGGCTCGGGTGGGCCTCGGAAGGGCGGTACTGGTCGCGGTAGAGCGTGAGCGCGCGCTCGAGTCCGTCGCCGGCGAAGTGGTTCGCGAAGACGTAGGGCAGGCCGGATGCGGCGGCCAGCTGCGCGGAGTAGTCGCTCGACCCGAGCAACCACACCTCGGGAAGGGTCGTGGCGGCGGGCGTCGCGTGCACGCTGTAGCTATCGCCGGAGGTGAAGCGCACCGTGGCCCCCGCGTCGCTGGTGAGCGAGAGGATGTCGGAGATGTGCTGCGGGAACTGTTCCACATCGCTCGTGGTGCCGCTGCGGCGCAGCAGCTGCGTGATGACCGGGTCGCTGCCGGGGGCGCGGCCGATGCCGAGGTCGATACGCCCCGGCGCCAGCGCCTCGAGAGCGGCGAACTGCTCGGCCACGATGAGGGGCGAGTGGTTGGGGAGCATCACGCCGCCTGAGCCCACCCGCATCCGCTTCGTGCGTGCGGCAGCGGCCGCGATCAGCACGGGCGGGCTGGTCGATGCCACCGCGGGCATGTTGTGGTGCTCGGCGAACCAGTAGCGGCCGATGCCCAGCTCGTCGGCGCGGTCAGCGAGGTCGAGGGATGCGGCGACGGCCTGAGCGCTGGTCTGGCCGGTGCGCACGGGGACGAGGTCGAGGACGGAAACGGTGATGCTCATCCCCGAGGGCAACCCCGCGGCGGGCTCCCGCATTCCGCGGCGCGCCGGAGACAGCCCGGTGTCAGGGCTTCCAGGTGACGGGTTGCCCGGCGTAGGGGTGGTCCTCGTCCGGGAAGGTGTCGTTGCGGCTGGTGCCGTTGAACTCGACCCCGCCCAGGTCCGGTCCCGTCGTCAGGGCCACCCAGCATTCCAGGGCGGTCCCGTCCTTCGGCTCCGGAAGGGACAGGCCGCACGCGTCCGCGTCGCCCATGCCGACGTTTCCGATGTCGTTGGCGAGCCAGCCGGCGAACGAGCCGTCCGCCTCGATCGGGATGAGGGGGACGCTCCGCGTCGTGCTGTCGTACTCGCTCACCGGCGTCCACGTGTACTGGACCACGATCGCGAACGGATGCCGGCTGCTCAGCTCCGCCTTGTCTTCGAATCCGTCGATGCTCTCGGGATCCATGGGATCCATCGAGAGCACCGTCGCGCCCACGAGCTCCGTGTCGCCGCTGGCGGCGGGCACCTTCACCCAGGCGGTGTCGCCGACCGACAGCGTGGTGCCGGGGGCGGTCGCTTCCGTCGGAGCGTCTCCGACCTCGACGGGAGAGACATCGGGACCGGCTGCCGCGCACCCGGCCAGTGCGAGTGCGGTGGCGGCCACGAGCGGCAGCAGGAGTCGGTGGGCGGTTCGGGGCATGTGGGGGTCCTTCCAGGAGCGCTCAGCGCGCGGCAGCTTTGACGTCCTCGTACGCGTCCAGCGCGCGTTTGCGCGATGCCCCCAAGTCGACGAGCGGGTCCAGGGATGCGGAATCCGGAGCCCACTGCGAGACGTAGAGACCATCCTTGTCGAACTTCTCGGCTTGTGTCTGGGGGTTGAAAATCCGGAAGTACGGTGCTGCATCGGCGCCCGAGCCCGCCACCCACTGCCAGTTGAAGGGGTTGGAGGCCGCATCCGCGTCGACGAGGGTGTCCCAGAACCACTGCTCGCCGCGGCGCCAGTCGATCATGAGGTTCTTGATCAGATACGAGGCCGTGACCATCCGCACGCGGTTGTGCATGATGCCGGTGTGCCAGAGCTCCCGCATCCCCGCGTCCACCAGGGGGACGCCGGTGCGTCCCCGTTGCCACGCATCGAGGTGCGAGGGCTGCAGTCGGGGCCACGGGAAGGCGTCGAACGCCGGACGCAGATTCTTCCGGGCGAGATCGGGGAAGTGGAACAGGGTGTGCCACGCGAACTCGCGCCAGCCCAGCTCGGAGAGGAAGCGTCCCGCATCCGCGCCGGTCGCGAGCGTGTCATGCCAGACGGTGAACGGGCTCAGCTCGCCCCAGCGCAGGCGCGGGGACAGCTGTGAGGTGACGCCCGCGGCGGGCTCGTCGCGCGCGGTGCCGTAGCCCGGAAGGTCGTCCTTCAGGAAGTGCCTGAGGCGCGCGCGGGCGGCCGGCTCTCCGGGCTCCCACGTCTCGCGCAGGCCCCCGGCCCAGTCGGGGCGGGTCGGCAGCAGCTCCCAGTCCTCGAGGGCATCGGATGCGGGTGGCCTGCCCATCCCGTCGATCTCGCGCGGCTCGGGCAATGGCGCTCGCGGGGCGGGAAGATGCAGGCACGCGCGCCAGAACGGCGTGAACACGGAGAAGTGCGTGTCGGAGCCGGTGCGCACCGTCCACGGTTCGAACAGGAGCGACGCCTGGAACGAACGCACCTCGAGCCCGCCTTCGCGCAGACTCTGCTTGAGGCCGGCGTCGATCTCGCGTTCCGGGCCGCCGTAGCGGCGGTTCCAGAAGACGGCGCCGGCGCCCGCATCCGAGACCAGCTCGGGCAGGACGGATGCGGCGGCGCCCCGGCGGAGCACCAGGGAGCCGCCGCGTTCGCGCAGGCGCTCGCCGAGGGAGGCGAGCGAGTGGTGCAGCCACCAGCGGGCGGCGCCGCCGAGCGCGCGGACGCCGGGGGACTCCTCGTCCAGCAGGTAGACGCCCACGACCGGTTCGCCGCGGTCGATCGCCGCGCGCAGGGCCGGGTTGTCGGCCAGGCGCAGATCGTCGCGGAACCAGACGAGGGTGGGGCTGCTCACCCGACCATCCTCGCGAACGCGGGGGAATCGCGGCCGAAGGGTTGACAGTCAGAGCCGGCTGAGGTCGTGCCCCGCGGGCACCGTCACCCGCAGTGCGGCCGCGTCGATGCGGCTCACGATCCGCACCGCCTCACCGAACTCGTCGCCGTCGAGCTGAACCGGATGCGGCTCGGCCGCGGCTACCTCCATCGTCCGTCCGCGCATGTAACGCACCGCGTTGTCGCGGGTGCGCAGTTGCAGCACGCGGCGCCCGGCGCGGAATCGGCGCAGCACGCTGTTGTCCCACGCGACCCGGCGCCAGACGAACAACCAGCCCCACCACGCCTTGGGCTGGAACAGCACGACGTCCATCGTCCCGTCGGTCACCGACGCCTCCGGGATGAGGGAGAGCCCCGCCGGCAGCGACCCGCAGTTGGCGTAGAGCACGCTCTGCACGCGGGCGGAGTGCAGCCGCTGGTCGCCCACTTGGTAGACGATGCGAAACGGTGCCGCCCCCACGAGCGAGCGCGCCGCTCCGTCGACGTAGGCCACCCAGCCGACGCTCTTCTTCAGCGACGGGCGGGTGTTGGCGATCATCGCCGCATCCAGTCCGATGCCGCCCATCACCACGTAGGCGTGGGTCTGTCTCGTTCCGTCGGCCCGGTGCAACTCGGCGAAGCCGACGTCGATCAGCGCCGTGTCGCCGGCGAAGGCGGTGGCGATCACGCGGTCGGGATCGTCCAGCGGCAGCCGCAGGTTGCGGGCGAGGAGGTTGCCCGTGCCGCTGGGCACGATCGTCAGAGGGATGCCCGTGTGCGCGAGGGCCTCGGCGACCGCGCGCACTGTGCCGTCGCCGCCGGCGACCAGCACCGCATCCGCTCCCTGCGCGAGGGCCGTGCGCGCCTGACCCTGGCCGAGGTCCTCGGGAGTCGTCTCGAAGAAGAGGGGCGCGCCCCATCCCGCGCTCTTCGCGGCGTGCACGACCTGCGCGCGCAGGCGACGGGCGTCGACTTTCACCGGGTTGTAGACCAGGGCCGCGCGCCGAACGGCGGCGGGATCCGAGGTCATGCTCACAGAGTAGGGCCGCGGGGATGCCGGTGGATGCCGGGATGGCACGGCTCGGCGCCGTCTCCGCGTCCATGTCCCACTTGCCGCACTTTTCGAGGCTGGGCTCCTACGCATGTCCCACTTGCCGCAGTATTCGGGGTCGACTCCTGCGGGAAGTGGGACATGCGTTGCGGGAAGCGGGACATGGCGGGCGGAATCCGAGGCGCACCCACCACGTCTAGACTTCACGGGTGATCGATCTGGCCCTCCTTCGCGATAACCCCGACCTCGTCAAGCGTTCGCAGGAAGCCCGCGGCGAGTCCGCGGAGACGGTGGATGCGGCGATCGCCGCCGATCGGGACCGACGCTCGGCCATCACGGCGTTCGAAGAGCTTCGCGCCGCGCAGAACGCGCACGGCAAGCGGGTGGCCGCCGCTCCCAAGGAGGAGAAGGCCGCGCTCGTCGCCGAGGCGAAGGATCTGAGCGCCCGGGTCAAGGCTGCGCAGGCTGCCGTGACCGAGGCCGAAGAGGCAGCCGCCGACGCTCTGGCGAAGATCGAGAACATCGTCATCGAGGGGGTGCCCGTCGGCGGCGAGGACGACTTCGTGACGCTGCGTACGCACGGCGAGATCCCGTCGTTCGATTTCACGCCCCGCGACCACCTCGAGATCGGTGAGCTGCTCGGTGCGATCGACATGGAGCGGGGGACCAAGGTCTCCGGCAGCCGTTTCTACTTCCTCACGGGCGTCGGGGCGCGCCTCGAGATCGCGCTGATGAACCTCGCGCTCGATCGCGCCCTGCAGGCCGGGTTCACGCCGATCATCCCTCCGACGCTGGTGCGTCCCGAGGTCATGCGCGGCACCGGATTCCTCGGCAAGCACGCCGCAGAGGTCTACCACCTCGACGATGAGGACCTGTATCTCGTGGGAACGAGCGAGGTTCCGCTGGCCGGATACCACATGGACGAGATCCTCGATCTCGGCCGCGGCCCCAAGCGATACGCGGGCTGGTCCACGTGTTACCGCAGCGAGGCGGGCTCGTACGGCAAGGACACCCGCGGCATCATCCGCGTCCACCAGTTCAACAAGCTGGAGATGTTCGTCTACGTCGACCCGGCCGAGGCGGAGGCCGAGCATCTGCGCTTGGTCGAGATGCAGGAGCGGATGATGCAGGATCTTGGTCTCTCGTACCGCGTCATCGATGTCGCAGCGGGGGATCTCGGTTCTTCCGCGGCGCGCAAGTACGACATCGAGGCGTGGGTTCCCACGCAGGACGCGTACCGCGAGCTCACCAGCACGAGCAACTGCACGACGTACCAGGCGCGTCGCCTGTCGATCCGGTACCGCCCGGAAGAGGGCAAGACGCAGCCGGTCGCGACGCTGAACGGCACACTGGCCACGACGCGCTGGATCGTGGCTCTTCTCGAAACGCATCAGCGCGCCGACGGCTCGGTCACCGTGCCGGAGGTGCTGCGTCCGTTCCTCGGCGGACTCGAGGTTCTGGAGCCGATCGCGTGAGCGAGGCGCGGCTGCCGGAGACCGGAGAGATCGAGATCGAGACGCCGGCCGAGGCCGCCGCGCTCGTCGAGGAGATCGCGACATCGCGCGCGGGCGGCATGCTCATCGTGCTCGACATCGACGGCACGGTGCTGCTGGAGGACGAGTCGCCGAGCCCAGGGATCATCGAGGCCGTGGCGGATGCGCGACGCGCCGGTCACGAGGTGATGCTCGCGACGGGACGAAGCTGGGAGGCGACGCGCGGCATCCAGGAACTGCTGCAGATCGCGCCGGACTACGCCGTGTGCTCGAACGGGGCGGTGATCATGGCGCGCGTGGGTGCGGCGGATCCCGCATCCCTCGTCTACGAACGCAAGCACGTCGAGACGTTCGATGCGGCGGAGGTGTTGACGCTGCTGCGTGAGCACCTGCCGGATGCGCACTATCTCATCGAGTTGCCCGACGGGCGACGCGAGTACACCGATTACATGGACGATTGGAACCTCGACCGTGCGTCGAAGGTGGAGTTCGAGGAGCTCGCGCGCCAGCCGGTGACCCGTGTCGTCGTGGTCTCTCCCGAGCACAACGAGGGCGACTTCGTCGAACTGGTCGATCGGGTCGGACTCAATCAGGTCTCGTACGCCGTGGGTTGGACGGCCTGGCTCGACATCGCCCCGAAGGGCGTCGACAAGGGCACCGCACTGGCGCTCGTGCGCGACTGGCTCGAAGTGGCGCCCGAGAATGTGCTCGTCATGGGCGACGGCCGCAACGACGTCGGCATGTTCGCGTGGGCAAAGCAGCACGGCGGGCGTGCGGTGGCGATGGGACAGGGTCCGCAAGAAGTGCAGGATGCGGCGGGTGAAGTCACCGCATCCGTGCTCGACGGGGGCGTCGCCGAGGTGCTGCGCCGCCTCTGAGCCGCCACCGCGTCGACTAGACTCGGCCCGTTCGACGCGCGCGTTCTGCGCGTCGGGAGGGTTGTCCGAGCGGCCGAAGGACCCGGTCTTGAAAACCGGTGGGCAGTAATGTCCCGTGGGTTCGAATCCCACACCCTCCGCCAAATGAGCCTTATTCGAACCCCGCCCAAACGAAAGTTTGGGCGGGGTTCTTGCGTATGACGTCTCATTGGCGTCGGTGACGCCTAGAAGGACCGCGGTGGGGCTCCAGCGGCGTTCTGGGCGACTTCCCCACTCCGACACGGGGACGAGCGCCCCGGCGCCGCTTCGAGCGCCTGAGTCCTCATCGACTTGCGTCGGTACGGGGATCACTGCTCGTTCGGGACTTTCGACCTTCACGGTGGTGTCCCTGGACAGGATCCCCGCGAAGAGGTCCTGTAGCTCGGCCTCTTCGACAGTGCCGTCTTGACCGATGAAGAGCTTTACAAACAGGCCTTGATTGAGCATCCTGCGCTCCGAGGGGATGGCGCCGCTGTATTGCTCGCCGCAGAGACGGGCTACTTCCAACGCTCGGTCGAGCTGTTCATCCAACTGGTCCAGGGTTTGCTCTGCAGTACGGATCTGCGCGGTTGCCGCGTCGAGTTCTCGGGTAGTTCGATCCATCTCGCTCTTGAGTAGATCCAGCGGGACAGCTCCCGCATAATGCGCCTTAAGGAGCGCCTCCTGTTCCTTCTTCACGCTCTGATAGCGCCTCTTCGCTTCCGAGAGAGTGAAGATCGCGTCGGCCTGGCTCCTGTCGAGTTCCTCGCGCACCACTCTTCGAACTGCCTCGATCCGTTCCGACGTGAAGTGGAGGCGTCCGTAGAAGGCTTCGACGCCGCGCTCGACCGCACTGACGCTCACGTACTTGCGTGTGCAGGTCGCGGCCTTTGCGCGCCGCCCGAGGCAGAAGAAGTAGTCGTAGTAGGCGCCGAGGCGTCCCTTGTTCCGTGTGAAGACGAGGCGGTTGCCGCACTCGCCGCAGTAGATCGAGCCCTTGAGGTAGTGCGGGTGTCGGCGGTCCTTCTCGCCGGCGCTGTTGTGCGCGGCGAGTACATCTTGGACTCGTAGCCACAACTCGCGAGCGATGAGCGGCGGATGCGACCCCTCGTAGTAGCCGCCTTTGTAGACGACAATTCCGACGTAGTACGGATGGGAGAGAATTCGGTGCAGCGTCGAGACGGTGACCGGGCGGCTCGGTTCCCTGTTGCGGGCTCGGTTGCGCAGTCCGCGCGCCTCGAGGGCTGCCGCCAGATTCTTGAGGCTCCAGTTGCCGGTGGAGTACTCCTCGAACGCCCAACGAATGTGCGGTGCGCGATCAGGATCGATCTCCACCCAACGAATGTCTGCCCGGCCCTCCTTGCGTTGCTTGTTCAAGTAGCCGAGTGGTGCCTGACCCGGAGTTCCGCCTTCTTTCAGCTTGGTCGTGATGCCCTTCTGCACCTCGCTCGCCAGATTGTTCGAGTAGTACGCGGCCACACCACGCATGAACTGAAGATTCAGGAGTCCCTGGGGTGTCTCGTCGATGTACTCGGTCACCGAGACCAAGGCTGTCTTGGTCTTTTCGCGAGCATCGTCGACGACGTAGTCGACCTTG
The DNA here is from genome assembly GCF_030818795.1 of Microbacterium sp. SORGH_AS_0862. Classification (NCBI taxonomy): domain Bacteria; kingdom Bacillati; phylum Actinomycetota; class Actinomycetes; order Micrococcales; family Microbacteriaceae; genus Microbacterium; species Microbacterium sp. SORGH_AS_0862. The sequence continues at coordinate 1,096,533 of NZ_JAUTAY010000001.1, read as the reverse complement.
GGGGAGCGGCTCAGGCGATCGAGCTTGTGCACGATGATGTGAGTGATTCCCAGCTCGCCAAGATCGCTGAGCATCGCCTTGAACTGCTTGCGGTTCGCGGTGGTTCCCGTCTTGCCGGGGTCGACATAGACGCCGACGATCTCGAGATCGTGATCGCGGGCGTACCGCTCGCAGGCCTCTCGTTGATACGGAATTGAGAAGCCGTCTTGCCCGCCACCCATCCGCGCCTGCTCTTCGGTACTGACACGGGCGTAGACCGCGGCTCGACCGCGGCGGTGTCTTCGTGCCTCGACCGCCGGGGTGTGGAGTGGTTGTGTGCCCGGTGTCTCACCGTTGCGGAGCCGTTGCACGAGATTGCTGTGTGCGCCGTCGTAGAGCACCTTTCGAGCCAACCACTTCGGGTCGGATGCGCTGCTCTCTTCGGTGACGTATCCAGCGACCTCTTCGACCATCGGTCTCTCACTCTTTCCACTTACCGGCTGATGAGTGGAGTGACCATAGCGGATCACCCGTTGCGCATCGGTCGGCGGGCGCCTCACGCTTCTTCTCGACATATTCACCTCCTTTCGCTTGGTGCTGTGGTCAGTGGACCACGGAACGCATGTATATGCAAGTGAATACAAATGTTATGCGGGGCGGCGTCGTTTCGGCCCAGTCGCCCGCTTCCCGCGAGCCTCTTCGATCCGATTGATTGCGACATCGGCGTAGTCGGGATTGAGTTCGATTCCCTGCCACGACCGCCCGAGGTTCTCTGCTGCGATGGCAGTGGTTCCAGACCCCATGAATGGGTCCAAGACGATTCCCTGGCGGAGCGAAGGTGTCACGCAGGCGCACGAGGGTTGGAGTGTGCCGCGGATTGCGGCAGCCCCGAGCGTGCGAATGACGTTTCTACGCCATGGTGTTCCGCATCCGGTACAGACGCCCTCGGGACAGCCGGCCCGGATGCAGCGCTCTGCAAGGGTGAGCGGAAACGTGGCGTGATGGTCCCCTCGTTCCAGGCGCTCACTGGAATGAGCCAGACATCGCCTGGATTCGAGCCCAGATCGTGTCCGACGCGGCCGCGGGCCCGCAGTCGTTGAAGACCGTCGCCACGATCTCCCTTCCGTCCCTGCCAGGTGTCGGGCCGGGTACGCGCAGGGAGCGACTCGCGTCGCCGCGGCGGCCTCGTGAGGTGTGGCACGCGCACTGCGTCGAGGTCGAAGAAGTACTTGGGAGTGCGCGCGAAGACGTAGACCACCTCCCACTTGTTCCTGAGCCGGTCGGTTACCGCAGTGGGCAAACCGTTCGGCTTTGCCCAGACGACCTTGTTGCGAAGCAACCATCCGCGCTCGATCATCGCGAGCGCCAGGCGCTCCGGGCCGAGCAGCAGGCTCTTTCGCGGTGCGCCCTCACCAGGAGTACGCGAGTAGCTGTCCCCGACGTTGAGCCACAAGGTGCCATCGGGCTTCAGGACCCGCTCAAGCGGCGTGAGCGCCGCTAACACGTCGTCGACCCACTCCTGCACGGTGGCCTCGTTTCCGAGTTGTCCCGCCACTCCGTAGTCGCGGAGCCCGTTCGCGTACGGAGGGCTCGTCAACACCATGTCGACGGACGCGGCAGGGAGGGTCGCCAGTGTTGTTGCGGCATCGCCGATGAGGAGGCGCGGGTCTGAACTGGTCATCCTTGTGCCTCCTTCTCCTCGGCAGTGATCGCGGCGATTACCTCGCTCGGTGTCGTGAAAGCGTGAAGCTCCATCGTGATTCCGGGCGGTCTTTCCGAGTTCGCGCTGAATACGCGTCAACCGGGTCTCTTCGGGAGCGATCCAAAGCACCTGAGGAAATCCGCCTGAGCGCCGTTCTTCGATGCCCGTGCGCCAGTAGGACTCATAGACGCCGGCCTTCCGGACGATCGTTCGAGCGGACTCGCTCGCGCGGTCATACTCTCCGAAGTACAGCGACTCGTAGCCTGGGTGTGCAGCGACCACCGCGAAGAAATCGGGTTTCAGGGTTACGGACCTGCCCACCTACTCCCGGAAATTGTCGCCAGCATCTCGGCTCTGTCGTGAAGTCGATCAGGCGGAGCCTCCCGGCGCGCTCAGCCTCGATGAATGCGACATGGACGCTCGCGATGCCGAGTTCGTGATGCAGAAACGCCGTCGACGGCTCCCTTACCCGGCGTCCTGGCTGGTCGGCACCAAGACGCTCGCCCGCGGGTGTGAGGTGCCAGACGTGCTGGGTGGAACCGCCCTGCACGCCCCCGAGGCGGCGATCGAGTGCGGTGATGACCCCGAGGTGCTTGAGGCGAGCCAGTACACGGCGCGTTGTCCGGGCCGCGCTGAGTTTCGATGCGTGATCTGAGAAGTGCCAGCGTTCGACGTGGTTGGTGGAGAGGAAGCGGTGTTGCTTCAAGGTGCCGATGATGCGAGTGTCCCGGGCCGAAAGGCTCATGCGGAGGGCGTCGAGACGAAGCTTGCCGACACGACCGTTGCTTTCGGGCGGTGTCATGCCGAAGGCATGACTGTCGATCCCGTAATCGATAGATTCGGCAGCCGGTGTGCCGGGTGGCGAGGGATCGTGGGCGACGCGACCGGTAGAGCGATCGGACACGGAGTTGGTAACGCGGGGTTTGGATGATGCGCCTGGTTCTGAATTCGTGTTCATTGCGAGGGGTCTCCTTGTTGAGCGTTAGTAGTTGGGGGGATGCGGCGTCCGATGTGTGGCGGCGGTCGTCCCTGATCGACAGCCGGATCGGTGCCGCTGTAGAGGGCGGTGACTTCTCGCTCGACCTCCGCCGGAGGGACGCCGAAGCGGCGCTGGCTCTCGGCGCGTATCTGACTTGCCTCGATCAGCGGCTCTGGGAGCTTGATCGTGCGCCCCGACGCGAATCCCTGGGTTCGTCCGTCTTCGTAGAGCGCGGCGTAGACGTTGAACTGCTCCAGCTGCATTAGGTCAGTGGTCTCGATCTCGGGTGAGTGGCGAGCGAGCATGGCGGCATCCTCGGCACCGAGTTGGAAGTAGACCCGGCTGCGGACTGTTCCGGTCACGACGTCTCGAAGCTCACGACTGATCTGTGACAGGACTTGGTTGCAGAGCACGAAGCCCGCGCCGTAGCCGCGAAACAGCGTCAGTGCCTCTGCGAAGTCCTGGGCGCCGTGGGTGAACCGGTGCCACTCATCAAGGGCGACCATGACGGGATGCCTCCGCTCAGCGGGAATCAGCGCTCGTTCCCGGATGGCGACGAATGCTTCGTGCAAGAGGAGCGATCCGAGGAGGGCTGCGCCCTGCTTGCCAAGCTGAGCTTCGGGTAGCGGAGCGAGCAGCACCCGTCGGTCTTCCCCGAAGACCTCGCGTACGTCGAACTTGGGCTCAGCTTGTCCGAGTGACCGACGAAAGGACGGGCGCAGCAGCAGCCCGCGTAGTCGTACGAGGACTGGCGACACGAGGTGTGCTCTCGCCTGCTCTGACTTGCCTTCGAACTCCGCCCAGTAAGCCTGCAAGAAGACGTCGTGCGCTACGTTGGACACAACCTTGCGGCGGAACTTCGGATCAGCGAGCAGCAGCGGCAGCATGAGCAGTGTCGCTCCGGGGTACTGCGCCAGTGAGCTCAATGCGGCGTGGAGAAGGTCGCGGGTCGTGACACCGATCACGTCTGACAGCACCGAGCTGAAGATGTTCACCAGACTGTCGACCACGACCTCCAGCGGCTGACCGTTCAGGCGTAAAGGGTTGAGGCCGATCACGCCGTCTTCGGACAGCAGGTCGAAGCACACGATCCGGTCGCGGTGCTTCGGAGCCACTCTGCGAACTACCGCCCTCGAAAGGTCGACCTTCGGCTCTAGGACCAGGGCGGCTTTGCCTTGGTCGATCCATTGCACGAGAAGGTTCGCCGCGAGGTCTGACTTCCCGACTCCCACAGGTCCGAGTATGTGGAGGCCCCGGAGGATGGCGTCCTCGCCAAGGGTGATAGTGCCGTTGACGCCTGGCGCTGTGGCGTCTGCGAGGACGAGGCGTCCTTCCTCGGTGGTCGTGCGGTACGGCGGAGGGAGCAATACCGGGTGCAGAGTGGGGAGTCCGGGAAGTTCATCTCCGATGGGAAGCCCGCTAAGCGCTGTCGCCTCTCGGATCGTGAGGTGCTGCCACCACAGCGGGAAAGATCCTCGGTCAAACGACCGTGTGGAAGTACCGCGGACGGTCAGCCGGACACCGGGAGCTTCGAGCCGGCGCACGGCGCTGTGGAGTCGTCGAAGGAGTGCGCGCTCTCTGTCGGATGAATCGGCGGTCGCTCCCAGTCGGATTGAAGCGGTGAAGCCGTCCGAGCGCGCCTTCTGCAGTCGCTGGGTATTCACGAGATTGTCGAGACGTTCCGCCTTTGTGCCAAGCACCGCGGCGAGGATGCTCGCTGACGTCGCTTGCGCTACGGAAGTGCTGCTCCCGAGTCGAGCGCCGAGGACGACTTGAACGGCGGCAACCTCGCCCGCCTTGGCTGCGCTGACTGCGCGGTACAGCTCTCGGGTCGAGATCTCGAGTGAGTCCGAGGCGAACGCTCGGTCCGACGGTCGTGGCTGGATAGCGCGTGCTCGGTTGACGGGTTCACGAGGATGCGCTTTGCTGAGCGTTCCGTCGAAGGTGGCGGCCACGCGGCTGAGGGCGTCCACTCGAGCTTTGATGAGCAGCCGAACGCCATGGTCATCGCCGCGGAGCTCGATCACGAGTCCGGTGTGCGACTGATCATCGGCGACGCGGCGAAGCATCTCGACCGCGTCCGACGCGTCGAGCGGGCGGTGCACGACGAGCTCGCGCCAGACGAAGGGCCTACCCGCGCTCATCGCTCACCTCCTCCGTCGATCTCGCGATCTGATCGGCTTCCTGGTGCAGCTGGCGTCTCGCGATTGCGAGTACCGCCCGCGCTACTTTCCGAAGCGAAAGCTCGTCGCGCACGTCGGTCTGCTCAGCGCCGACGACCTTTGAGTCGTCCATAGGTTTGCTCGGTTGATTCATGTGCCCTCCCTTCTCACGTCGACACGCCTATCGCCGTCTCCCCCTAAGAGGCGCACGAAAGACACAGCGGCTGGGTATGACCGCGTGACGTGAACAATTAATTGGTTCGCACGCGCCGGGCTCGTCTGGTAGCGGGACGAGGGCTGCGTAATATCGCGCTCATAGACTGGCGCGAATTCACGCACCACTATGAGCTACTGAGGCAACTACGTAAATAACGGTTTTCGAGAAAGTGCGCATTTCGTCCGACCGATCGGACGGGTGGGTTCTAGTGGTTTGGTGGCGATTTATGGACGCGATCTCCACGTTGCAATTCCGACAACGATGACGACGGCGACGACGGCGATGATCAGCAGTTGCCACCAGACACTGGCGATGAAGTCCACCGCGACGGACAACGCCCACGCGGTGAACAAGACGGCGAGCCCGAAGAGCGCCAAGCGCTTCGTCAGACCGGAGGAGTTCTCGGACATGACTTCCCTGTTCTCTGGGTCGGAAGGATGACCGAGGGGGCGGTGCAGAGCGGCGTCGCCCCCTCGGCCACCGATTCACTCACTGCGAGGCGGGTCCTGGGCGTCAGCCGCCGCTCGGGCGAGTTCACGGCGGGCGTAGGCGGCGTCGTCGTTCAGCGCCAGACACAGCGCTTGAACAGATCGGCGAAGATCTCCGCGCGTACGTTCAAGCTTCACACTGAGCTTCTTGACGCGTCGCTCCCGGCGGAGGGCAGTCACCTTCTCGACCGCGTCAGGCAGCACATATGCTGCCGCTCCGCCGACGAGGATGATCGCGAGCACCATGCTCATGACATCAAGGGCACTCATCCCAGACCTCGAGACAGTCGCTGACCGGCCGTGATCGCGTAATTCGCGATGATCGCCTCGTAGTATGCGCCTCCAGCCGGTGCGACCTTCATGTACGCCTCAGCCTGAGACACGAGAGTCGCAACGTTGGATAGTGCGACGCTGTGGAGAAATGCTGCCCCCTGCTCCGCCATCGCCATGACGTCAGCATTGGCGGCGACCTGCTCGGTCTCGCGCCTGGATTGTCGAGCGATGCCACCGCCGACCGAGACACCGAGCGCGGTCGTCCGAGCGCCGAACGGCCGCTGAACCTCGCCGCTCACGACCAGTCCCCGCAGTCGCAGCCCCGGTGCTCATCCTGGCTGATCAGGCGAGGGATGGCGTACCAGGGGTACTCCCCATCGCGCAGGTAGCGATAGACCTTCACCTCAGCGATGGCTGAGGTGCCGGCCTGGACGTGCTGCTCGCGAACAAGCGCGCCGTCCTTGTAGATGTTGAAGCCGTACCACGGCACGGCTTGCTGGCATACAGTCGAGTTCGTCACGACTGTCCTCTCTGGGTTGGGAGTGACCGCCATGCGACGAAGTTGGTAGCTGGGTCGCGTGGCGCTGAAGTGGTTGGCGACCGCATGGACCGTGCGGTCGCCAACTGCGTTGGGTCGAGAGCCGAGAACTTGGGTGACGACCCGCGGCCAGGTTTGCATGGGCGCAACCGCGTGATCCAGCGCAACGGGCCAACTCGTCGTGCCGGTCTGTGCGGCACAGGTCGGCACAAGCTGGCACAGGTGAGAAAGTGACTCTTGAATAGGAAAAACCCGCTCATTGCTGAGCGGGTTGGGTGGCCCTGATGGTCGTGATGTGGTGCGGGTTCGTTACTGTCGCGTCGGTGCTTGCGAAGCACAATCCCTGCGCAATGCGGCTTGCCGGAGAAGGAAGGTCTCCTCGCGTATGACGGAGTGGCTGATGACGTCCCTGCCGTAAGCGCGCTTCGGCTCGTAGTCTCCCGCCAGCGTGTTGATCCACAAGCCGTCCTCATCGGCTCCTTGTGGCAGTGGCCATAGGAAGCCTCCAAGGCACACTTGAGTGTCGCGCTGCCACTGGTTCGTGATCTCGAGAATGCTGAGAAGGAACGTCTGGTAGTTCGGGTAACTCAGGAGCGCGTCTGTGTTCATCACCCACAAGGCGATGATGTCGAGCAGGCAGCTCGGTTCCTCGTCCCTGCTTCGGTAGTCTTCGACGAGGGCAAGGAACTCATCGCTCGCGAGCCAATCCCCGAAGGCTTGGCTCGCGGTCAGTGGTGTGGTTACATACAGATTTCTAAGGCCCATGGCGGCCCTCCTATGCATGAAGGGGGCCAACCCAATAGTTATTATACATTCACGCGCATATATTGTCAATAGTTTCCAGGGGGGGCGGGGTGGCTCGAGGCTCAGGTGCATCCTTATCGGATGACGAGATCGAGGACATAGCGGAGCTCCTGTGCGCCCGGTCGGCCCCGCGCAACCTCGCTGGGAACCTATCTCTCATTCGTCACATTCGAGTGCGTTTTGCCGTATCGGAGTATTGGGTCGCAGCGCGCATCGCTTGGTGGGCGCTGGATAGCTGTTTGCGCAGAGATGAAGAACAAGAAGGGAAGCGTCCCCTTCTTGCCGCTCGACACCTCCTTGGGCTTTACGAGTATCCGGCCGATCCTGTCGAACCGTTTAAGGAATCTGGGAATTCACTACGCGACTATGTGGCCCGGGCGGGAAGTGGCTCAACGACCCTCAATCTGACTGAAAGGCAAGAGATCGCCGCCGGCGAGGGTGGCTACGGACATCGCACAAATCTGTCTGGATACAAGAAGGGTCGCCGGGCCGTCGCGGAATCGGTCTGGTCGGAGTTCAACGTGTTCCTGGCCAGATTGAGCCCTGTGAAAGTCGATGAGCTGCGTCGCGGCTTCATTGCTGAGGGTCCTCCGGATTGGTTCCTGACGGACGGTGCGCCCAAGGAATGGTCAGCTCTCGGAGTCCTCCCCGTAGCTGGGCGGGCTGGAGTGCTGGAGAAGTCGCAAGCGGGTGCCCTGCCCGAGTCGGAAGGTTCCGTGCCCGTCGGAGCGGCACCGTTCCTGGAGAGTCCTCGGCCACCTCGTTCCTGGCGACCAAGGCGGCGCAGTTTGGTCTTCGCCGCTATAGCCGCTCCGGCGATAGCTGTAGCCGGCCTGTTCGTCGGCTCGGCTTTCTGGGCAACGCCGACGCGCAGTACGACTGTCGAGACCTTCGTGCCGAGCGCGACGGACGTCTCCGCTGCGGCTGAACTCACTGACGACAGCCTGCATGTCACTTGCGCTCAACGTTCTTACAGTTCCGCGCGATCGGACGCTCGTGCCTGCACGGGAATCAATCTGTTGCTCGACCCTTGTTTTCTCACGGCTCTGGATCGCGTGGTTTGTCCGAAGGTTGAAGACGTGGCGCGTGGGGTGGAGGGGGGTTCGGCGTTAGCTGCAGTGGTCGCAGAGTCTGTCTCCGTGGACTGGATCGCGTCTAGTGACTTGGTCGGAGCTGAACAGGCCGCGCTCACTGAGTACCCCTGGGCGTTTCGGTTGGATTATCGCGACGCAGAGAACGAGCCCTACTTCTGTCAGGCGGATGTGCGAGGTGATATCACATTCAAGGCCGCCATTTTCTCTTGCAGTACATCAGGGGTGCACACCCAGAAGATCCTCGATGGCGAAGCCTTCATGCGTGGCGCCGGCTTGATTGCGGTCGAGTATGAGGGCATGATCACGGCCTCGGACTTCCAGCGCACGAGCCCGCAGTGGACTGTCGCCGTGCAGCTGCCCGGTACCAACCGGCTGACGCGTGTGGCCATCGACGAAGCGTGGTTCTAGAGGGTCAACTCTCACCGCGGTTCGGAAGGGTCACCTCCAGGCTGAAACATCCGGTGCTTGGCCCGGGATGAGTTCCGTTACCTCCACGCGCAGGACGCTACTCAATGCCGCGAGCGTATAGAGCGACGGGTTCGCGGCTACGTCGGGCCGAGATAGCCCCTTCTCCAACTGCGCGTACGTCGCCCTCGTGATGCCCGCTGCCGCTGCCAATTGCTCCTGGCTGAGCCCGGCAGCAATCCGGCGACGGTGTAGTTCAACGCCGAGTCTCTGAACGTACGGTGCCCACTCCGGGGGAGGGATGCGCTTGGCCATCCCTCCACGCTCATCACCAAGCGACTCGTGGTGGATGATAAATTATGCATAATGGATCATGCTCCGCCGACCTTGAGGCACGCTCCACGGTTGCTGGGCACCGTCTGAGTCTGAACTGAGCTGAACTGGGGGATCCCAACTATGACCCGACCCTGGCGCCGCCTCCGGCGCACTTCATCCGTCGCTGCCGCAGCCCTCGCTGTCGTCGGCGCACTTGCGATCGCGCCCCAGGCCGCGAGCGCTGCCGACGACGTACCCCAGGTGATCGTGAGTAACCTCGCCGTCAATACGGCCGCTCCCGAGGCTGCGACGGTCACCTTCGACTATGCGCCCAATGTCAGCGACGAGGCTCCCACTCGGCCCTACAGCTTGCGCATCTACGTCTACCCGACGAACGTGAACCGTGAAGAGGGCACCATCGACTACCTCACCATCTCGTCGGTCGGTTCCTACAGCAAGACGTTCACCCTCGCCCCTGGCAATTACAACGTCTCGGTCGGGGTCCACCGGATCGAAAACTGCGAGTGCGGCGGTCCGGAACCGACCATGTTCACCACGGTGCCGTTCACGGTCACCGCGGTCACGCCGACCCCCGGACCCACGCCGATGCCTACCACGCCTGAGCCGACGCCGGAGCCCACGACGCCCGCGCCTCAGCCTTCCGAAACGACCGCTCCTGCTACCCCCGCAGCCTCCCTGTCCGCGACGAGCGTCCTCGTGGGAAGCGGCGTGACGGTGACGGCAACCGGGCTTGCGGCCAACGAGCCCGTCGAGATCTGGATCCACAGCACACCCGTCCGGCTCTGGAGTGGCACCGCGGACGCGTCGGGCTCGCTGACTCAGGCCATCACAATCCCCGCTGACCTCCCGCTGGGTGCCCATCAGATCGAGGTCCGCGGTACCGCGAGCGGCTCGCTGTGGCTCAACCTCACGGTTCGGGGCGCCGAGCTTGCCGCAACGGGCGTCGACGGAAGTGCCGGCGCCGGCATCGGTATCGCTGCGGCGACGCTTCTTCTCGGCGGCGCGACCGTCCTGCTTCTTGCAAAGCACCGCCGCCGCGAAGCTGCCTAACAGGATCCCGGCAAATAGGGCGTCCGCATCGCGGGCGCCCTATTTGTTTGCGGGCGCATGAAAGAGCGCGGATCGCTTTTGGCGCAAGTGGCGGTGTTCCATTGGTTTGATGTGTCATACTCCCTAGCTATGGCTAAGCAGCAGATCACCCGACTCATTGACGACCTCGACGGCGAAGTTCTTGAGGCCGGCAAGACCATCCATTTCTCGCTCGAAGGTCGCGCCTACGAAATCGACCTCTCGGACACGAATGCCGAAAAGCTCCGTGAGGCATTCGCGCCGTTTATCAAGGCCGGGCGCTCGATTGGGAGCGCTTCCCGCAGCACCTCGACGCGTGGGCGCGCGGCGAAGAAGGACAGCCGAGACCTCGGGGCTGTGCGCGAGTGGGCAGCCGTCAATGGCTACGAAGTGAGCGCTCGCGGACGCGTCCCGGCCGCTGTTCTTGAGGCGTACGACGCCGCGCAGTAATCCCAACTATGCGTGGATGAGCACCCGGAAGTGACCCTCTCAGGGTGAATCGCCGGGTGCTTTTCCACAGCGCAAACGCCGTGCCGCGCGGGATCTAGAGGCATCGTTCTACCCTTTTTCTATGTCCGCGTACACCGTCGATCCAGATGCGCTTCGCGCTGCGTCGACGTCGGTGGAGCAGCTGGCGGACAGCGTTGCAGCGGCGCCCACGGGGACCTGTGTGGATGCCGGTCATGATGCGCTGGCGTCTGCGATTTCCGAGTTCGAACAGCAGACTTCGTCGAGTTGGAGAGCGCGCCGACAGACCACGGTCGCTGTTGCACAGGGTTTGAGGCGCACTGCGACGATCTTCGAGAGCGCCGACGACGACGCCGCGAGCTCTACTCAGCGCGTCAATCCGGGGATGTTCTGATGGCAGAACTCGGTCAGACATTCGATCCGCGGCAACTGATTCCGGGTTCGCCCGAGAGCGTCGAAGATCTCGCGGCGACGTGGCAGCGGCGAGCGTCTTTAGCGGAGGAGACTGGTGTGTCTCTTCGACGCTTCCCCGCTCCTGAGGGCTGGACGGGGAATAGCGCAGACGCGTTCGAGTCGCGGGTTCAGTCGGTCGGCTCTCGATGGATTCTGCTCTCCGACGTGTACGGCGCGGCGGTACAGGCGCTCATCGGGTATGCATCCGTACTCCGCTGGGCGCAACTCCAAGCGGAGACCGCCATTGACGCGTGGGAGGAAGGGCAAGCGGCGACGGACGCCAAGCTCTCTGTACCGTTCCCGAACGGCGGACGTGGCGAGGCAATCCAAGCAGGCGCCCCCGACAAGGCGCGCGCCCAGCAGATCCTCGCCGATGCCCGCGCGCGCGTCGCCGCCGCGGGTGACAGCGCGGCCGCAAGCCTTCGTGAGGCCGCCAAAGAGCCCCAGCTCGGAGAAGACGTCTGGGATGCGCTTGGCAAGGTCACATCGACTCCCGATGAGGCACTCGTGCTGCTGTCGGGATTGACCGCCGCGGAGATGACGACGGTGCTCGCGCTGCGTCCAGAGATCGCCAACCTCGTTGCTCAGGCCGGAGCTGCTGGAGTCAACAGGTGGTGGAACGCCTTCGGTGATCCGCAGCGCGAAGCGCTCATCAACTTGATTCCGGCGGTCATCGGCAATCTCGAGGGCGTCAGCTACACCGACCGGAACACGGCGAACAAGCTTTATCTGGACGATCAACTCGCCGCAGCGAAGAAGGATCTGGAGACGGCTCAGGAGAATCGCCCGCCGGTCGGTGAACGTATCGGCGTCAAGGAGTATTACGACCGCCTTCAGGAGCTGCAGACTCGCGTTGATGCACTGACGGATGTCAATCGAGCCTCCGAGCTTCCGGATCGTTTCTTGGTATCGCTCACGGGTGATACCCCGCCCCTCGCCGCGATCGCCATCGGCAATCCGGACGGTGCGGCGAACATCACCTTCACTGTCCCGGGAATGGGTGCCCAAACGACGAACATGAGCGAGTGGGCGCAGTCGGCACAGAACCTGCAATACGAGCAGGCCTTCGTCGACCCTTCGCGCACTCACTCGGTCATCGCCTGGATTGGATATGAGACTCCGCCGATGGGTGGCGAGCAAGTGATGTTCAACGGCCTCGCGGAAGCTGGCGCAACTCGGTTGGAGTCCAGCATCGTCGGAGTGCAGGCCACGCGCGGCGACGCAACGGTGAACGTTGCTGGCCATTCGTACGGTACGACGACGTCCTCTATCGCGCTCACGGAGATCGCCCGTCCGGTCGATACGTACGTGACGATGGGATCGGCTGGGTTGCCGATTCAGATCAATGAAGCAGCCGACGTCAACGCGGACCGGGTGTTCGCGGGTCAGGCAACGAACTCACCGGCCATCCTCCCCGGTACTGGCGACGCATGGGCGTGGTTCGGTCGCTTGAGTTGGGAGCATCCGGTGAACCCCGTCGACGCTGGTTTCGGCGCAGAGGTCTTCAGCGTTGACGGTAGCGACGGTCTCAAGGGAGTCAACGATCACGCCACGCACACCTCTGGCGGCACCGGCTATCTTGACTCTGGTACCGAGTCCCTGCGCAACATTGCGCTGGCGACCACGGGACAAGGCGATTCGATCACGCCCGAGGAACCCGCCGCGAACCGGCCGCCGGGAGTAAGAGGACGAGGATAGCGATGCGCAGACCAGGCCTATTGAGGGCGACTGTCGCCGCCATCTCCTTCGTCGTCGCGCTCTCTTTGACCGCGTGTGGTAGCAACGCAGGAGATGAGATGACTCCGAAAGAGTCCCGAGAGGCCTTCCTCACGCTCGTGAAGGACACTGCCACAGTCGTCGCGCCCGACGGATGGGCTGAGATCGGTCCTCCCGGCTGGTCTTCCTGCTCAGCCGACGGCGCGGAGGGCGCGAGCACCGATTGGGCGTACGGGCGCGAGCCGCTGACTGATCATGCCGCGAACGCGCAGAAGGTCGCGGACTACTGGGAGTCCCTGGGAATGCAAGTGCGTATCGTCAGCGAACCGAATTACTCCGTCTACGCCACTGGAGGAGCCACTGACGCCATCGCGTTCCACACCGCACCGGGGCTCTACGGGATCAGCGGCAGCGCTCGATGCGTGCCGGGAGACGCGAAGAGTCTTATCGACGAGCAGCTGGAGCAGCAATGAGCCTCTCCTTCGATCCCGGCCGGCATGCCGAAATGGTCGATGTGCTCGCGCGGGCGGCGAGCTCGCTTGAAGATGTCCTTGGGGAACTCGAGGGTGAGGTCTCGATCCTTCGCGGGAACTGGAGTGGGGCGGCTCTAGACGCGTACGACCGCGCGCAACGTGAATGGGCTGAGTCGCTCAGGTCGCTGAATGGTGCCCTGAGATCGGCAGTGAGCGCTGCCCAGTCCACCGGTGAGACGCTCGCGCAGGCTGATCGTGATGCTGTGCGTCTGTGGAGTTGAAGCGGCTACGCGGGATCGGGGCGGAGGCACGCGCCTCTGGGAGTCAAGCCTTGGTTGGGACCTCGATTTCCCACAGGTTGACCACCCCTCCGGTGAGCATTGCGGCCGAGATGGACTCGAGCACATCGTCGCGGCTCCTTCTGTACGGAATCTCGCGCCAATCAACATTCTCGTATTCGACTCGATATACATCGTTTCGGACAATCATGTCCCCTTCCGCCATGAGCACCATGCCCTCGGAGAATCGGTATAGGGGATCGAATTCGGACCGGATGGCGCTGATTACAAGATTTACCGCACGTGTCAGCTCGATTGTTAGCCACCAGGCAGTTTCGCAGTGCAGGTCAAACGTGCGCTTCAGTTCTTTATATCGCGGTGGATCCCACGGAATGTTCACGTAATCCCGCGATATCCCGATCCGCTCACCAACTCTGTCACCGGCCTTGACAAAGTGCTCCAGGAGTATAGCCAGCACGCCCTCGTAGTTCTTGAAGGCGTCTCGGATCTTCGGATATCGGTCGGGCCACGTGAGTGACAGCAGCCAGGTGCCGAGATCGAACAGCGATCGTTGTGTGTCTGTGCTCATATGCGGGAACACGTCATTCAGCCCATAAGTGAAGTCCTGCCAACCTTCGAGGCTCGCGCGCTGCTCCCACAACTCCAGTCGAGCGGAGAGCAGTTCGTCTTCCTGCTGCTCAAGATGGCTGCGCCCGTCTGCGCCATCAACCCGCGATTCATGACTGGCTTTCAGCGCCAGCAGCTCATCGATGGACCAAGCCCGGCCATTGTCCTTGTCGACAACGGCGTGATGCGTGGGGCAGAGCAACACGAGGTTTGCATAGGTGTCTAGCTGTTCGGGCGGATAGCGCGGGTCGTGACGGGGGCCACCCCTCTTTGGTGACCGGATGTGCGCTTCCTCTCCCAGCGCAACGCCATGCGACTGCAGCACGAGCATCTCCGGAGTGCGGAGATCCACAGTCAAACGCTGCTCACAGCCGGGCCATGCGCACCTGTTTCCAGCGCGACCCCACAAGATCTTTCGATCGGTCGACTTGATCGCCACTGCTCCAGTATGGCGACGTTTGCCGCCGGCCGCCCGAAGACGTGAAAGTCATGTTCTCATCGGGTGCGGCTGTTGCCATGTGTGGGATGCGTTGACTGACATACTTCCCCCATGGGGTTGGAACTTGTCGTCGGCATCATCGGCGTTGCAGTAGCCATTATCGTGCCGGTCTGGACCTACCGAAAGTCCAATCCGAAGCGACAGTTGCGGTACCGGGTCGAAGTGACGCCGCTCTTGAGTGAGGGCCTGCCGACCAAAGGTTCGCTACAGGTGCTTCTCGATGGACAACCTGTGAGTAACCCTCAGATCGTCGCGCTGACGGTGTGGTCAGATGGTCGCGGCGACATCGATTCGCAGTCTTTCGACGCTGCAAAGCCGCTGACTTTCACGGTTGGGGCCCCAATCATCGACACGATCTCCGCGGAGCCTTCTGCTGAAGTGCACCTAGAGGTGGAACAGCCGGACAAGCTGATCATCCGCCCTGCCCTGCTCCACAGGCGTTTCGCGTCGACAGCGCGAGTGATCGTTGACGGGGTTCCAAGCGTGCAGCCCAATCACGTCTTGCTGGGCGTTAACGTGCTACCAGTGGTCCTCACCGCGGCAGCTTCTGCCATCGCGACCTCACGCAAGAAATGGCGTGTGACCCCGCTTCTAGTCGCCTCCGCCACGCTTCTGCTGGGCGTCTTGTTGCTGATCGTCAGCCTGATCATCTACGCGTTCGATCGACAGGCATATCTTCCGTGGGGGGTAACCGCGATCCTGATCATGATGGTTGCGCTGCTCGCGGTTCTGATCGTCCTTATCGTTCGCTTCTTCGGCTGGATCGGCCGAAACGTCGAGGCACGATCAGGTCTGCGGAGATAGCACGACACGTCGCACTTCGTGCAGGGTTTCGTACTAGCTTTCGGACGAGATGGAGCTGCGGCGCGTGCACACTGAGCTGAGGTCATGAAGTGGGAAACACTTTGGAGCCGGGACGCGTCCGCGTAGGGCATGTCATCGACGCGTCGATGGAGACAGGACTGCCCGTTCAGTCTGCGACGTTGACCTTCGACGCCGCGCAGGGTGCCGAGATACACATCGCCTATCTTCGCGAACCGCCCGATAGCCCAAACGCTCAGTTCGCGCGCGCCAATGCTTGGTTTCGTCGGTTCGGTGAAGACCTTCCGAAGACGCTCGTCTTCATGGACGACAGCGGAGTTGTCACCCTCAACGGCCTGCGCGCCTCGCACCTGTCTCAAGGCGGCTATCCGCTTGGCCGCGCCCGTGCGAGCGTTGCAATCTTCGAGAGACCGCGGGAGCTTCGAGATGAGTACCTCGTCCACGAACTGGCTTCCACGATCGATGGGCTTGAGGAGTTCACTCGCTTCGAGCCGATCACGCACGACGTGGAGTACTTCCCAGACGGCCACCACCGCACGACGGTTGTGGTCGAGAGCGTCGATTCGGTGGAATGGGCGGCCAATGGTTACGCCTATGCGATCAAGTCGAACGTTTCGTGGGCCGCCCAGAACGGCCGCTACTTCCGTGTTGTCGACAGCGAACCGTTCATTCTGACAAAGAGCGAGGCCGGCGCCTCGCCGCTCGACCACCTCGCGGCCCAGTGGCCAATCCGATCGCTGCTCATCTTGATCCACGGTCAGCCGTTGGCCTGGCGGTCGCACCGACTCCGAGATGAACAGTTCCCGTTGTGGATGATGGATGGATCTGCGAGAGACCCACACTTCGTTGAAGTTCAGTTCCAGGGGACGGTCGCTCAACACGCTGCGGCCCGGCCGTCGTCACCGCACTTCTCTCACCCGCCGTTACGGCTCGGAGAAATCTCTCCGTCTGCTCTCGCTGACTGGGTCGCGCTGTACAACGGCAACGATGTCTTCGAGCAGGCCGTGCAGCCCGCGGTCGAAGTGCTCAACGGAGCATCCCGGTTCCTAGAGCCGCAGTTGATGATGCTGGCGATATCGCTCGATCGGTTCGGTTACTTCTTGTATGGAGACAGACGTCAACGACGCATCGCCACACACATCGAGAAGTGCATGGACGAGGCCGAGATCGACTGGCCGTCCATCGGGTCACGTCGCGGCGTTGCGCTTGCAATCGCCAATGCAAACAACGACCTCAAGCACCCGGACCGCGAGACCAGTCCACCCTCCCGTCAACTGACAGCCCTGGTGGAGCTTTGCAAGCTCATCGTCCGAGCGCAGGCCTTCACGCTACTTGGTGTGGACGCCGAGAAACGTGCGCGATTCGTGTCGCGCAGCAACGATGCGCTGAACGCACTCCAGATGTTCCGCGATGCACGACTCACAATTGGTGATGATGGCGCGTTTAGCGAGGAGCCGAGCGAGAACGTCCGCGGCGCATAGAGCGACTTGCTCAGCGGTGCCGTCGGCGCGCTACGAGGGGGTGGCCGTGTCGCTGGTGGATAAGGCGTCCCACCAGCGGACAAGTGCGCCTCTCGCGATGTGCTCGAAGGTTGCGAGCAGCATCGGCGTCTCGGACGCGTCCCAAACGCCACCCAGCCCACCCGCGTTCAGGCCTAGTGGCACTTCTTGTACTGAGCCGTCTTCGACCGTTCGGGGGAGTTCCAGCATCGGAAGTGGAAATGGCTTGCCGTCATGTAGTGCACGGGAGCGGTGACGGTAAACGAGTCTGGCGTGCTCGTCCATGCGGTCCCAGGCGAGCTGCTCGTGCGCTGGGCGATGCTGGGGCGGTTGGGGTGCGTAGGCAGATATGAAGTCGATGAACTTCCGGGTGCTTCGCGCCTGCGGTGCAGCCTGCTTGCACACGCGCGCGCGCACTCGCTCATCGGCTCCATCGAGCGCGGCCCACAACTCTGGCCATAGCTCGCGGATCAGTGCCTCGGAAGGAGCCTTCACCTTTTGGCTATGGTTGGCGGCGATCTCAATCGCCGTGACGAACTGTAGCCACGCAAGGTTCGGATCCTCGTTCGACCACCACAAGCCTTGTGCATATGCTCGGGCGGCACGGACCAATGCGATCTGATCGGCCTCCGCGAACCGAGGGAATGAGTGAAGCCTCGCCAGGTCGCTGATGTCTGGCTGCCGAGTCTGGGTTGCCGGGATGTACTCGCGACCCCGCTTCCCGGGTGTCGTGGGTGAGGGTACTTCGACGTAGAACGGCTTCGCTTTCGGGTTTGCGAGATGCCGTCCAGAGAAGCGACTCGTTCCAGCGGAGCGGATCCGCACGCCCAGATGGAGTGAGATCAACGCAACGATCTCATCTGACATCTGGCCGCCGTGATAGGAGTCGGAGTTCGCGGGAACAAGCTCCCCGTCCGTCAGTAGCTGGGGCAGGAGGTCGGTATGGATCGCCATGTGAAGCTTGAGCGCAAGCCGTACCCCCACTTGGTGCTGCTCGGAGACATCTCCGAATACGAGGGAGAGGCTGTATGGCCCGAGAGAGGGCGAACTGCCGGTGAAGTGTCGGTCGGAGTACAGGTCCTCGTCAACGTTCTCGCTCTCAGGTTCGCGAGCGTCGAAGTCCCGCCAGTTCCGCCAAGCGTCCGTCCCCATGGGCCAAGGATGCCAGGCGTCGTTCGATCGATCTACTGCAGTGCTACGCGGCGGGTGAACCAAGTGGGGCCGGGCGTACGAGGCGGCTGGGAGTCCGCCCTTTCAAACAGTCGCCTCGTTTGGACGCAGGCATGATTACGTCGACTGCAAGCAGCGTTGCGCGGCTAACCAAAACGCGCTGCGCGCTTGCTCCGCCCAAACCCAAGGCGCCTGGCTGTCCACTGCGCTCTTGGGCTCCCACATCGCCACGTGGACTCTGTTGGCATACTCACGAGATGCATGAACGAGGTCAATTTCGTCTGCCGCGACGACCTCGAGGATGTTCTGCGTTGCCCACAGTTCGGTGGCCGAACCGCCAGCCCCTTCCGCGTGAGCGTACTCGTTCAGATAAAGCCTCGCATTTGCGGCTTGCTCGCCTCTCTGCGCGGCCCACAAGAACGCAATAATCGCCGACTGTATGTCCTGATGGTATCTAGCAGCTCGGTCGTGCTGCCGTCGCACTCTGGCGAGCAGGAGTGTTGCGCCGAGGGATGATGCGCCCCCGATCAGTGCCCCGAGTAAAGCGGCCACCCCTGCGTCCATGGCGCGAGCATATCTACTTGATGCTCTCGGTGTGCGGTCTAGCTGTTCCCTGCGGCGGTGCTGACTGTGCGGCACCTCAGGGGGCCAGGATGCGCACCGTTTCTCCTGTGGGTCTGTCCCTATGCCAGCAGCCGCGTGGTGACGACGATGCTGAGTAGTCACGAACCTTCGGGTGAGCCCGGGCTGGCTGAGGCTTGGGTGTTCGCGCAGCGTGCTTTCGGAGATGGGACGCGCCCTACGCCCTCCGCTCCTGGGATCGAGGTGTCCGAGAGTCCCTCACCGATAGCGCGGGCTAATGGCTGCCACTCTCTCTTCCGGCTGAGACTCTGAAAAGCTCTGTGCTTAGTCGAACATCCCGCGGTACCGTGGGTTGGGTGTGGGGGCTCGGATCGGTCAGCTCGGCCTTCGGCGTCGACCGTTCGCCTCTCGAAATCCTTGTGAACCTGAGCGTGTTTCCTGCGAGCGTTCTATCGTTCCGCGCACGGGCAGGACAGAGCATCGCGGGGTTCAGCGTCGAGATCATGGGCGTTGACGCTCGCTTGCGCGGACAGTGGGGGGACCCGGTCACGCGCGAGCCCGATCTGCTCGTGCATGGACGCCCGGTCGATGTTTATGTGTTCATGGCCAGCACCGAATCTGGTGCGCGAGTGTCACTAGAGGGGCACGGCATCCCTACTATTGCGACGACAGAGGACTTCTTGCTCCTCGTGTCGTGGGTTGGCTGCAACGGGAACGACGTAGGTGGCGAGGTGGTTGTCTATTGGAGGGGCGCGGACCGAATCTCCGGGCGCGGACCGATAGGACTGTGTGGCGCGGACGCGACGGCCATCCGCGAGTACTCGGCTGACCCGACTAACCGGCTCACCATAGCGCCGCGAGTCCGTGGCAAACGGATCAAGTCAATTCGGACGTGGGGCGGAAGCCAGCGTCAGAACGGAGGACGCAAGGTGGATCACCTGAGTGCGGTCTCACCCGCAGTGCCTGTCCGTGTATCGGGCCTGACGCTGCGCGGTCTTCGTGGATTCCGCTCGGATGCGGGGCTCCGATTGGCGCAGCCCACCGGCGTGCCGGGAAGCGGACTGACGATTGTTGTCGGTGCAAACAATGCGGGAAAATCGACGATCTGGGAAGCGTTCGACGCGTTGGCCCGAAAATCCAAATCCGATGTCTCATTCTCAGAAGGTCGCCGCAACCGATTGAGTCCAGATGGTGTACACATTCGGCTCGATCGTGTCGACGGGTCGGCATATTCTCTGCGCAGTCGGAACCCCGACACTAGCGAGACTGTGGCTGAATGGATAACCACGGGTAATAGTCCCCAGCGTTTCGAGATTGTCTCAGTGCCATCAAGGCGACAGTTCAATGCTAGCTTTGGAAAGAACCTCACGAGTCAACGAGACTGGATGACGAGTGGGTCGGACTTCTCTCGCTCGCGTCAGTTTGACCAGTCATCGCAGTTCACTGGTCGGCTTTTTGACCTGCACAACGATGAAGCCAAGAAGGCGAAGTTCGACTCGCTCATGGAAGACGTTCTCGGGCATGAGCTGAAGTGGATGATCGATCTCGCCGATGGTCAACAAGGTCAGTCTTACTATCTGAAGATTGCGACGGGCGATGGGTCCAACCATACGAGCGAGGGACTCGGTGACGGGATCATCAGCCTGCTCTTCATCTTGAACGCTCTGTACGATTCGGAACCAGGAACCCTCGTGACGATCGATGAGCCTGAGCTTTCTCTTCACCCCCAGCATGTCCGTCGGCTTGGGCGGCTCATTTCGCGCTTCGCCCGTGATCGCCAGATTGTCGTCTTCACCCACTCACCCGCGCTGGTCTCGTGGGATGACATCGCTGCAGGAGCTGAGATCGCCAGGGTGTTCAAGGAGGGAGGCCAGTCGCTACTCGCCCAAGCGAGCAGGTCTGCGATCGATGACATCAGCCGCGCCCGGGGCGGATGGGTCAACCCTCACGTTTTTGGTTCAGATGCCAATGCCACCCTCTTCCTTGACGATGGAGTCATCGTCGTCGAGGGGCAAGAGGACGCGGCGCTGTTGCCAACCGTGTTCGAGCAACTTGAGATTCCGTTCAACGGCGCTATTTTCGGCTGGGGGTCGGGTGGCGAGAGCAATGTCGAGCGCATCCTAACTCTGCTCTTCGAGCTTGGTTTCAAGCGCGTGGCGGCCGTGCTGGACAATGATGTTCCCGAAACGAGCGAGAAGCTAAGAGCCCGATTCCCTGGGTACTTGGTGGTGGAGATCCCGGCGGCTGACATACGCGATAAGCCGGCCAAGAATTTCTCGGGCAAGGCTGGTCTAATGGATCGCAGGGGCAGACGAGTGAAGCCCGAGCTTGAAGACGCCGCGCGGGAGGTGCTTCAACAAGTGAGCGACCGGCTCGCGCCCACGCCCCGGATGTAGCATGCCATCCGTGTAGAAGTCAGTTCGGTGCGCGGTGCTGCTCACGACGTTCGTCTAACCCTTCAGCCCCTGAGGCGGCCGCGCATGCATTACGCGCCGAGTGGAACGCGCTGCGGATAGTTTGCGTTCGAGGGCCCTCCTTCTTGTCGGCTCGCGATCCAGTCCAGCAGCCGTTTCGTCTCCCGCGAGGGGTTCGAAAGCCATCGCGTAGGCTTCGCAAAACTGAAGGTACGCGACGGCATTCGAACCCCCACTGGCCGAGATTGCTGGTGAGGAGGTCGGGTTCACGCCGTAGACCTAAGCGGTCACTCGTAATCCAGATATCCGTGCTCGATGGCCCACGAAATGAAACGGCCGGACTCAAACGGAAATCGATAGGCGGTCGCGAGGATGTCATCGGCCACGGCTCCAGCCGCCTCACGCGACAGACCGTGATGAAGGATGGCATCCAAGATGATCGCCACGCTTCCACGGTGGACGACCTTCTGCGACATGGCGGCCTGTCTTGCCGTACGGTCGTCGAGGATCGCAGTTCCGGGCAAGGTCTCGGCCAACGCTAGTACCCCGCACTCGCCGAGATTGCTCACGCCATCTGCTCCGACGAGAAGCGAACTGTAATTGGCAAACGCGACAAGACCTTCGGTCTCCGTAATCTGTCTCACCGTGATCCACGTTGACGTTGCGTCGAGTACAAGATTAAGGTGCGGGTGTCTGGCGGATCCTGAGAATATCTCATCATAGACGACGTCAGGGATGATGACCGGATGGTTGCCTGCAATCAGCTTAAGTAGACCTAACCATCCGGCTTTCGCGAAGTGGCTAAGAGGGCCTGTGTCGAATATCCAAGGTGCCGTGTCGTCGCCGTCGACTAGTTGAGGATCGACCATAGTTCACTCTCGTTCGGAGTGGCGAGTGGCGGCAAATCGTCCCCTTCATACTTCCCTCGCAAGAGCTCGAGTGCCCGCTCGGCGCTAATGCGCTCCCCCCGATAGAGGGAGAGCACTGCTCGTTCGTACACGCTTGGAAGAATTTGTCTCTCCAGTTCGTACGGCACGAACAGTTCGTATTCGAGAATGTCGGCCTTAGTTGTTTGTACTCCGCGAACTCGATGAGCGTCCTCGCGAGGAAGGATGCCTGATTCTGTCAGGCGTGTTGCGAGTGTCGCCATATCCACTTGGAACTTGCTGGCCGTGCGGACTGCCGCGGCGCGCGGCCCTTCGTCGGAGACGGATGCCCAATACTCGGTCAACGCGCTTGAAGGGAGTAGGAATGAGCGCGCAAAGCGATCGAACAGGGCTTCTGTTCGATCGCTTTCGGCGCCTTCCGAAATTCGCCAGTCGACGGTGAAGTCGTCAGCTACTAGAAAGTGCGCGAGTTCATGTGCCGCGGTTAGGCGACGTCGACCCAACTGACTCGCCCCATTGACAAGCGATACGCCACCGCTCGCCAGTAGCACAGTGCCGCCATCGGCAGCATTTGGGCCAAGATCCGACACGAAGACGAGAAGTCCGAGCGGTGACAAGGTTTCTGTCAGCCGTAGGACCGGAGCATTTGGTTGGATATTAAGTGCGTGTCGGGCACGCGCGGCCAATTCGTCAGCTTCAGCAAGAGACCGAGGGACTTCCCAGGGATCGCGCTGGGCAAGTGTCAAGGAGTCGACTTGTTCGGCCAGGAACTCGACATCACGTGCAAGCCTTTCCAACTCGCGGTTGATTTCAGCGAGCGAAGAACTGGCATCCCGCCGAACTCTGTAGGCCACTACGGACTCCGGTCCGTCGGTGAGCAGCCACTCGATCCTTTGGCCAACCGTGGTCGCGATCCGAGCTAGTTCAAGGGCGGAGACACCGCGCGCGCCGGTCTCGATCTTCGCGATTGCCGTTCGATCGAGGCCAGCGCCATTGGCTAGCTCAGCCTGGGTGAGTCCTGCTTCGGTGCGCGCGCGGGCAATGCGACCGCTCAGGGCGGCAAGATCGAGTGCCATGTGTGCGATTCTAGAACACTCGACCGTTGGCCTGCTAGGGAGCTAGGCAACGCCCCGTGCTTCGCCCAGGCCGTGCGCGGTGACGGCGCGGCTCCAGTCGTCGGTTCCTGGGGCGACTCCGTTATTGGGCTTGGCGACCGTCGTCATCCTTCCAGGCTCACCCTCCCGGGCAAGTCAGTTCAGATGTCACCTACCGGTGCGGCAGACCCAAGAGGCGTTCCCTGGCTCCTTCAGCACTATTGTGATGCGGCGTCAGGTCTGTTCAATCGGGACGCTCGGAACCGTAACCGGTTCGAGAGGAGCTGAACCGCCGGAAAGTCCATCGAGGCCATGCGAATTCAGGTCCGGTCTCGAGCGTTCCAGTCGTAGTACTGAAGTGGCGCTCGTTCGATGAGCTTGTCGATGGGCGAACCAGAAACACCTGCGTGACTCTCTGGAGGAGATCCAGTCGGGCCGGTTCGACGGAGCAGTCCTGCATCTTCCTGCTGCTGCCGTGGAGGGTCGCTTAGGGATGCTGGAAGCTTCGGCGGAGGGAGAACACGCTTGCCGCCGCTACCCGTTCGCATACTTCACAAATCCGGTTGCTCCTGCGGAGAGCGACCATCACATCGTCGCGGAGAGGGACGTCACTGTGGCCGAGTTCTCTAGCAAGCGGGTCAGTTCTCGACAGGGCCTGTGACCAGGGATGCGTTGCGTGGATCGTAGCTTTCAGCGGCGTAGAGCGTGGGAAGCAGGTGTCCCTCAGCGCCTCGCATCTCAAGGTCCGTACGCGCGATCTCGTGGGCTCCTTCGATTGACTGTCCGTTCGCGATGGTTCCGTAGAAGCGGGCGGCGTACCCAATCGCGTCGTCGTCGTAGATTTTGTCTGCCATCCCGATGGCGAAGGGGACCACACCTGCCACAAGACGCTCCGCCTGGGCGGCCGACCTGCACGAGTTGAGCACGACGAGCGATGGCGGTGTGTCCACTGCTCTTAGCGCTCTCGCGAAGACCTCAGCGGGGATGGCGACGCCCGAGTTCGGGTCGTCGGTGTCTTCTTCGAACACGACGAACTTCTCATCGCTGTGTCCGGAGAAATGCACGACATGTGGGCGAAACTCGGTTATCCCGTCCAGAAGGTCCTGCGGAGTCGCCGCCGACCGCACGTCGAGGTCCACATAGTCACGGTGCGCCGCAGCTTTCACCGCTGCTCTGATCTGCCGGATCTCTCGTCCGACCCGCAGGTCACCTTCGCCCGACGAGGTCAGGAGCAGGATGCGGAGCTTCTCCGGACGTGGTGCCGGCAGGTGCTGCTGGAGGCGTGCGACATTCGCCTCGGCGGATGCGACCCGTTCAGTCAGGGCAGAGCGTTCGGCAGCATGTCTCTGGTCGCGCTGGCGTTGCTCACGATCACGTTGCGTCTGAGCTGCGCGCTGCTCAGACGCTTCCGCCCGCTCGAGGCTGCGGGCGAGTCTCAGAGCTTCATTGGAGTAGCCCGCTGCCTTCACCTGCCATCGCGCGGCATCCTTACCCGCGGCGGCAGCCTCGCCTTCGCGGCGGCGGCTTTCGGCGAGCTTGGACCGTGCTGAGGATGCGTTCGTTGCTCGGGCCGCGGCAGCTTGGGCCTTCGCCGCCTCGGCGCGCTTCTTCGACTCGCGACTGCGGAACTCACCCGCCTTCTTCTCCGCTTCGGCCTGTTGAGCGCGCTTCCGCTCCAGCTGAGACCTGATTTGTGAAGCGCTCATCCCACTCCTTCGTGCACGGCCGTTCAGCCCAGTATCCCAACGTGACTCGCCGTTGTGAGCCAACTAATCCATATCGAACGGAGGGCGTCACGGCTCTGTCTGCCAAAGGTGGTGCCGGCTTTCATGCCCGGCTTGTTTTGGTCGGTTGCCCGTAGCGCGCGACGCCGTGGGGACATCTGCTTCTGGCTGGGCTGGCGGGTGGGAACGTGCTGGACCGTTCGGGCTTCGCGCTCCGATGCTTCGGGTGCATCCCGACCCTGTCCGCAGACCCTCGCGTCGCGCTCTGGTGGGGACAACGTGGGCTGATCACGTGAACATCTACTCCCTACCCCTTCAAGGCATCCTCGATCTACCAGTCGAGACCACCTCCGGCACGCCCGGATCTCGCGCGTCTGCGGACTGGATGGCAGGTTTGCCCGTTAAGCCGCCATCCGTTGTGACCCGCCCGCAGTTGGTTCATTTGTGCTGGGGGTTCCGCTCTCGCTTCGAAACCCGCGTCAGCAGCCGCTGCGTCTCCCGCGAGGGGTTCGAAAGCCATCGCGTAGGTTCCGGAGATGCGAAGAGAGCGGCCCCCGCAGGGGGTCGCTCTCTTCGCATCTCCGGCTGAGCGGGTTCGAATCCCTCGGGTGGGCCCACGCCGCCCGAGGCTCCGCGCGATGACATCGCCTTTTCCTTTTCGCTTCAGTTATCTTTCCGGCGCGCAAGTCGAGAAATTGCGAAAGGTTGATGTGTCATACTCCCTGGCTATGGCCAAACAGCATTTCACTCGACTCATTGACGACCTCGACGGCGAAGTCCTCGAGGAGGGAAAGACGATTCACTTCTCTCTCGAGGGGCGCTCGTACGAAATCGACCTTTCCGAGAAGAACGCCGAAAAGCTCCGCGAGGCTTTCGCGCCGTTCATCAAGGCGGGCCGTTCCATCGGCAGCGCGGCGCGTGCGACGCCCCGTGGTCGCGGTGCGAAGAAGGACACGCGTGACCTCGGTGCCGTGCGCGAATGGGCTGCGGCGAACGGTCACGAAGTGAGCGCTCGTGGACGCGTTCCCGCCGCCGTTCTCGAGGCATACGACGCCGCACACTGACTCTCAGTGCGCACGGGGAAGCAACCTGCCTTCCTCGAGGATTGAGGGGCAGGGGCTTGCAGCGTCGAGGTTCTGCGCCGCGAGTTCCCTTGCCGCTCCATCGACCGCGAGCAACGACGCGTTCGGAGCGCGATGAAGACCACATGGGCCTCGAGGCCGCGTACGAATCTTCGAGAGCTTGGTAAGCATCCGTCTCCCGGGCTCGGAGAAACGAAGCCGGGGCCCTCTTCGCGCGCATCATGCGATGGAGGCTCGAGGAGTCATCGGGAACACTTCTACTCGAAAACCAATAAAGGAGTGTGACACGCTCGCCGATTCCGACTCTCACACCTAGGGAGAGCATCGGCCTCTCCTGCACGAGCCAGGAGAGGCGGAGGCGATGAAAACATGGCAACGGAGGTCGCGACGCAGCGATTGGAGGGCGACCGCGATGATCGTCGCGGTGGTCGTGCTCTTGGCGGGGCCGACGGCGGCATGGGCGTCGCCACCCGAACCGGTCGGCGACAACGGCGACTACCGGTACGTGCTGCACTGGACGACGGGTCGCGATGGCACCGAGGAGCTACCCTCCTTCGGCATCGGTACGAGCGCGGCGTTCGGTGCAGACGGGTCCATGTACGTCATGGCCGACTACTCCTCGGGTAGTTCGCAAGCCATCCTCAGATATGACCCGCAGACCGGGTGAGATGCTCGGCTCGATGTCGATCTTCCCCGATGGGCCGGAGAGCGATCGGGGCTATCCCCAGGGCATCTGGGCCGACCCCGACGGCTCCGTGTGGGTTGTCGGGCGTGGTGCGACATCGGCCCTCATGCACCTCTCCGCGACGGGCTCCGAGATCGGACGGTACCCGCTCGCCGACGGCATCTCTGGCTACGGCCTGGTGCGGCTCGCGGACGGCCGGTTCGCGATGCTCGATTCGTCCGATTGGCTGCAGGCCAACATCGTCACGCTCGACATCGCCACCGGCGCGACGACACGGGCCACGGTATCAGGGCTCGCCAACCCGGGAGAGGCAGGTTTCCAGTTGAATCTCACGCCAGACGGCAGACTGCTGTGGGCTGACCGGGACAAACTGCGCATCGTCTCTGTGGACGGGGTCGTCGTTGAGTCGTACGACATCGGCGACACCGCGAACTACGCGGTGATCGGAGCTGACGGACTGCTTTACTCGGCGAACCAGAACGGTGACATCGAGGTGCGCTCTCTGGACGACCTCGCGGCGCCTGGCAGGCGGATCGCAGAACGTGGGGTCGTCTACGCTCCGACGCAGCCGATGTCCACGACCGCCATCGCGGTTGCTGCTGATTCCACCGTGTACTCCCTGGGTTACTTCTACGGAGACCAGAACGGTGTCGATACGATCGATCCGTTTCGCGGCATCGTCGCGCTGGGGCAGATCTGGGCGCCGATTATCTCGTCGACCTCCGCGAGCATGAGCGCACTCGCCTGCCAGCCGATCGCCACCGCGCCATTGGTGGCGACGGGGACACCTCCTGTCTCTCAGTTCGAGATCGTCGACGGGGTGCTGCCGGCCGGTCTTGCGTTCGACGAGACGACCGGTGCTATCAGCGGCACAGCCTTCCAGCCCGCAGACATCTCGCTGGTCGTGCGAGCGCTGAACGGTGTGTCTCCGACACCAGGCACTACCGCGGATACGGTTGTGCTCTCCCTCTCCGTCTCGTTGGGTCAGTTCACCGACACATCAGTAACGATCGCGGGTGATGCAGAGGTCGGTGCACTGCTTACCGCCGAGACGACGAGCTGGCAGCCCGCGCCGCAGACCAGGTCGCTTCAGTGGCTTCGCGACGATGTGCTCATTGCGGACGCCACAGGGTCGACCTACCGGGTACGGGATGAAGACGCGGGGCACGAGTTGACGGCGCGGGTGACCGGTACGGCGGATTGCACAGCCGCCGCCACCGGCGTCTCCGCCCCGCGGCTGATCTCCGTCGTTCACGAGTCGACACCGACACCGACACCGTCCGCGGATCCCGCATCAACGCTGGCTTCGACGCCGTCCGGGAATCCCTCATCGACCCTTCCCGCGCGACTCGCGTCGACGGGGAACGAGGCGGGTGTCAGCATCTTCGTGGCCATCACGCTACTCGGAATCGGCACGCTCGTTCTGATCGCCCGTCGCCGCCGCGTTCGATAGGACTGCTGCGCGGGCCATGCCGCGGCGACGTGGTGCGGGTGCCCCTGAATCGGTGCGGGCACTGTGCGGGTCCGAGAACGCGGTCGATACTCCTGCCATCTCGCGCCCGGCGCCCGGGCGGGGAGCTTCAGGCCCTGTTCTGCAGGAGTTCGGGCACGTGCGGGTGCCGGATCCGCAGGGCGAGCCCGGCCCACGCGGCGCAGTGGACGCAATGATGAAGCCCCGGCGGGGGATGCCCGCCGGGGCTTCATCGTGTGCTCAGGCCGCGCGGCGGCGTCGTCGCACGAGGTACGCTCCCGCGCCCAGCAGCGCGAGTGCTGCGGCCCCGATCGCCCAGAGCGGCGAGGTGTCGACGCCGGTCTGCGGCAGCGATCCGCGCGCCGCGGCGGCGGGTGCAGCGGTCGTCGGATCGGATGCGGCGGGCGCCCGCACGGTGGGCGTGAACGTCGCGGTCACCTCTGTGCCGCGGGTGTCCGCCACGCGGTACGCGACCGGGGTCGCCGTGCCGACGAAGTCGGCCTCGGGGGTGAAGACGATGCGCTGACCGTCGAGGTCGTAGCGACCCTGGCCCGTGATCGTCACCGAGGTCACGGGAGCCGCGGCGGCCCGGGCGGAGGCGTCGCCGGTGGCGTCGAGCAGCGTCAGCGTCGCGGCATCCAAGGGGATGTCGGCGTCGCCGGCGCGGTCGTTGGCGAGAGGCTCGACGGCGATCGGCTCGCCCGGTGCACCGGATGCGGTGTCGTCGACCGCGACCGGGGTCACCGCGACGAAGCCGTCACCGAGGTCGGCGACGAAGGATGCCACCCATGCGAGCGCGGAGTTCCAGTTGACCGTGATCTCGTTCACCGACCACGCTCCGATGTCGTCGACGTAGCAGGCCTGCGGTGCACAGCCCGCGAGCCAGGCGCTCGCGACCGGATCCTGGATCGACGAGTTCGGCCCGCCGGCCACCGTGCCGATCGGCGGATGCGGCAGCTGCGGGTCGAGCGCGTTCGCGTACCACCGGCTGTGCTGGTTGCGTGAGTCGTTCGTGCCGTAACCGGTCACGTACGACTGGCCCAGCACGTTGCGGCCGAACAGGTAGTCGTACGCCTCGATGACCGCGTCCGCGTAGCGCGGGCGATGCGTCAGATCGAACGCCGTGGCCAGCACGACCTGGTTGTTCAGCACGGCCGAGTTCGAGCCCCAGTCGTACAGGCCCTCCTTCGGGGCGTAGGGCTGACCGAACGGCTGCGCCTTCTGATCGGCGATCAGCTTCTCGGCCGCATCCACGACGGACTGACGGATGCGGTCGATGTCGGGAAGGCCCGTGCCGAAGCGCGCGAGCTGCATGCGCCCGAGGGCCGCCACGTCGCCCCAGTAGAAGCCGCCCGCGGTGAAGATGTCGGCGGTGTGCAGGGGGTTGCTCTCGACCTCGTCGCGGTAGCGGTCGCTGCCGGTCGTGAGGTACAGCTCGGCCGCCGCCCAGTAGAACTCGTCGGTGACGGTGTCGTCGGCGTACGTGCCGCCGCCCACGCCGTCCTCCTCGGGTGCGAGCAGATCCGGATGTGCGAGAGCAGCGTCGTACGCGGTCTCCGCCGCGTCGCGCAGGCGCGACGCGAAGGCCGCGTCGTACGGCTCGAACAGGCGCGACGCCTGCGCGGCCGTGGCGGCGAGGTTGAGCGTGGCCGCCGTCGACGGGCGGTGCAGCAGTCGCTCCTGCGGGTCGTCGTGCGGCATCAGCGGCAGGCCCGTCCATGCGCGATCGGTGACCTTGTGCCAGGCCATCCCCGACAGCGGATCGCCCGCGGGAACCTGCATCTTGAGCAGGAATTCCAGCTCCCAGCGCGCCTCGTCGAGGATGTCGGGCGTGCCGTTCCCGCGCTCGGGGACTGCCAGGGTCGAGTCGCCCAGAGCGGCCTCGGTTCCGGCCGGAAGCGAGCGCTCGTACGCCGACAACAGCTGGGCGACGGCGATGCCGCCGTTGACGACGTACTTGCCGTGGTCGCCCGCGTCGTACCATCCGCCCGTGACGTCGTGTCGATCGGAGCACGTCCAGCCGTCGGACCATGTCTGCGGTTCGAGGCAGCCGACGTTGCTGTCGCCCTGGTTGGCGCCCTCGTCCAGGTGCCCCGCAGGGCGCGCGTACTCGGCGCCCGCGATGTCGCCGTCGATCGCGATGCCGGATCGGTTCGTGTAGAAGAAGCGCAGCGAGTCGGTGCGCAGCGACTGGAACACATCGGCGGCGATGCGGAAGGGGTGGCTCAGCTCCGCGCCGACGCGCAGCCGCATGCCGTCACCGGTCGCGGTGACGCCGGAGAAGTCGATCGTGTGCACGTCGACCCCTGCGCTGGCATCGAACCCGGCGGGCGTCGTGGTGCCGGTCGCGACAGGGGCGCCGTTCGCGTCCTCGAGCGTCCAGGTGAGCGGCTCGGCCGCATCCGTCACGACGGTCGCGCGCTTCGGTCCGCGCGGAAGGTAGCCGACTTGATTGACCTTCACCGCCGGGCCGGTGTCGGCCTGGTAGGTGTACTTCGTGCCCGTGAGGGTCACGTCGTCGAAGCAGATGACGGTGCCTTCCGGCACGCCTCCGACGCGGAACTGCACCTGCGAGAGGTGGAACGTGCCGGCGGGCGTGGTCTCGAACGTGTAGGAGTACGTCTGCACGGCCGTGCCGACGGCGAAGGTGCGCTCGATGAAGTCCTCCGTCGACGCGCCCGAGTAGGTGCCGACCTTGGTCGAGGCCGTCACCGGTGCCGAGGCGGATGCGGTGAAGCTGAGCCGGAAGGCCGTCTCACCCGGGAGGGGGATGTCGTTGTGTCCGACGAGCACGTCCCAGAGATTGGCGGTCGCGCCGGTCACGGTGGCGCAGAGGTTGCTGTCGGGGTTCGACAGCGCCACGGGCCCGGCCGTCCACCACGGGCTCGTGCCGCTGTCGAACGTCGGGTTCGGCAGCAGTTGGTCCGTGCCCACGACCGGGTCCACGGGGCCCGGGTCGACCGGTGGCACGGAGTCCTCCTCGATGAGAGAGACGTTGTCGAGGCAGAAGGTGGTGGGGGCGCTGTTGGCGCCGAGGCGGAACTGCAGATCGGAGACCGTGCCCTGGCCGAAGTCGCGGGCGGTGAAGGTGTAGCTGAGCGTCTGCCACGCATCCGTGAGCGAGGCGGTCTGGCTCGTGTAGGTGCTGAACGACGCGTCGGCGACCTTCGGGGCCACCTGTGTCACGAGGGTAGCGGGACTGCTCGCGCGTACGTCGGCTTTCAGGATGTAGTCGACACCCGCCGTCAGCGGCATGTCGCTCTGCCCGATCAGGACGTCCCACGGATTGGCGGTGGCGGGCACGTCGGCGCAGAACACACCGCCGTCCGTCCGGAATGCATCCACTCCGGCAGACCACCACGGTTCGTGGCCCGAGGTGAACGTGCCGTTCTGCACGTAATCCGTGGCCGCCGCGCTCGCGGCGGTGGGCAAGGACACTGCGCCGGCCGCGGCCAGCGCTCCGATCATCAAGACGGCAAGGTTGCGTCTCACGTGCCGCGTCGTCGCGCGCATTCAAGCTCCTTCGCTCTGGGAGCGCTCTCAGAGAGCGCTCCCACGGAACATAGCAGAACGCGGGCATGCGTATCGAAAGATTTCGACACCTGTGGGTCGTTACGCGGCCGCCCGCCGGATCGCCCGTACGAGCGGCTCGGTCGAGGCGAGTGAGACCAGCACGAGCGCGACGCCGACGACGAAAGTGAGGGCGATGATCAGCAGCGACGTCGGAGCCAGCACGAGGGTGATGCCGATGACCGGCAGGCTCAGTGCGATGCCCGCGAGCGCGCCGCCGAGCGCCGCCCAGCGCAGGGGCAGCAGCACGGTGATGCGGCGGGCGCGGGCGAGGTCGGCTGCCGGCACGCCGAGACGGTCGAGACCGACGATCAGCTCGCGGTCCTCGAGCACGGATGCGGCCTGGGTCACACCGACGGAACACGCGAGGAGCAGGAAGGCCGACACGAGCGTGACGAGAACGCCCGTGCGGATGTCGGCGAACACCGTTCCGCTGTCGGCCGTGTCGCCGCCGGCGAGCGTGACCAGACTCATTCCGGCTCCGCCGACCACGGCGATGAACGAGACCATCGCGATCGCGGAGACACGTCTCCAAGCGACAGAAGCGTGTGCGGCGAGCTCGCGCCCGGCGATCAGATGCGCCGCATCCCCGGCGCGGCGAGCCATCGCGCGTCCGCGCGCGGCGACGATCGGGGTGCCGACGAGGTTCAGCAGACCGAGGGAACCGGCGAACAGCCCCAGCAGCAGGGCGAGCGAGATGGCGGGGCCGACCAGCTGACCGATGGCCGAGAGGTTCAGGACGATGAGAGCGACGGCGGCGGCGCCGATCACGCCGACGACGACGGCGGTGCGGCGGCGCGGCGCGGGTTCCGACCGCCGACGCACGCCGAGCGGTGTGAGCGCGACGCGGCGCAGCCCGAGGGAGGCGCTGACGGTCGCGAGTGCCACGACGCCCGCGAGCACGAGGGCGAGCACGTCGAACCCGGCCCATACCGCTGCCGCTCCGATCGGACCGCCGAAGAACGGCAGGAGGCCTACGAGCGGCAGGACGGCGACGTAGACGGTCGCACCTGCGACGGCGCCGACGGCCGCCGTCGCGGCGGCCTCGATGACCGTCATCGCAGCGACCTCGCCGGAGGTGGCGCCCAGCAGACGCAGGGTCGCCAGGCGGTCGTCGCGCCTCCGGCTCGACAGACGCGCGGCGGCGGCGCCGAGCGTCGCCAGCGGAACGGCGAGCAGGACGAGGGCGAGCACGGCCAGGATGCCGTACATCCCGGTGAACGCCCCGCCGCGATCGTCGGTGAGGAACATGCGCGTGCCGCCGGCGCCGATCAGAAGCAGCGTCGTCGTGGCGGCGAAGGCGACGATCGGGAGCACGAGCGCCGCACGTGACTGCCGCGATGGTCGGGCGAGCAGGCGTGACAGGGTGAGCGTGCGTCGCACCGCGCCCTGCGTGGCGACAGCGCTCATCGCTGCGCCTCGCTCATCGGCGCGGCGTCGAGGATGCGGCCGTCCCGCATCCGGACGATGCGGTGGCAGCGCGCCGCGACCTCGGCGTCGTGGGTGACGACGACGAGGCTGCGCCCCTGTCCGACCGTGGCGTGCAGGAGCGCTGACATCACCTCGGCGGATGTGGCGGAGTCGAGAGCGCCGGTGGGTTCGTCGGCGAAGACCAGAGGTGCGCCGGTCACCTGAGCGCGGGCGATCGCCACCCGCTGCGCCTGGCCGCCGGAGAGCTGGCCGATGCGGCGGTCCTCCATGCCGGCCAACCCCAGTGCGTGCAGCCATCCGGCGGCGCGCTGCTCTGCGTCACGACGCGCCACGCCCTGCACCAACAGCGGGAGGGCCGCATTCTCGAGGGCGGTGAGCTCCGGCAGCAGCAGGTGCTCCTGGAACACGAACCCGAGCTGACTGCGACGGATCGCCGAGCGCCCCGTCTCGTCCATGCCGACGAGCTCGACCGGATCGTCCTGGCCGAGGCGGACGGAGCCGCCGTCGGGGGCGATGACCGCGGCGAGGCAGTGGAGCAGAGTGGTCTTCCCCGAGCCCGACGCGCCCATGACGGCGACGGACTCGCCCGCGGCGATCGTCACGTCCACGCCCGCGAGGGCGGTGAGCGTGCCGTAGCGCTTGACGAGACCGCGCGCGACGAGAACAGGACGAGAAGGTGAGGGAGCGTGCATGTCTTCGAGCCTCGTCGGCGGATGCGGCGATGTCGTCGGCCTGGAGCACCATCCGCGTCATCCTCGGGGATGATCGCGGCCGTGTCGCGGGATCGATACACAGGTGCGACGGCCCTGCGACCGACGGACGAGGCCCGCTCGGTACGGTCGTTTCATGAGCAGCACCGTCCCCCGCATCCTGGCCCTCGTCGCGACCGTGGGCGTCCTCGTCGCCGGCTGCGCCGCCGACCCGCGTCCCGTCGTCCCGGTCGCTGCGACGACGCCGGGCTCGCCGTCAGCGCCGGTCGTCCCCGCCGTCGCGGGCTTCGCGCCCGGCGAGGTTCCTCCGGTTCCGCTGTTCACGATGCCCGACCTGTCCCTGCTCGACAGCTCGCTCGGCGGCTTCGCTATTCAGGTGGACCGCGAGATCGGGCCGCGGCCCGGAATCGAGGTGCGCCCCGCCGCGTGCGGCGACGTGACCGAGCGTGCGACCGCCCAGGGCTCGGTGCTGCTGTACGGCGACGGGTCGGGAACCTTCACCGGACCCGACGGCACGGTGCACAACTACGGCGACGGCTCCGGCAGCTTCACGGTCGACGGCGTGACGGCGAACGTCTACGGCGACGGGTCGGGCTCGTACATCGCCGACGGCATCGAGATCCACAACTACGGCGACGGCTCCGGCAGCTTCACGGTCGACGGCGTGACGGCGAACGTCTACGGCGACGGGTCCGCCTCGCGCACCGGCAACGGCGTCGAGCACTGGAACTACGGCGACGGCTCCGCGATGTACCGTGACGCCGACGTCGAGATCCACAACTACGGCGACGGGTCCGGTTCTTACGTCGCGACGGGCCTGGACATCCGCAACTACGGCGACGGCACGGGCGCGGTCAACGGCGAGCCCGTCGAGGTGGACGCGCTTCCCGCCGTCGCGCCGGTCGGGGTCTTCCCGCCCCTCGGCACGCTCGCGCCGCTCGCGTCCTGCGGCACGACCATCACGCTCAGTGATGGCGTGCTGTTCGACTTCGACCGTTCCGAGATCCGGGCGGATGCGGCGGGCGTGCTCGATGAGCTGGCGGCCGCGATGACGGATCTCGACGTGCCATCCGCCGAGATCGGCGGACACACGGATGCGATCGGCTCCGACGGCTACAACCTCGAACTGTCCGAACGTCGCGCCGCATCCGTGGTCGCGGCCCTCAAGGACCGCGGTGTCACGGCGTCGCTCAGCGCGGTCGGATACGGCGAGAGCGCGCCCGTCGCCGCGAACGAGATCGACGGCGTCGACAACCCCGCCGGACGCCAGCTCAACCGCCGCGTCGAGATCTTCATCCCGGCCTTCTGAGCGGACGTGAAGATGAAGAACACGCTCCCGATCACGCTCGCCGCCCTCGTGCTGCTCCTGACCGGATGCTCTGTCGCCTACGAGGCGCCCGGCGCTCCCGCGGCCGATCCCGCTCCGTCGTCGACGCCGGCCCCGGCGGCATCTGCGTCGAAGGAGCAGGAGCAGGAGCCGAGCGTCTCGACGCCTCCGTCCGCCGCATCCGACGACCTGCGTGCACGCTACGCCGACGTGGCGCAGCAGACCTCCTGCGCCTCGGGGGAGGTCGTCGTCTCGCAGGCGGGTGCGACGGTGTCGATCACGGGGGAGTGCGCCCTCGTGACCGTCGCCGCGAGCGGCGCTGTCGTGCTGGCCGATCGCATCGGCACGCTCGAGATCACCGGGGCGGCCAACCAGGTGCAGGCTGCATCCGTCGACACCGCGCGGTTGGGCGGCAGCGGCAACGACGTGCGGTGGGAGAGCGGCACCGCAGACGTGACCGATACCGGCGTCGCCAACACGGCACGCGCCACGACCGGAGGATGACCAGCATGTCCCAGCCCCCGCAGCAGTACGTCTACGTCACCCGTCCCACCGACGGGCTCGCCATCACGTCCTTCGTGCTCGCGCTGCTCGGGTTCAACCTGCTCGCGGTGATCTTCGGGCACGTCGCGCTCTCCCGCATCCGGCGCAGCAACGCGGCCGGAGCGGGCTTCGCGATCGCGGGGCTGGTGATCGGCTACCTCACGATCGCCGCGATCGCCCTTCTCATCCTCGCGGCGTTCGGCATCGGCATCTGGGCGGTGACTGCCTCATGAGCGACGAGGCGCGCACCCGCGTACTGCTCGTAGACGACGAGGAGGCCATCACCTCCACCCTCGCCCCCTTCCTCGAACGCAGCGGATTCGACGTACGGGTGGAAGCCGACGGTGAGAGCGCCCTCGCCGCGCACGCCGCCTTCGCCCCGCACATCGTCGTCTCCGACGTGCTCATGCCGCGCATGGACGGCCGTGAACTCGTGCGGAGCCTTCGCCGCGCGGATGCGTGGACCCCGGTCATCATGCTGACGAAGGTGGATGCATCGTTCGAGCGCACCGCGGCGCTGGAGGAGGGCGCCGACGACTATCTCGGCAAGCCCTTCGACCCGCCGGAGCTCGTCGCCCGCATCCGTGCCGTGCTGCGCCGCACCGCCGGCGGCGGAAGACCGTTGACGGCCTCCTCGCAGCTCGTGAGCGACGGACTGCGCCTCGATCGCGTCGCGCGACGGGCGCAGCGGGACGGTGCGGCGATCGAGCTGACGCCGAAGGCGCTCACCCTGCTCGAGTACCTCATGTCGCACCCGGACGAGGTGCACACGAGGGAGCACCTGCTCGAGACCCTGTGGGGCTTCGAGTTCGCCGTCACCACCCGCGCCGTCGACCACCGCATCGCGGAGCTGCGACGCGCGCTGGGCGACGACGCGCAGCAGCCGCGCTGGATCGAGACGCTGCCCGGTGCGGGCTACCGATTCTGTGCCCCGGTGAGCGCGTCATGAGGGCAGTGCGGCCGGCACTGGTGGTCGCTCCGCTCGCCGTCGCCGTGCTCATCGCCGTCGTGCTCGCAGTCGCGGGCGGCAACGGCTCCCTCGTGCTGCGGATGCCGCTGGCCACCGTGCTCATCGTGGCGGGGGCGCTCATGTCGATCGTGCTCGTCCTTCTCCTGATCGTCGGTCCGGTACGCGCGCGCCGACGCGACGCGGCGCTCGCAGCGGCGCGCGGCGAGGGCGCCGTCGCAGAACGCGACGCGCACCGGCGGTTCCTGCGCCGCCTCGACCACGAGCTCAAGAATCCGGTGACCGCCATCCGCTCGGCTCTCGCCGCGGGCGAGCAGACCCCGCCGGGAAACCTCGCGATCGCTTCGGCGCAGGCGGCGCGGCTGAGCGGCGTCGTCACTCAGCTGCGGGCACTGTCGTCGCTGGAGACACGGCCGATCGAGGCGTCGCGGGTGGATCTGACCGTCATCGTCGAAGAGGAGGCGGCGGCGCTGCGCGACGAACTCGCCGCCCGTGGTGTCGATCGCCGCGTGGAGACCGTGCTGCCGACCGTCCCGTGGCCCCTGCCGCCGGTGACGGGAGACCCGGACCTGCTGGCCGTCGCCGTGCGCAACCTGCTGCTGAACGCCGCGAAGTACTCCGGCGACGGTGCGCGCATCGAGGTGCGCGGCACGGAGGAGACGGATGCCGTCGTCATCGAAGTCGCCGACACCGGGTGGGGCATCCGCGCCGAGGACCTGCCGTTCGTCTGGGACGAGCTGTGGCGCGCTCAGGACGCGCGCGGGGTGGAGGGCACGGGGCTCGGCCTCTCGCTCGTACGCGTCGTGGTGCTCCGGCACCACGGCGAGGTGTCGCTGCGGTCGCAGTTCGGGCGTGGGACGAGCGTGCGCCTGACGCTTCCGCGCGCGCCTCGCTGAGCGCGCCCAGGCGATCCGCACGTCGTTCTCAGGTCTCGGCTCGTAGGATGGGCGACGATCTACGGGGAGCAGTGCGCGCACGTCCTGCCGCACCTGCCGTTTCTGTGTACGAGAGGACCCGCGTGAGCCCGACCCGAAGCGGGCGCCGCCAGACGGTGGCGCGCCACGGCCGATTGCGCTCGCCGCATCCCGTCGCACAGTTCTTCAAACTCGTCGCGGTCTCCCTCGCCGTCGTTCTCGTCGCCGGAATCGGCATCGTGGGGTACAACGTCTGGAGCTTCGCGACCAATCTGAACGAGGATGCGGTCGCGCTCGAGGGCCAGAGCGCGGTGCCCCCGGACATCGGTGCGATCGAGGGCGGAGTGAACCTCTTCCTCGCCGGCACCGACGCCTGCGAGCCCGACTACGCCGCACTCTTCGGCGACCGGTGCACGGGCGCCGACTCCGAGGGCGACCTCAACGACGTCAACCTCCTGCTCCACATCTCGGACAACCCCCGCCGCGTGACGGTCATCTCCTTCCCGCGGGACCTCATGATCCCGATCCCCTCCTGCACCCGGCCGGACGGCTCGACGACGTCTGCTATGAGCAAGCAGCAGTTGAACTCGACCTTCTCCTACGGGGGCCTCAGCTGCGCGGTGAAGACGATCTCCGAGCTGACCGGGCAGAACATTCCGTTCGCCGCATCCGTCACGTTCGGCGGCGTCATCCAGATCACCGACGCCATCGGCGGCGTGGACGTCTGCATCGCCAACGGCATCCGCGACCCCTACACGGGCATCGACTGGCCCGCGGGCACGCGCAACGTGCAGGGCTGGGACGCTCTGCAATTCCTCCGGACGCGGCACGGCGTCGGGAACGGCGGCGACCTCGGTCGCATCTCCAACCAGCAGCAGTACATGTCGCGGCTCGCGCGCAAGCTCGTCGGCGAGGGTGTGCTGAGCGATCCCGCCACGCTCTACAAGCTCGCTACCGTCGGCGTCGAGAACGTCACGCCGAGCCAGAGCCTCACGAATCCCATGACGCTCGTGCAGATCGCGCTCGCCGTCAAGGAGGTGCCGTTCAACGAGATCGTCTTCGTTCAGTACCCCACCCTCGCCGACCCGGCCGATGCGAACCGCGTGGTGCCGAACAAGAACGCTGCCGACACCTTGTTCGCCGCGCTCGAGGCCAACCAGCAGCTCGTGCTGACCGGCTCGACGAGCCAGGGTGAGGGCACGATCGTCGCCGATCCGACCGACGCTCCCGCCGACCCGACAACCCCCGCGCCGACCCAGTCCGCCGACGTGGCGCAGCCCACGACCCCCACCGACAGCGTCGAGCTGCCGTCCTCCATCGCGGGGCAGACCGCCGCTGAGGAAACGTGCTCGAACGGAAATCTTCGCTGATGCCGAAGCGGCGCTCCCGCCGGGTGCCGGTCGCCCGCCACGGACGGCTGCGGTCTCCGCATCCTCTCGTGCAGGCGTTGTCCCTCCTCGCCGTAGCCGTCGTGGTCGGCATCGCCTCGGCTGCCGGGGTCGTGGGTTTCCACGTGTGGGATGCGGCGGCGACCATCGGTGGCAACTCGGTCGAGATTGGGAACGAGGGAGATCCCCCGCTGCCGCCGGGGCTCGGCGAGATCGAGGGCGGCGTCAACCTGCTTCTCGTGGGTACAGATGCGTGCGAAGGTCAGGATGTCGCCCTGTTCCCGCGGTGCGGTATGGACGACGACGGCGGTGAGCGCAACGACGTCACGATGCTGGTGCACATCAGCGACGAGCCGCGTCGGGTGACGGTCGTCTCGTTCCCGCGCGACACCTACGTGCCGATCGCCGAGTGCGAGGACGCCGACGGCAACACGGTCGGCGGTGGCACCGAGAAGATCAATGCTTCGTACATGTACGGCGGTCTCGGGTGCACGGTGCGCACCGTCGAGGAGCTCACCGGCGAGGACATCCAGTTCGCCGCGGCGATCCGTTGGACCGGTGTGATCAACCTCTCGGACGCCGTCGGAGGTGTCGACGTCTGTGTGCAGGGCGACATCTCCGACCGGCACACGGGTCTCGTTCTGACGGCAGGGACGCACACGCTGCAGGGCGTGCAGGCGCTGCAGTTTCTGCGCATCCGCCACGGCATCGGCGACGGCTCTGACCTCGGTCGCATCTCGAACCAGCAGCAGTTCATGTCGTCGCTGGTGCGAAAGATGCAGAGCGATGCCGTGCTCGGCGACGCGGGCAAGCTCTTGAACTTCGCGAACGTCGCGATGACGCAGGTGCGCGAGAAGCAGCTCGTGCTCGACAAGCAGCTCGCGAACCCAACCCGCATGGCACAGATCGCGATGGCGCTGAAGGACGTCCCGTTCGAGGACATCGTCTTCGTACAGTATCCGGCGGCCTACTCCGGAGACGGGCTCGTTCCGATCTCCGGCGCCGCCGACTCGCTGTTCGCGGCCCTCCGCGAGAACCGCCCGCTGCAGCTCACCGGCGAAGCCAGCGGTGGGTTCGGCGTGGAGGTGACGGGGGAGGTGCCCGACACGGCCGTTCCCGACCCGGCCGCGACCACTCCCGCGCCCGCGGCGACCGAGGGCGTCGAGGCGCTCCCCCCCGAGGCGGCCGTCGAGCTGCCGTCGTCGATCTCGGGTCAGAACGCCAGCCAGGTGACCTGCACCGTTCCGCAGAAGTAGCGCTCAGAGGTCGAAGCGGTGCGGGATGACGCCTTCGCGGTCGCGGTACGGCGTGAAGCCCATCGCGGAGTAATAGGCCAGTGCCGGGGCGTTGTCGGCGCCGATACTCGCGTCGAGATGTCGCACGCCCGCTGACCGCGCCGCTGCCAGCGACACGGCGAACAGGCTCCGTCCTATGCCCCGGCGCCCGGCCTCGGGATGGATGTGGGTGCCGATGATGCCCCAGTCCTCGGGGACGTCGTACGGGTTGCCCGGCGATGCCCGCTTGAGTGACTGGAACCCGAGGATGCGGTCGTCTTCTACGGCGACCGTGCAGGCGATCCGGTGCTCGGGGCGGAGGTAGCGCTCCTGGACGAAGGCGACGTCGACCGGGTCGGCGCGAAGGCCGGCGCGGTGGATGGCGTTCTGCACCTCGGCCATGCTCGCCGCATCAGTCGGTTCCGCCGGTCGGAATTCGATCATGGTCTGATTGTCCTTCCTCACTGGCTGGACGTCGCTGACGGGGTTCGTCGGCGCAGGACCAGAACGGCTGCCGTGGCGGTGGCGGCGGCGGCGGGAAGCCAGAGCGCGACGGGGCCGACGAGGCGTGCTGCGGCGGCGCCTCCGATCGCGCCGATCGCGATCGCGATCCACAGAGCGAGGTGCCGCATCCATGCGCGCCGGTCGCCGCCGCGGAAGGCGACGACGATGTTCTCGGCGAGCTTCATGAGCTGCCCCGTCATGTACGTGATGCCGAAGGGGGCGGCGCCGTCGCGGGAGTGCACGGCGTTCGTGGCGCCCATCGCGGCCGCGAGGACCGGGCCCGCCGCCAGCACGTGACCTGTCCCGGCCAGAACCGCGGCCACGAGCAGCGTGAGCGCCACGAGGGTCATGACGCCGTGCGACCGTGCGCGGATCGACACGGCCGTGCCCGTCACGCCCCCGGCGACGAAGGCCGCTACGAGCAGTCCCGCGTATCCCGCGGCGCCCCACGCGCCGCCCGTCAGCTCCGCAGAGGCCTGCGTCGTGTTGCCGCTCATGAACGACACGAAGAAACCGCCGAGCATCACGAACGCGAAGCCGTCGACGAAACCGGCCAGCAGCGCGAGCGCCGCAGAACTGACGAGGTGTTTCGGGTCCACCGCATGCCCTTCCGGATGCGGTGCGCACCGCATCCGCTATCGAGTATCCGGGACCTGTTCGGCGGGGGCGAACCGACCCGTTATGATGGACGGGTGTGTTCGGCGCAAGCCGCCACTGGAGACGTCGCATAGTCAGGCCTAGTGCACCACCCTGCTAAGGTGGAGTCCCCGTAAGGGGACCGAGGGTTCAAATCCCTCCGTCTCCGCGGAGAATCCCCGGTCAGATCCGGTCTTTTCCGGCTCGCCGAGAGGCGTCGGGGTCAGCGTCCGAGGCTCGGACCCCGCCGAGTGCCCCGTGAGTGTCCCGGCTTTCGGCCGAACTCCTCGGCGGCAGCCAGACGCCGCACATGGTCGCGGCGCTGACCTTCGCCGAGGACGTGCGCGTAGACCGCGAGGACGGTGCGCGCCTCGTCGCCCAGGTACTCCGCGACCTCGTGGACCGCGGTGCCGAGCCGCAGCCAGGTGGACGCGGCGTAGTGGAGCAGAGCGTGGCGTCGGAAGCCGAGCGGGAACTTGCGGACAACGCCGACCGAGAGCTGCCCGCCCCGCTGGTTGGTGAACAGGTAGTCGTCGGGCTGCTTGCCCGCGGCGTGCTGTCGGAAGATCGCCAGCGCCCGCGGCGACAGCGGTACCGGCCGGGTGCCGCGCCAGGACTTCGGGTTCTTCTCCTCGTAGTGGTCGGCGTGCGAGCGTTCGACGTTGAGTTGCGCCAGCGGCACCTCTGCGGGCGGAGAAGGTCGCCGGGAAGCAGGCCGACGCCGACCCGCGCGCGACTGAGACGCGGCAGGAGGCGCAGCAGGCCCACCGCGAGCAGGACCGCATGATTGACCGGCATCTACGCGAGTCGATCGCGCTGAGCCAGCGCGCCCTCGCCGGATCGACCCCGAGCCGTGTCATCGCCCACGTCGCGAAGCTCAGGACGCAGGCCGAGCGCGACCGCCGCAACCTCGAACGGATCGAGGCGCTGCCCGTCACTGAAGCCGTGCAGTACGTCCGTGAATTCACCGCCCGTACCGAGGCCGAACGGCAAACGGCCGAGCGCGCCCAGGCCGCACGCGAGGCACGCGCCGCGCAGCTCGGCCACTACCAGCCGTCGATCGGCCACGGTCGGACGGGACCGGTGCGTGACGCTCGCGGTCTCTGACCGGTCAGGCGTGACGAAGCGGCGAGGGTGCGGTTCAAGCGTCCTTCGTGGGCTCGATGTCCCGTGCTATTCGGAGCAGGAGATGTCGGAGTAGACCTCGATGACTCGGTTGGTGTCGGGGTATCCGGCTTCCTCCAGAGCGGCTCGGACCTCCGCTCGCACCGCTTCCCGGTAGGCGTGTCCCTGGAGCAGACCCTCAGAAGTCCAGCCGATGTCCGGGTCCGATTCGAGGATCGTGCGCCACTCATCCCAGCGGCTCTGACTCACCTCGGCAGCAGCAAGACGCTCCTCCGCGATCCGCCAAGCGTCGTTAGGAACACCATCGGCGAGAGGGCTCAGCCACCACGAGACGTCGCACACACCGTCCGCAACGGAAACCGTGTCCACCCTGTCAGGGTCGCCCGAGGGCAGCGGAACCCCCCGACACCCCGCGACGCTCAAGGTCAGGACGCCTGCCGCGACGACGCTCGCCACCCATCGTCGCCCGGCCGGAGGCCGCCCGTGCTCAGGCCTGCGGAGCGGTTCCATAGCTGGTGTCCCCTCCCTGCCTGATAGTGCGGACGTGACCGCTGCAGTTGCGCGTTCCCCAGATGGCGAAGGCGGCTGCGACCAGCGGCAGGGCGAAGGACATCAGCGGCGCGACGAGCATGCCCTGGAGCGCGGCATAGCCGACGCCGATGACAATGGCGATCACGACACGGGCCGCGACAGGCCCGCGCAGTCGGGTCGCCGCCCACCATGTGATCGCCGCAGCGCCGAGGACCGAGGCCGCAGCAAGGGCGGGTGCCATCCGATCCCAGGCGGGGGCGCCGAGGTAGCCGAGGGCGACCGCGAGGAAGGACACGGAGAGCAGCAGCAGCGGACCCCAGGTGTGAGCGGGAGCACGCCGCGAGCGTGCGGCGAGCACGATGCCGACGCCGGCCAGCAGCGGCAGCGACGACACGAGCGAGAGGGTGATGCCCTGCCCCATCGCCGCCGTCGTGTCCACCGCGCCGCTCGACCAGCGAGCGCCGGTCAGCGCGTAGGCGACACCGACCGCGCCGCCCGCTGCGGCGAGCCAGGCTGAGGCGCGGGACAGGCGCCGGTTGCCCGCCGTCATGGTCCCGCTCGTAGGTATCGCAGTGGCGGTCGGTGACGTGACCCGCTCCGACCGCAGCGGCAGGAGGGTCAGGACTGCGACGCCGGCAGCGGCGATCGCCGCCGTGTACGGGGTCAGCAGGCTTACCCCGATGATCGGCGCCGTGACCACCCCGGCGAGCAGCGCGAGCCCGACCGCGGTCGCGGCGTGCATCCGGGTCCGACCGATGGCCGCCACCAGGAACACGGCAATCGCCGCCGCACCCAACGCCCAGCCTGCGGCGACGAACCACGCCCAGGCGTCGGCGAACCAGCCGCCGGACACGTCGCGGTTCGCCGCGTCGAAGCCGACCGACCACGACACCGCCGCCAACCCGGAGAGCGCGAAGCTCGGCACCGCTAGCACCAGCACGAGCACCGCACGCGGCTCGGAGAGCCAGCCCCGGTGCCGTGCCAGCGCAACTACCGCGACGGCGACGAGCGCCGGGCAGACCGCCGCGCTCACCGCCGGGAGTCCCCAGCGTGCCGCGTTGCCGGGCAGCATCGGCCGCAGCCACTCCAGCGCCGGACCTGCCAGGGC
Source organism: Microbacterium sp. SORGH_AS_0862 (assembly GCF_030818795.1). NCBI lineage: Bacteria > Bacillati > Actinomycetota > Actinomycetes > Micrococcales > Microbacteriaceae > Microbacterium > Microbacterium sp. SORGH_AS_0862. Next base: position 1,052,516 of record NZ_JAUTAY010000001.1, on the reverse strand, counting down.
GATGCCGGCTAGCGCCGCCAACAGCAGCGCGGCGACGGCGCAGCCCAGCGCGAGCCTGCGGTCCAGCCTCGCACCCAGCCCGTGCACGATGGCCGACCACCGCTCGGCGCCGGTCGGCCGGTCGCGGCCCTGCCGCTCGGCCTCGTCGAGCATCGCGCCGAGCAGTACCTCGCCGTTGCGCTCCCGCCAGCCCTTCGGATACCAGCGCAGCAGCCGGGCGAACCGCCTCCGCTCCGCGGTCATCCGGCCACCGCCGACGTCGGCATCAGCGTGGCGATCCGCACCTGCGTCAGCCCTTCCCGCGCGGCGCGCACTGAACGCTCCAGCACCTCGACCTCCTGGACCAGTCGGCCCGAGCCCGCATCGGTGATCCGGTAGTAGCGGCGCGCCCGCCCGTTCACGACCTCCTCGCCGTCGGCGACGATCAGCCCCTCACGCTCCAGTCGCTCCAGCGCCGCATACAGGGTCGTGACCTTCAGCTCCACCCGGCCCTCGGACGCATCCGATGCTTCCCGCATGATGTCGTACCCGTGCCGCCGACCGGCAGTCAACACTGTCAGAATCCAGAACGCAGGCTGCGGCACTCCCGCTGTGACGCCCCCTCGTCTGCGTGGCGGGCATGCTCCGGTATCGCCATCGGCCGCGCCCATGCCGGGCATCGCCCGTGACGGGTTCCTATGGCGGTCCGCCACTGCCTACGCTGCTCCGAAAGGTGTGCGCGAGAACGCAGCGCTCGCCCGATCCGCACAGCGAGAGGCGCCGCCGAATGTCCCACCGAGCCGTCGCGGTCGTCTGGACCGGTCCCGGACAGGTCGATGTGCGTGAGGTGTCCGTTCCCGCGCCAGGCCCTGGCCAGGTGCTGATACGAAACCTCGTCAGCCTGATCAGCCCCGGAACCGAGGCGGGCTGGCTGGCCGGGCCGACGTCCCACGGCGTTCTGGGGGTGACATTCCCGTTCGTTCCCGGATACTCACGCGTCGGACGTATCGTCGCGGTGGGGGAGGGCGTCTCCGGGTGGGAACTCGGCCAGCGCGTCGTGGCAGGCTTCGATGGCGACGGTCGTCCCCTCGGAGCGCATGCCGAGCTGTCGCTCGCACGGGCCGAGGACCTCGAGGTCGTGCCCGACGGACTCAGCAGCGAGGCCGCCGCGTTCTTCCTCCTCGGTCAAGCGGCGTGCTCGGTCGTCATGCTCGCCGAGGTGCGTCTTTCCGACTCCGTCGCCATTGTCGGGCAGGGGCCGATAGGTCAGCTCGCCGTGCAGTTCGCCCGCGCCGCAGGGGCGTCGCGGGTCACCGTCTTCGATCTCGTCGCTGCGCGGAGGGAGGCGGCGCTGGCCGTCGGTGCGCACGAGGCGATCGATCCGCGAGACGAGGCCGGCACTGCTTCCCATCAAGACGCATATCGGCACACCGTCGACCTGTCGGGTGCCCCCGCCGGCACAGCGCTCGCGATCCGGACGGCGCAGCCGCGGGGCACCGTCGTTCTCTCCACAGGGTATGCGGGACCCATGGAGATCGACTACGGTTCAGTGTTCGTCAAGGGTCTGCGTCTGATCGGCGGCTACGTCAACGCAGATCCGGACCTCGCTCGCTCGGCCACGCGCACCTTCCTGCGCATGGTCGGTGAGGGAAGCCTCGACGTCTCCGGGCTGCTCTCCGAGCCGTGGGGTCCACAGGACGCGGTCGGGCTCTATCGCCGCATCCTCGCAAAGGACACCTCGCTGTCCGCGCCGCTCTTCCGGTGGGCTGCTGACTAAGAGCCACGCCGCGTCCTGTCGCCCGCGGCGGGGGACCCGCATAATGGACCCGTGTCCTCCACCGTCGAACGTCGCCGCAACCCGAGCGCCTGGGCTGGATTCTGGTTCGGTCTTGCCGGTCTCATCCTCATGCCGATCCCGCTGTTCATCGGACTCATCCTCGGTGGTGGCCTTTCCCTCGTCGCCGCCGTGTTCACGGTAATCGGCCTACTGAAGGGTCTCGCGCGCAGCGGTCGGGGCATCGCGCCCGTCGTATTCGCGATCATCTTCATCCTGCTCACCTGGGGCGGCATCTCCGTCGGCGGCGGGACGATCTGGTGACTCACCCTCTTCGCTGAGTCAACGCACTGCGAGCATTTCCGCCTTGACGGACTCGCGTGCGAGCGACCGAGGATCGCGGATGCGGCGAAGCGGTGATGCGCTGACCCAGACCACCGTCAAGAGCACGCCGGCGCAGCCGATCGCAGCCACCGCCTGATCACGGCGGACCTACATGCAGAGCGGCAATCGCAACCGCGTTGCGCGCCACCAGGCTCGCAAGGCGGCATGACGTGGGCTTGGCTCTGGGTCGTTCGTGAGGCGCATGCACGAGATATACCGATTTAGTGACATGACAAGTTAGAAGACCTTGAGTATTGACGCTATACGCAAGAACCGGTTTACTAAGGCTGCAACCACTCAACGAGACGACTGAGAGCGCCACCCGCGGGCGTGGATCAGTGCGACCACGCGCGACCCGTGCGCGTGGACGTTCTCCGAAGGTCCGAATCACAGAAACGCAATGGCTGGCGTGGGCAGTATTGCGAGAAGGAGTCCGCGCAATGAAGCGTTCCATCAGCGCTGCTGTCGCCCTCGTCGCCGTTGCCGTTCCGTTGGCAGCGTGCAGCTCGGGGGGTGGCGACGCAGCGAGCACAGAACTCACGTCCGGCCCGATCACGATCTGGTACTCGACGAACGAGCAGGAGATCGCCTGGGGCAAGGCTGTCGTCGAGGCGTGGAACGCCGACCACCCGGACGAGCAGGTGACGGCGGAGGCCATCCCGGCCGGCAAGTCCTCCGAGGATGCGATCTCGGCCGCGATCACCGCGGGCAACACCGCCTGCCTCGTCTACAACACCGCACCTGCCGCGGTGCCCTCGTTCCAGAAGCAGGGCGGCCTGGTCAACATCTCGAAGACGTTCGACGACGGCGAGTCGTTCATCGCCGAGCGCTCGGGCGACGCGGCGGACGGCTTCCGTTCGCCCGACGGCGACCTGTACCAGGTGCCGTGGAAGGCCAACCCCTTCATGCTCTACTACAACAAGACCGCCTTCGCCGAGGCGGGGCTCGACGCCGAAGCGCCGAAGCTGTCGACCTACGACGACGTGCTCGCCGCCGCGAAGGCGATCAAGGATGCGGGCGCCGCCGACTACGCGCTGTACCCGCCGGCATCCGGCGACTACACGAACGCGCTGTTCGACTTCTACCCGTTCTACCTCGCCAACTCCGACGGCACGCAGCTGGTGGCCGACGGTGCGGCGACGTTCACGAGCGAAGCGGGCATGCAGACGCTCGAGTTCTGGAAGACGCTGTACGCCGACGGCTACTCGTCGGCGGAGGCTTACAGCGGCGACGCCTGGGCGGGCCCGTTCGCCGACGGTGTCGCCGCGATGGGCATCGCCGGCCCGTGGGGTGCCGCGCAGTTCGACGGCAAGGTCGAGTACGGCGTCGTGCCGCTGCCGACCGCCGACGGCAAGACGCTCGAAGAGACCTACACGTTCGGTGACTCGAAGAACGTCGGTCTTTACACCTCGTGCCAGAACAAGCAGACCGCGTGGGACTTCGCGAAGTTCTCGATGGATGCCGACAACGACCTGGCTCTGCTCGAGACCACCGGTCAGTTCCCGATCCGCACCGACCTCACCGAGGTGGCGGGCGACTACCTCGCCGCGAACCCGCTGCTGGCGACCTTCGCCCAGGCCGTCCCGCTGACGGTCGACGTGCCGAACATCGCCAACGCGACGGAGATCTGGCAGACCTTCCGCGACACCTGGGGTGCCGCGGTGCAGTCCGGCCAGGGCGATCTCGCCGAGCAGATGAAGAGCGCCGCCGACAAGATCGACTCGCTCGCAGCCCAGGGCTGATCACGCGGGGCCGGGGAGCGTGATGCTCCCCGGCCCTTCTCTTCTCGTCCGCGTCGACGCACGGCGCGTCGGGCTCAGCGCCCGCATCCTCTCTTCGCGCACGCATGCGCGCATCTCTCAACCGGCCGAAGGAGCCCGTCATGAGAAGAATCAGGGCCTCGCTGGCTCTCGTCGTCGCCCTGGTGCTCGCCTTCACGGGGCTCGCCACCGTGCCCGCGACGGCAGCCACCCCTGACGACGACGTCAACACGATCGTGTCGCGTCTGCAGGAGTACTACCTGGCGCAGGGCGACGAGATCATCATCGCCAACGGCATCTACCTGGCGCGGGTGTCCGAAGCGCAGGAGTACGCCGCCTCCCAGAACCCCGACGGCTCCTGGTCCGACGTGAACTACGCCGACCGTACGAGCTCGGCGAACGGCGCGACCTGGTCCGCCTACATCGCGTTGTATCGGATGCTCGCGATGGCCTACGCGTACCGCGACGCCGACGCGAAGGGCTTCGAGGATCCCGCTCTCGTGACCGCGGTCGACCGCGCCCTGACCTACTGGGATGCGGTCGATCCCGGCAACCAGAACTGGTGGGAGACCGAGATCGGCGAGTCCATGGCCATGGGGCGCATCTCGATCTTCCTCGGCGGAGTCCTCAGCGACGAGGCGTTCGCCGCCAGCCTCAAGCACAACACCGGAAAGCTCGACCCGGTCGGTGCCAACGGTGCATGGCGTACGACGAACTACCTGTTCGAGGCGGTCGCCTCGCGCAACTTCGAGGACATCGCCTCCGGCTTCGACACGATGGCCGCGACGGTCGCCGTCGACAACTCCGGGAACGTCAACGAGGCCGTGCAGCCCGACGCCAGCTTCTGGGCCCATGAAGCGCAGCTCTACAGCGAGGGCTACGGCATGGCGCTGTTCACCAACGTCGCGCTGTGGGCGGATGCGGCGCGGGGAACGAGCCTCGGTTTCACCCGCGCGCAGCTCGACGACATCGCGTTCTACATCATCAACGGCACGCGCTGGATGATCCGCGGTGAGGTGGGGATGCTCTACCTGGGCTATCGGCCGCCCAAGACGATCGACGGCGTCACGAGCTACGCATCGGAGTTCCTCGAACCGCTCGACGAGATGGCGCGCACCGATGCCCTCTACGCCACGCAGTACCGCGCACTCGCCGACAACATCCGCGGCAAGACCCCCGGCAACGGCGTCACAGGCGACAAGTACTTCTGGCGGTCGGAGTTCTCCTCCCACATCCGCGATGAATACGCCATCTTCACCCGCCTGAACTCCAGCCGCACGGTCGGCGCGGAGTATCGTTCCACGTTCCGTCCCGAGGTCGGCAACGAGGTCTTCTGGAACTCGGCGGCGGCCACCGCCATCCAGGTGAACAACCGCGAGTACCTCGACCTCGGTCCCGCCTTCGACTGGTTCCACTACCCGGGTGTCACGGCTCCCTACTTGAAGGAGCAGACGCGAGGAACGAACGGCCGCGTCGGCAACGGCGGCAGCTTCACGGGCGGCGTCTCGGACGGGCACTACGGCGCGAACGTCTACACGCTCGACCGCGCGAAGACGAAGGGGCTGAAGAGCACCTTCCTCTTCGACGACGAGATGGTGGCGCTGGGAACTGGCATCGGTTCGACGGCGGATGCGGCCGTGCACAGCGTCGTCAACCAGGCCGCTGCCAAGGACAACGCGACGGTGGACGGCAAGCCCGTCGCCGACGGTGCGGACGGTGTCGTCGTGGACGACCCGGCATGGGCCTACAACGACGAGGTCGGATACGTCTTCCCGTCCGATGCGCCGGTCACCGTCTCCAACAAGGCGCAGACCGGCAGCTGGGTCGGCGAGGATGCGGTGAGCCGCGACGCCTTCACCCTGTACTTCGACCACGGCACGAAGCCGACGGACGCGGGCTACGAGTACATCGTGCTGCCCGCCGCATCCCCGGCTGAGGTCGAGCGCTACGCCGCCGCTCCGGCGGTACGCATCCTGCAGAACGACGCGAGCGTGCAGGCCGTGCAGCATGCGGGTCTTCAGCGCACGATGGCGACGTTCTTCCAGGCCGGCGCCCTCGATCTCGGCGACGGACGCACGCTCGAGGTCAATCAGCCCGCGATCGTCATCCTCGACGAGTCCGGTGCGGAGCCCGTCGTCAGCATCGCGAACCCCGACAAGCCGGGGCTCGTCGTGGCCGTCACCCTTCGGGGGCCGGACGCGGTGCACGCCGGAACCTTCGCTCTCGGGTCGGGGCCGAACCTGGGCAAGACCGTCACGGCGTCCTTGGCGTCGACCGACGGCGCCCAGGCGTCGGCCTATTCGGCGAGCAGCTCCGCCGAGGGGCGCGGCGCCGCGCTCGCCGGCGACGGCGATGCCGCCACCTCCTGGGCGTCCGCGGACGGCGGGGTGCAGTGGGTGGCCAAGGATCTGGGCGCCGGTGCCTTCGTGACGGGGCTGACCCTCGAGTGGGGCGCCGAGGCAGCCACGCGCTACCTCGTGCAGACCTCGCAGGACGGTGCCAACTGGAGCGATCTGCGCTTCGTGCAGAACGCGGAAGGGGGCACCGAGACGCTCGAGTTCCCGCCCACCGCGGCGACCTACCTGCGGGTGCTGCTGCTCGAGAGCGCCGGAGGGAGCGGCTACTCGATCGCCGAGATGTCGGTCGAGGCCAGTCGCAACCTGGCGCTCGGTCGATCGGTGACGGCGTCGGGCGGGTCCGCGGCCGGCAGCATCACCGACGGCAACATGGCCAGCCGCTGGAGCGCCAACCTCTCCGACACGGCGTGGACCCAGGTGGACCTCGGCTCGGTGCAGTCGATCGGCACCGTCCGGCTCTGGTGGGAGGCCTCGTACGCGAAGCAGTACCGCATCCAGGTGTCCGACGATCAGAACAACTGGCGCGACGCCTATGTGACGCCCTCGGGCGGCAGCGACGGCGGACTCGACGTGATCGCGGTGCAGGAGAACGCCCGCTATGTGCGGATGCAGTCGATCCAGCGCAGCACGACGCAGTACGGCGTCTCGATCTGGGAGATGGAGGTGTTCGAGGGTGACGCGATCGCCTCGGCGCCCACGACGCCCGTCGGGCGGGAGAACCTCGCGCTCGGTCGGCCCACGACCGCGGAGTCGTCGTACAACGCGACGCTCGAGCCGCGCTTCGCCACCGACGGGATCGGGACGACCCGCTGGGCGTCGCGCCGCGAGGACGCCCCGTACAAGACGGAGCGCTGGCTACAGGTCGACCTGGAAACGCCGACGACCGTCAACCAGGCGGTGCTGACGTGGGAGTCGGCGACCTCGAACGACTTCCGGCTGGAGGGCTCGCTCGACGGTCAGACCTGGCAGGAGCTGGCCCGAGTGCAGAAGACCTCGGCGGAGCTGAAGAACACGGTGGACTTCGCCGACGCCGAGGTGCGCTACGTGCGGGTCGCCGGTCTGCCGGTGACGAAGTACGGCATCTCGCTGTTCGAGTTCGAGCTGTACGGCGGCTACAACTTCTCGTGCACCTCGCCCGACGTGAGCGCGGCCCATGGCGACATCGCCACCGTGACCGCATCCATCGCCCCGCTCGACGCCGACGACGTCTTCATCGCCTACCCGGTGGAGGCGGCCGTCGCCCGTGTCCAGGGCGCGCCGCGCGTCGGTCAGGACGGCTCGGTCGCCTTCGACCTGCGGGCGGGGGAGTCGGGTTCGACGCGAGTGCTTCTCACCCACGCGAAGGGCGATGAGATCAGCTGGTGCACGGTCAACGTCGCCGTCGACACCGCCGCGCTGCAGGAGCTCGTCGACCGCGGAAACGCGCTCGACAGCAACATCTACACCGCTGACAGCTGGCGCCCGGTGCTGCCCGCGCTCGAGGCGGCCAAGGACGCGCTGCGCACGAGCGGGATCGGGCAGTCGGTGATCGACCAAAGGGCAGAGGCCCTGCGCGCCGCGCTGGACGGCCTCGTCGAGATCGGCCAGGAGCCCGAGGTCACGGTGCCCTCCGCGCCCGCCTCGCTGACGGCGGCTGCCGAAGGCTCCGCGGTCATTGCGACGTGGCTGGCGCCGGAGGACGACGGCGGGGCCGCGGTCTCGGCGTACGAGCTCACGATCGGTGACCGCGTGATCCCCGTCGGCGGCGACGTGCTGACCGGGCGTGCCGACGGGCTCGCCCCCGGTACGTACGCGGTATCGGTGCGCGCGCAGAACGAGGCCGGTTGGTCGCCGGCGACCACACCGGTGTCGGTGGAGGTCGTCGAGCAGTCAGATCGGACGCCGACCGTGACCGCCTCGGACGGACTGCGAGCCGGAGGCAAGGTGACGGTGACGGGCGCGGAGTTCACGCCTGGCGCGCAGTACCTCGTGCAGCTGCGGTCGAGCCCGCGGGACCTCGGCACCGTCACGGCGGATGCGGCCGGAGCGTTCACGCTCACTGCGGACATCCCCGCCGACGTCCCCGGTGGTGCGCACACGATCGTCGTGATGCGCGACGGCGTCGACATCGCCTCCGTGGCGGTGCAGATCGAGGCTGCCGCCGGTGGTGGAACGGATCCGCAGAACCCGCAGAACCCGGCGGACGGAGCGCTCCCGAGCACGGGTGCCGACCTCGCCTGGGTGCCGTGGACGGCAGCGGCGGCACTGCTCATCCTCACTCTGGGCGGTGCGCTCGTGCTCGACCGGCGCCGGCGCCGCGCAGGCGACTGAACCCAGCGGAGATATGCAGACGGATGGCCGGGGCTTCGGACCCGGCCATCCGTCGTGGTTTTGAGCAAGCCGGGCGTTCATAGAAGACGAAGCGTTATCAAAGTGCTCGCTGAGGAGCCTCCACCGTGGCGCGATCGACGCGTACCGCCGCGGCGCCGATCAAGGCGACGGCTTCTCCGCCTTCAACCTGGGCCTCCTCCACCATGAACTCGGTGATACGGACTCAGCATCCGAAGCCTTCCGGCGGGCGAGGCAGATGGGTGATCTCACGGAACCCCCGGACGGGTACGTGGGCGGACAGGGGATGTAGCGCGGTACCCACCTGGAAGCCATCTCGGATGGGTCAGGCGCGATGACGCGAGGCCGACCGTCCTCACGCTCGATCGTCCAAGATCCCGCCGCGCGCAGTTGATGAGACACGGATGCGGCGAGGCCGAAGCCCCGCCGCATCCGTGCGAACGCTCCGTCGCGCTCAGCCTTCGGCACGCTCCAACTCGGCGACGCCGATCGAGGAGTCGGCCATGCCGTAGAACACGAACCAACGCCCGCCGATCTTCTCGATCGCCGTGGGGAAGACGACATTGCCGAGCGTGCCCGAGAGCTCCTCTGCGGTCTCGGGCGCGAGTAGCGGCTCCGGTGTGCGCGCGAGCACACGGCGCGGGTCGGCCGCATCCAGCAGGATCGCGCCGGCGCTGTACTTCGACCCGTGCGCCAGCTCGAACCCGCGCGGCGTCGCACCGGAGACACCGTGGTGCAGAAGCAGCCAGCCCTCCGGAACGCGCAGGGGAGACGGGCCAGCACCGATCTTGGCCGACTCGTACGCGGCCTCGGGGGCGACGATCTGCGACGAGTTCTCGACCAGGGTCAGTGCGTTGACATCACGCGTCGCGGCGTCGAGATCGACATAGCCGATCCAGATCGACGGGCGATCGTCGGCGATGCCGGCCGGCGGCCGCGCGCCCTCGCCCGGTCGCAGCCAGTCCAGATCCCACATGGGGCGGTGCAGCAACGCCAGCGACGGACGCCCGTCCGGGCCCGGCACCGCTTCGGGGAAGAAGACGATGTCCTTGTTGGGGAAGAGGTTCAGATCCGAGTCGAGCTCGGGCTGATAGGCGAAGCGGATGGGACCCAGCCGCCGCCACGTGACCGTGTCCGTCGAGACGGCGATCGCGGACTTGGGTCCGAGCGGGCCGTACGCCACGTACGTCATCACATGGATGCCCAGCGGCTCGACGAAGGTGATCCGAGGGTCTTCGACACCCGCGTTCTGTCGTCCGTGCTCCCAGCCCTCGTCGGGGGACAGCACCACCCCGAGGCGTTCGACCCCCGTGGGCACACCGTCCTCGATCACCACGCGGGCCCGGGCGATGCGCGAGACGTTGCCCTCCGCGACGATGCGCGGATAGAGGTAGAGCTCGCCGTCGGGGCCCCACGCCGTTCCGGGGTTGAGTACGCCCTCCACCTCGTGGGGGTCGTTCGTGTCGGCTTCCATGAGGTTGCCGACCCGGCGCAGTGCGTACGCGATGGTGGCGTCGGGTTCGAGTTCGTCGGTCTGGGTCATCTGCCTTGCCTTGTCGAGGGACGGGTCGAGGATGCGGGTGCCGCGGCGATCAGCCCTTCACGGCCGAACCGAGGTTGGCCGAGGTGAAGTGCCGCTGGAAGACGAGGAAGAGCACGACGACAGGAACGGCGAGCACGCACGCACCGGCGAGCACCGCCCCCATCGGGTTCGCGAGGAAGGAGCCGTTCGACTGCGAGAAGTTCGCCAGGCTCACCGCCAGGGTCTGCAGGTTGGCGTCCTTCGTGACCAGGAACGGCCACAGGAACTCGTTCCACGGCCCGATGAAGGTGACGAGCATCGCGGTCAGCACGGCGGGACGAACCAGCGGTACGGCGATCGAGCGGAGGATCCGCAGCTCACCGGCTCCGTCGATGCGCGCCGCGTCGAAGATTTCCTTCGGGATCTGCAGGAAGTACTGCCGGAAGATCAGCACGGCGACGGAGTTGATCGCGAACGGGAGGATCATGCCCAGGTAGCTGTCGGCCAGGTTGAAGTAGCGCACGACCATCACGTACAGCGGGATCATGAGCAGCTGGAACGGAATGGCCTGCACGAGCAGCACGAGGGCGAACACCAGCCCCTGGCCGCGGAACTGCAGCACCGACAGCGCATAGCCCACGAGCAGCCCGAACACGAGCGTGCAGCCCACGACGCCCGCCGTCATGATCAGCGAGTTCAGCAGTGACCGGAACAGGTTGATCGACTCATTGACCTCGACGAAGTTGTCGAGCGTCAGGTTTCCGGGGAGGGGGAGCAGCCCGAACAGGGTCGTGTCGCGCTGGCGCTGCAGTGCGCCGAGCACCATGTAGTAGAACGGCACGAGCGCGGCGAGGGCCCCCAGGCCCACGCGCGGCGAAGCGAAGCGCCGCGAGGGCGCGGGAGCCGCCGACCGAGCGGGGCTGTTCCTTCGCACGACGCGTGCGCGGAGCGATCGAGGCCATCAGTTCTTCCTCTCGGTGAGGCGACGTGACACGAGCGACACGATCATCACGAGCAGCACGAGGATCATGCCGATCGCGGCCGCGATGTCCGGCTGCCCCTGCTGGATGCCCTTCTGGTACATCAACAGCGCGGGGGTGAGGGAGGCGCCGTTGGGTCCGCCGCCGGTGAGCAGGTAGGGCTCGGTGAAGATCTGCCCCGTCGTGATGATCGACAACAGGATGACCAGCGACGTCACCGGCGCCACGCCGGGCAGGGTCACCGAGCGGAAGCGCTGCCACCGGCCGGCGCCGTCGAGCTGGGCCGCCTCGTACTGCTCCTGGGGCACATTCTGGAGAGCCGCGAGGTACAGCAGGATGTAGAAGCCGAGGTTCTTCCAGGTCACGTAGACCGCGATCAGCGGCATGATGATCGCGGGGTTGGCGAGCCAGGTCGGGTCGGGTGCGAGTTCGCCCAGCAGCGTGTTAACCACGCCGTTGCCGTTGAAGAGGAAGATCCACACGGCGATGGTCGCCACCGACGCCGTCACGTAGGGGATGTAGTACGCGACGCGGAAGAAGCCCTTCCAATGCACGACCGCGTTCAGGCCGCTGGACAGGAGCAGGCCGAGTACGACGGTCAGCGGCACGTTGATCACGAGGAACACGAGCAGGTTCAGGAACGCCTGGTGCACCTGCGGGTCGGCCAGCACCTGTGCGAAGTTGTCGAAGCCGACGAATGGCTGGGGCACCTGCACGCCGGGCGCCGTGAAGAAGAAGTCGTGGAACGACATCCAGATGCCGAAGCCGAAGGGCACGAGGAAGACCACGACGACGAACGCCACGTACGGCGCGCTCAGCAGCATCCCGAGGGGGTTCTCGCCCAGCCACCGCTGGAGGCGTCGGCGGCGGCGCGGCGACCCGTCGCGTCGGCTCATGAGCGCAGTCACTGCTGTCCGGCCTTTCGCCCTGGTCGCGACATCTCGCGTACTCCCTCGTCTCGCTCCGGGGACGGCGACGTCGCGACCCCGGGTGTGCTGTGCACGTCCCATGAGTAAACCGGTTTTTGTTCGCGAGATCAACTCGTGAGGAGATCGCGCATGATTCCGCGGTATGGCGAGGATTGAGAGGGGCGGCATTCAACTAAATCGGACTAAACGACGCTATGATTCTGAGGTGCAGAACGAGCCTTCCCTTCCCAGCGGTGCGAGCGCCGGTGCTGCTCCCGCTCGGGGCAAGCGCAAGGGCGAGACCCGCAAGGCCACGATCGGAGACGTGGCCGCGATGGCTCGTGTCTCCAAGAGCGCGGTCTCCTTCGTCTTCAACGGTCGCGGCGGTGTGGGCGAGGAGGCGCGGGCGCGGATCCTTGATGCGGCCGCTGCCCTCAACTGGAAGCCGGATGCCCGTGCCCGCGCGCTCTCGCGCAGCCGGGCGCAGGCGCTCGGTTACATCGTGCGGCGTGAACCGGAGCTCTTCAGCACCGACCCGTTCTTCCCGCAGTTCATCGCCGGTGTCGAGAGCACGCTGTCCGGCGAGGGCTACGCTCTCGTGCTGCAGGTCGTCGACGGCGAGGAGACCGAGCGCGCGGCGTACGCGAGCTTCGCCAACGAGGCGCGCGTGGACGGAGTCTTCCTCGGTGATCTGCGGATCGGGGACCAGCGGCCCGTGGAGCTGGCAGAGCTCGGTCTGCCCTACGTTCTCGTCGGACCGGACGCGCCCTCCGGCGCGGGTCCGGATCCCATCGGCCTCGACGACGCCGCGGGTGTGCGTCGCGCCGTGCGTCACCTTCATGCGCTCGGACACCGGCGCATCGCGCACGTCGGGGGCTCCGATCGTTACGTCCATTCCGCGGTGCGACGCCGGGCATGGGAAGACGAGATGGCTGAGCTCGGGCTCGAGCCGGGGCCCACGGTCGTCGCCGACTTCACGCGGAGCGGCAGGGGCCAGGGCCACACATGAGCTGCTCGATCTGGCGGCGGCGCCCACCGCGATCATCTACGCGAACGACCTGATGGCGATCGCCGGGATGTCGGCCGCGATCGATCGTGGTCTGCGTGTGCCCGCCGACCTGTCTGTCGTGGGTTTCGACGACATCCCGCTCGCGCCCTATGTGGTGCCTCCGTTGACCACCGTCCGGCAGGACGTCATCCAGTGGGGGCGGGCGAGCGCCCGGGTGCTCATCTCCCTCGTGGAGGGGCGGGAGCCCGCCCCGATCGAACTGCCGCCCGTCGAGTTCATCATGCGCGGCAGTACGGGCCCGGTGCGCGCCGGCGCGTGATCCGGCGCCGCGATTCGCGCAACCCGCGGTCCCGCCCCTTCGGGGGCCGATATCCTCGCTGAGGGCATCCGCCCCTGCAGCCGTTCGGCTGCGGCCCTCGCATCCGGGAGAGTGCGTATGTCGGTCGGCCTGCTCGCCGTCGTCGATGACATCCTGACCGCCGCCATCAAGGCGAGCGCGAAGACCGCGGGCGTCGTGATCGACGACGCCGCCGTCACCCCGCAGTACGTGCAGGGCATCACGCCGGCGCGGGAGCTGCCGGTGGTGTGGAAGATCGCGCTCGGCAGCCTCATCAACAAGTTCGTCATCATCATCCCGATCGCGCTGCTGCTGACCGCGTTCGCGCCGTGGGTTCTGCCGTTCCTGCTGATCCTGGGCGGCGGGTTCCTCTGCTTCGAGGGCGCCGAGAAGGTCCTCGAGTGGTTCGGTGCGCACCACGAGGATGCGGATGACGGCGCCCCCCGCGACGAGAAGAAGCTCGTGTTCGGTGCCGTCCGCACCGACCTCATCCTCAGCACCGAGATCATGCTGATCGCGCTCTCGAGCCTCGACCCCGACTTCGGCATCTGGATGACCCTCGGCGCGCTTCTGGTCATCGGGCTCGCCATGACCGCCCTGGTCTACGGCGCGGTCGCGCTACTGGTGAAGATCGACGACATCGGACTGCGCCTCATGAAGAGCGACGCCCGCCGCATCCGCCGTTTCGGTGTGCGCGTCGTCGCGTCGATGCCGACCGTGTTCCGGGTCATCAGCGTCGTCGGCACCGTCGCCATGCTCTGGGTCGGCGGTCACCTGGTCGTGGGCAATCTGGCCGAGACGCTCTGGGACGGACCCGAGCACCTGGTCCACGCCGTCACGCATCTCGTGGAGGCGGCCGGCCCCGTCGTGGTGTGGATCGTGGAGACGGCACTGTCCGCCGTCTTCGGGCTCGCGCTCGGACTCGCGATCGTGGCCGTCGTCACCGGAATCTCCCGTCTGACCAAGCGCGGCGCCCGCGCGGATGCGGGCCACTGAGGTCTGAGGACGCCACTGCGGGATCCGAAACGTCACGGAAATGCACTCATGTCATGATCATGACATGAGTGAGCAGCCGTCCATCCGGGAGCGGTACACGGAGCAGACGCGGCGGACGATCCTTCTGGCCGTGGCCGAGTGCATGGAAAGCGATCCCGACCGCGACTTCTCGATGTCACAGGTCGCCGCGAGGGCGGGTGTCTCCGTGCGCACCGTGTTCCGCCACTTCGCATCGCGCGACGAGCTCGTGTCGGCGTTCGGTGCCTGGTACGAGCAGGAGATGCTGCCGTTCCAGCCGCTCGCGAGCGTGCACCAGCTGCCCGACGTCTTCGCCCGGTCCGCCCGGGAGATGCATCGGCGACCTGCCCTGTCGCGCGCCATCGCCATGTCGTCTGTCGGTCGGGACGCGATGACAGGATTCAACGCTCTGGTGCTGCATCAGCTGCAGGATGCCGTCGAGACCGAGTTCGCCGCCGCGACGGAGGCTGAGCGGCGCCGGTTGGTGGCGGGTCTCCACTATCTCGACAGCATCACCTCCTACGTCGTTCTTCACGATGACCTCGGCCTCTCGGGCGACGAGGTGGGAGAGGTCGTGGGCTGGATGATGCGCCTGGCGATCGGGGCCACCTCCGCGGTCGCGACGCCGGTCGCGACGGCTGCGGGGGGCGCCGCGACGAGAAACGAGGACCAGAAGGAGTGGCCGGCATGATCGATCCGACGTTGGCGGAGTTCGCCCGCCGCATCCCCAAGGCCGAGCTGCACGTCCACATCGACGGCACATTGGAGCCGGAGATGAAGCTCGAGATCGCTCGGCGCAACGGTGTTCCTCTCGCCGAGTCGACGACGGAGGAGATCCGCGCGAGCTACGTGTTCCACGACCTGCCGACCTTCTTGGCCGTGCACTATCCGAACATGGCGGTGCTGCGGACCGAGCAGGACTACTTCGATCTCTGCCAGGGGTACCTCGCCCGCGCGCACGCCCAGGGGGTGCGGCACGTCGAGATCTTCTTCGACCCGCAGCTGCACACGAGCCGGGGCGTCGCTTTCGGCACGATGATCGGCGGCTATCGGCGGGCGATCCTCTCGGAACGGGAGCGCACCGGTATCAGCGCGGAGCTGATCATGTGCTTCCTCCGCGACCGCGGCATCGACGATGCGCTGGCCACGTGGGAGCAGTCGGAGCCGTACCGCGACTGGATGATCGGCGTCGGTCTCGACTCAGACGAGAAGGACCACCCGCCTGTCGAGTTCGTCGAGGTCTTCTCCCGCGCACGGCAGGCCGGGCTGCGGGTCACGGTGCACTGCGACATCGACCAGGAGAACACGCACGAGCACATCCGGCAGGCGCTGGTCGAGCTGCAGGTGGATCGCATCGATCACGGCACGAACGTCGTGGAGGACGCCGCGCTGCTGGCACTCGCCCGCGAGCGCGGCATCGGATTCACCGTCTGCCCGCTCTCGAACTCGTTCGTGACGGCGACGATGAAGGCCGACGAGATCGTCGCGTTGGTGCGTGAGGGCATCCCGGTGTCCATCAGCTCCGACGACCCGCCCTACTTCGGAGGGTATGCCGGCGACAACTACGCCGTGCTCGCGGATCGAGTGGGGGCGCAGGCGGCGGACGTCGCGGCCTGGGCCCGCTCCTCGTTCCGGGCGGCGTGGTTGCCGCCGGATCGGCGCGAGGCGTACCTCGCCGACGTCGATCGCTTCGTCCGCGAGTACCCAGCGATCTCGTCCGTGACCTGATCCGCGCACTGCGGGATCCGGCGGGTTCACGCATCGGGGCGTATCGCCGTGCGCCGCCGACTGTCATGATCGCCGCGTGAAAGCTCTCAAGCCGCTCGTCCTGGTCGCGGCAGCCCTCGCGCTCACGGGCTGCTCGCAGGCCGCGACGGACACCGCCGAGCCCGCGGGGAGCTCGGCCGCGGCGGACGCTGATTCGGGTTCGGCGCCGGCGCCGCAGGCGGGGTCGGGCACGGGCGATGCATGCACGCTCGTGCCCTCCCCCGACATCGCCGCGGCGCTCGGCGTCGACGCGGTCGACGGCGTCGCCTCGGAAGGACAGCAGGGGCTGCAGCAGTGCACCTGGACGTACGCCGACACGCACACCGCCATCGCCCAGTACACGACGGACGCCGATGCGTTCCTGCCCGCTGAGCTGTATCCGCAGGGGGCGGATGCCCAGCCCGTCCCCGGCATCACCCGCGGGTGGGCGGACGCATCGATCGGCACGATCCTCGTCGTGAAGGGAGATGCGGGGATCCTGCTCGTCGACATCGATCCCGGGGGCTCGGGCGCCGATCCGGTCCTCTGGACGGCTCTCGGCGAGACGATCGCAAGCCGCTTCTAGCCCCGCGGCTACGGGTTTCGGCGGATTCCGCATCCTGGCCGTATCGCGTCGGGCTCGCTGCGTGGCACGATTCCCCCGGAACCGGCGCAACGGCCGGCAGAGGGGCGGGCGGCGTGGACGACGACGTCGACGGCAGTGCCGAGGCATGGCGGTTCGTCACGGGCGTCCTGCTGCGCGTCTTCGGCGGGGACGCGGCCGCCGAGCTCGCTGACGCGTCGGCGCGTTCGGATGCGGCGACCGCCCGCGCGGATCGCGGCCTGTACCGGGTCGCCGCCACGATCGCGGCGGTTATCGCCTGCCGCTTCCCCGACGCCGCCGCGCACGCCCGCCGCGCCCTGGACGACGTCGCCGGGTGCGCCGTGCCCGTCGCGCGCCTCGCATCCGCGGCGATGCTGACCGCCGACGCGATGGCGGGAACAGAGCACGGCCGACACCACGGCGTGGAGGCCGGCTCCGTCGCCCGAGCGGTGTCGCAGCCGGGGGAGGGCGCCCTGCTGACGCGGTATCTCCTGGCGGAGGCTGCGCTGAGCTCGGGTGGCTTCGAAGCCGCCGACACGCTGATCCGCGGCGCGCCGCTCGCCCCGGGGCAGGTGGTGACGGGCGACACCGAGAGCGCCGACCCCGCCGCCGTGGCACTGCAACTGATCGCCGCACGCAGCGCCGCCTTCCACGGACGACGCGACGAAGTGCGCACGATCGCTGCCGGCCTGTTCCGCAGCGCGACGATCGTGCCGCAGCGCGCGCTCGTCGTCCTGCAGGCCATCGGGGGCTATGGCGCCGCCGTCGCCGGCGATCGGGAGCGGTTCTTCACGCTCGCGGACGCCGTGATCGCTCGCACCCGCCGCGACGAGAACTACCTGTCGGTGGGCTCCTCGCTCTACGTCGCCTGGGGCTTCCGCGCCGTCGGGCAGTTGCAGCGTGCGGCCGCGCTGCTCGTCTCGGCAGCGGGTGCCGACCTGTCCCGCTGCAAGGTGTGGGACCGCGCGTTCGCCACGGAGGTGCTCGTCGAAGCGGCGTTGTCCCGCGGTGACACCTACCGTGCCGGGGTGCTCCTGCGCCGCAGCGGCGCGTTGGCACGCCACCGCGTCGCGGCCTCCTCGCTGACGCGGGCGCGGGGAGCGCTGGCCCTGTCGCAGGGGCAGGCGGCGGATGCGGAGGCGCTTGCTGCCGCGTCCGTGCGGATCGACGAGGCGGCGGGCGCGGCGACCGAGGTGCTGCGCGGCGAGCTCGTGCGGGCGGTCGCTCTCGCGCAGGCGGAGCCGGCGGCGGCACTGGAGCTGCTGCTGCGGCTCGCGCGCCAGGCGGACGCCGTCGGGTACGAACGGCACCGGCTGCTCGCCGCCCGTCGCTGGCGCGACCTCGCTCCGCACGTCGAGGGTGCGCGCGGCGATCTGTCGGTCATGACCGAGAAGCAGCGCGAGGTCGCCGTGCTCCTCGCCGAGGGGAACACGAACGCGGCCATCGCGCAGGTGCTCTATCTCTCCCCTCGCACGGTGCAGAGCCACGTCGAGGACATCCTGCGCATCACCGGAGCGCCGACCCGCGGCCGGGCCGCTGCGCTGCTGGGGCCGCGGCGCGGACTGGACCTGGGACTGCTGACTCCCCGCCAGCGGCAGGTCGCCGCACTGGCCGCCGCGGGCGGCCGAAACGCCGAGATCGCCGCATCCGTCGGGCTCAGCGTCAAGACCGTGGAGCACCATCTGGGCGAGGCGCTGCGCCGGCTCGGGCTGCCGTCGCGCGCGGCGCTCGCGACGGTCGCGTTCGCGCCGGAGGGCTCAGCCGCGGGCGCGGTGGCGCCGCACGCCGTGTCCGACGAGCAAAGCCGCTCCGCACAGCAGGGCAGTGAGAGCGGCGAACGCCGCGCCTGACGCATCCTCCGCGCCGCTCGCGGCCAGTCGTGCGGGGGAACCGGGGGCAGCGCTCGGCGGGGTCGTCGTCGACGGAGTCGGCTGGGGCGCCGCGGCGACCGCCAGGGTGATCGTCGTCGTGACGGCCGTTCCATCTGAGGCGGACGCGGTGATCGTATACGTCTGCGCCTGCTGTGCGACGATCGGGGTCCCCGCGATCCTGCCGGTGGCGGCATCGAGCGAAAGGCCCGCTGGCAGAGACGGCGCGACCTGGAACGCGGGTGCGAGGTCGAAGGCGGCGGCGGTCGCGAGGATCTCGAACGCCGCACCCACGGTCGCCGTCGCGCCGGAGGCCGCCGTGACGGCGGCGCGAGACAGCAGGCCCACGGAGCCCGAGGCGCCGTCGCCGACCCACGCGCGATCGCCGCTCGGTGAGAGGACGAACGTCGGTCGCGTCGGTCAGATCGATCGCCGTCGTCTCGCTGACGGCGCCGGTCGCCACGTCGAGCGTCGACACGCTGTTCCCGCCCACCACGAAAAGGTTCGCACCGTCGGGCGAGAAGTTCGCCGCCGTCGCGGCGTGCGGCACGCCGGCCGAGCCGACGATGGTCGCGTAGGTCGGGGATGCGGCGTCGATGTCGACGAAGAACACACGGTCGGCACTGCCCGCGGTCACCGCCGCGAGAGTGCCCGCGGGGTTCATCGCGATCCGCCCCGCGGCGCTCGTGCCGGGGAGGATGACCGAGGCAGCCTGCCCGCCGAGCGCGAACGGATCGTTGAAGAGGTACAGCACGCCCGTGCCCGCGGCGGCTCCCGCGACGAGGACGTCGTTGTCCGAACCGTTGCCGACGCCGACGGCGATGTCAGAGATGGCGGACGGGCGCGGCGTGCTGGGGGTGTCCGGAGCGAAGTCGATGCCGCTCACGCTGCTCACGCCGAGGTTGAAGCGGAGGATCCGGGTGGGATCCGCCCCCGAGGGGGCTGCGACGACGGTCTGACCGGCCGCTGCGATCGACAACCCGCCCAGGGCGGTTCCGGGCAGGGCGATCTGCGAGACGAGTGCGCCCGATGCGTCCAGGCGCACGATCCAACCGGTCGTGGTGGAGACGTCAACCTCGGAGCCGTCGGGGCTCAGCGCCACATCCGTGGGCACGCCGAAGCCCTCGACGGTGAAGTCGACCGAGTGCGCGACGACCGCGCTGGTGGCGGTGTCGAAGATCGCGACGCGGGAGGAGCCGTCGACGATGTAACCGGTCGACCCGTCGGGGGAGAGCGCGAGACGCTCGACGCCGCCGGCGGTGCCGGCCACTCCCGTGACGGTGCGCAACGGTTCGGCGGCGTGCGCGGGAGTGCCGACGAGAGCGAGAGCCCCCGCGGCGATCAGGGCGAGGGGGAGGAGACGGCGTCGCATGGCGGTCCTTCGGTGTGGGGCTCCCATCACCGCGGGAGCAACCGAAGTCTCGCGAGCGCCACAGGTGCGCACCATAGGGGAATCGGCCCAGATGCACCGATTCCCCCGCGAGTCAGCGCGCGACCGGCTCCTTCTCCGCGTCGGCGGTTACGCGGCGTGCACGTCGCCGGGCGACGATGCGCCCGCGGACCGAGAACACCAGGACCGCGGCCAGCAGCACGTAGAGCGTGATGGTGATCGGACTGTGCACGAGCACCGAGAAGTCGCCGTTCGCGCTCATCGCCGCATCCCGCAGGCTCGTCTCGGCCAGCGGGCCCAGCACCATCCCGATGATGAGCGGGGCGAGCGGGAAGTCCATCGCCCGCATCAGGAAGCCCAGGATGCCGATGCCGAGCAGCATGAGCAGATCGAACGTCGACCCGGAGGTGGCGTAGATGCCCAGCGCGCAGAACACCGTGATGCCGGCGTACAGGTACGGGCGGGGGATCAGCAGCAGCTTCGCCCACAGCATCGCGAACGGCAGGTTCAGGATCAGCAGCACGACCATCGCGATGAAGAAGCTCGCCAGAAGCGCCCAGACGAGCTCGGGGGCGCGGTCGAAGAGCAGCGGGCCGGGCTGCAGGCCGTACTGGCGGAACGCCGCGAGCATGATCGCCGCCGTCGCGGAGATCGGCAGACCCAGGGCGAGCAGGGCGCCCATGGCCATGCCCGTCGTGGCGTTTCCCGCCGCCTCCGGGGCGGCGAGGCCGCGGATGGCTCCGTGCCCGAACTGCGGCTTCTTGCGCCGAGCGTCCAGTCGCTTCTCCAACCCGTAGGCGAGGAATGTCGGGATCTCGGATCCGCCCGCGGGCACGACGCCGAACGGCAGGCCGATCGCCGTGCCGCGCAGCCACGCCGGCGTCGCCTCCTTCAGCTCCTTCCGGCTGAGCCACGGCCGACCGGTGGGCTTGATGATCTTCTTCGCTGTGTCGTGGCGCGCGAGGCACGCGACGAAGATGACCTCACCGAGCGCGAGGATGGCGACGGTCACGGTGACCAGCGAGATGCCGTCGAACAGCTGGGGCGACTCCATCGTGAAGCGCGGTGCTCCCGACACCCCGTCGATGCCGATCACGGCGATGCCGAGCCCGATGAACAGCGACGTCAGCCCCTTGATGACGTTGTCCGTGACGACGGACGACGTCGCGGCGAACGCGAAGACGGCCAGGGCGAAGAACTCCGCCGGACCGAACCTGCTCGAGAAGTCCGCGAGAGCGGGGGCGAGGAACACCACGACGATCGACGCGATGAAACCGCCGATGAAGGCGCCGATGGCGGCTGTGGCCAGGGCCTGGGCGGCTCGGCCGTTCAGCGCCATCTTGTGACCCTCGAACGTGGAGGCGATGGCGGAGGCCTGCCCCGGAGTGTTCATGAGGATGCCCATGGTCGAGTCGCCGAACAACCCGCCGAAGTAGACGCCGGCGAACATGATGAAGGCGGCGGTGGGATCGAGCGAGAACGTGATCGGCAGCAGCAGCGCGACGGCCATCGAGGAGCCGAGGCCGGGCAGGACGCCCACGGCCGTGCCGAGGAGGCAGCCGACCAGAACCCACAGCAGGTTCTCCGGGGTGAACGCACCCGCGAATCCCTGTGCCAGAAGTTGCAGAGCATCCATGTCAGAACCCCCCGAGGATGCCGGACGGGAGCGGCATCCCGAGCAGCATGTCGAATCCGATGTAGGCGAGCGAGCTCAGTGTCGCGCCGACCGCGAGCATCTGGATGGGCTTGGACGCCCCGAATCCGCGGGCGATGCACCAGAAGAGCAGGGTCGCCGCGATGAGCCAGCCGAGCAGATCGAGCAGCAGCGCGAAAGCGAAGAACGACACCAGCACCCACGCCAGCGAGCGGACGTCCACGCGCACCGGCCGCGGTGGTGACGCATCGTCGTCGGCGGCCTCGGCCGCCAGCAGCTCCGCCGTGAGCGGGTCGGGCATCGCCCGGACCTCCCGCACCGCGGTGATCGCGAGCGAGACGGCGAACACGTAGAGACCGGCGGTGACGATGCCGGGGAAGAACTGCGGCCCGGGGAAGGCGGCGCCCTCGGGCACCCGCATCGTCAGGATGCCGATCAGCAGGTACGTGGCGAACGCCGCCACGATGACGGGCATCGTCAAGCCCTTCAGCAGCGCTGCGATGCCGGGCCCGGAGACGAGTCGCAGGCGCTCGCCGAGGACGGCGGAGGTGGCGGTGGGATTGGCGGGGAAGGTCACAGGCCCATCTCCTCGTAGAGCGTGCGGATGCGGGACTCCTCGTCGTCGAGGAAGCCGGTGAGCTCGTCCCCGGTGATGACGCGCTCGGTCCAGCGGTAGCGGTCGACGGCGTCCTGCCATTGGGGGGTCTCGACGGAGTCGAGGATGAGCTGTGTGAGCTGATCCACCTCGTCGTCGGTGAGCCCTGCGGGGGCGGCGAGCATGCGCCAGTTGGTGAGCGAGATGTCGTAGCCCTGCTCGGCCGCGGTGGGGATGTCGATCCCCTCGACCGGCTCCTTGGCGACGAGGGCGAGGGCACGGAGGCGTCCGGCCTCGATCTGGTCGATGTTGTCGGGGTATCCGCCCGCCGCGGCTTTCGCCGTGCCGTTGAGCAGCGCCTGGATCGCTTCGCCGCCGCCGTCGGACGAGATGTAGGTCGTCTCGACCGGGTCGATCCCCGCGGCGAGGGCGAGGTCGGTCACGACGAGCTGGTCGAACGAGCCGCCGCCCGTCCAGGGCAGCGCCTTGGGGTTCTCCTGCCACGCCGCGACGAGGTCGTCGAGGCTCTCGTAGGGGGAGTCCGCGGGGACGACGATGACGTCGTACTCCTCGACGACGACGGCCAACGGTGTGACGTCGGCGAGGGTCGCGGCGGAGTTGAACTGGATCGTCGCGGCCAGCAGCCCCGTGCCGCCGACGAGCAGGTTGTTCGCCTGGCCGTTCAGCACCGACACGTTGCCGAGGGCGATCGTGCCGCCGGCTCCCGGCATGTTGACGACCTGCACGTTGTTGACGAGCCCGTTCGCCTTCTGCGCCTGCTGCAGCTCGCGCGCGACCCCGTCCCATCCGCCGCCGGCGGCGGCGGGGGCGACGATGGTCATCGAGGCGCTGATCTCCTGTCCGGCGGCGGCCGAGCTGATCGAGCCGAACGCGGCGATGCCGACCGCGGCTGCGGTCACGACACCGCCGATCACGCGGCCGATCACGGTTCTGGTGGTGGTCTTCGTCCGGGGGGCGGACTCGTCCGAGGGGGTGGTCATCGTTGCTCCATTCGCGCGGACATCGTCGTCGCCGCGAGATCGACCTAGGATGGCAGCGCGCGAGCCGGCGGGGCCGGTCGCGCCGATTTGTTCCCATAAACGCGCACGCGGCGACGGAGCCGCACGGCGAGGAAGCGAGCACGATGGCGTTCGGGCACCGGCAGCGCGCCGTCCGGCTCGCCATGCTCGTGCTGCCCTCGATCGTCACCCTCGCCGCTCTCGGGGTCACGACGACGGTCGCCCTCGCGCTGCAGGAGAGCCGCATCCGTGACGCGACGGCGGAGCGCGTGCAGGAGGTGGCCACGAGCCTCGCCGCTCTGAGCGAGGTCCGCCAGACGGTCGCATCCGTCTCCGATGCGGGAACGCCGGGCGACCTCGCCGATGCGGCGGATCTCGCTCCGGCGACGGCAGCGCTGCAGCCGATCGCGGAGCTGGTCGCCCGCGCGGCGGGCGTCTACTACGTCGTCGTGACGGACGACGAGGGCGTGCGCATCACGCATCCGCTCGCGTCCGAGCGCGGTGTGCAGGTCTCGACCACGAACGCCTCGGTGCTCGCGGGCACCCCGTTCCTCGGTACCGAGACGGGCCCGTCGGGGCCGTCGCTGCGCGCGAAGGTGCCGGTCGTCGACGGAGACCGCGTGGTGGGCATGGTCGCGGTCGGGGTGCTCGAGTCCGACATCGCCGCCGAACGCGAGCAGGCCTTGGGGGCTCTGCTGCCCTGGGCGGTGGGGGCGCTCATCGTCGCGACGCTCGCCAGCTCCGCGCTCACGGCGGCGGTCGAGCGCCGCTTCCGCCGGCTCGACGAGCTGGCACTCGAGCACGCGCAGATGGGGCGGACGACGGCGGCGCTTCGCGAGCAGTCCCACGAGTTCACGACACGCCTGCACGTCCTGCACGGGCTCGTCTCCCGAGGCGACGCGGACGAGGCGCTCGCCTACATCGAGGATCTCGTGCCCGTATCGGGTGCGCGGCACGATGAACGGGATGCGGGTATGCCGCTGCGCGATGCCGCCGTCCATGCCGTGCGTTCCGACGTGCTCGCCCACGGTGCGCAGGTCGAGTTCGACATCGCCGTCGCGCGCGACATCGATGACGAGGTCGTGACCGTCCTCACCAACCTCTGTCGCAACGCCGCGGAGGCGGGGGCCGCCCGCATCCGCTGCGTGCTCCGCGAGCGCGGCGATCTGCTCGTCGGGGCGGTCGAGGACGACGGGCCGGGCGTGGACCCGCGCCAGGCGACGCGGATCTTCGCCCTCGGGTTCTCCTCGAAACCGGATGCCTCCGGCGGCGGACGAGGCATCGGTCTCGACCTGGTGCGCCGCCTGGTCACCGCCCGAGGGGGAACGATCGAAGTCGGCGCCTCGACGCTCGGCGGGGCCAGGTTCTCCTTCGAGATGGCGAGGCGCCCGTGAACGGGAACATCCGCGTGCTCGTCGTCGACGACGACAGGGGAGCCCGCGCGCTCCACAGCGGCTTCGTCGCAGCGACGAGCGGCTTCACGGTTGTCGGCACGGCCGCGAGCGGGCGGGAGGCGCTGGGCTTCGAGGTCGACGCGGTCGATCTCATCCTGCTCGACATGCGACTGCCCGACATCAGCGGCATCGAGGTGCTGCACCGTCTGCGCACGATCGGCGGGTCGGAAGTGGACGTGCTCGTCATCAGCTCGTCGCAGGATCAGACGACCGTACGCCAGGCCCTCGCCGCGCACGTGGTGGGATACCTGATCAAGCCCTTCACGGAATCGGCGCTGCGCGCCCAGCTCGAGCAGTACCGGACACGTCGTCAGCAGGCGCAGCAGGATGCGCGCGAGCGTCCGTTGAGCCAGGGCGAGATCGACCGGCTGCTGGCGACGGGAGGCATCCGCACCGGGACGCACGCCGACATGACGCCCGCGGCCGCACTCGCACTGCCGAAGGGCCTTGCGCAGCCCACGCTCGATCGGGTGGCGGCAGCTCTCGACCCCGTCATCGCGCGCTCCGGCGCCGACGTCGCTGCCACGTGCGATCTGTCGCGAGCGACAGCGCACCGCTATCTGACGCACCTCGTCGACCTGGGGCTCGTCGATCGGGCCCACCGCTACGGCAAGCGCGGCCGTCCCGAAGTCCTTTACCGGCTCGCACCGGCGCACGCCTCGGATCCGACGACCCGCTGAGATCCCTCGCCCTCGACGTGCCCGTCGTGATTGTGTGGGCGCACGCGAACACACGCCCGGAGGCAGCAATGAACGCTCGTCGAGGTCCCCACCGTCCGCCCGCCGGAAGCGAGGACCGGTTGAGTATCAATCCGGTGTTCGTGCGGCCGGGGGAGGCCACGGAGTTCGACCGCTATCGACTCCCGGCAGGACCGAGCCTGCCCGAGACGGCGTATCAGATCGTGCATGACGAGGCGATCCTCGACGGCAACTCGCGCCTGAACCTCGCCACGTTCGTCACGACGTGGATGGACGACCACGGTCAGCGGCTGTATCGCGAGGCCTTCGACAAGAACATGATCGACAAGGACGAGTACCCGGCGACCGCCGAGATCGAGGAGCGGTGCTGGCGGATGCTGGCGGACCTCTGGCACGCACCGGGCGACGCCGACGCGATCGGTACCTCCACGATCGGCTCCTCGGAGGCCTGCATGCTGGGCGGGCTCGCGCTCAAGCGGCTGTGGCAGGAGCGTCGCAGAGCCCAGGGCCGGCCGACCGATCGGCCCAACCTCGTCATGTCGGCTGCCGTTCAGGTGGTGTGGGAGAAGTTCTGCAACTACTGGGAGATCGAACCGAGGTACGTGCCGGTCTCCCCGGATCACCTGACGCTGGACGGCGAAGGCCTGGAGCAGTACGTCGACGAGAACACGATCGGCGTCGTCGCGGTGCTGGGACAGACCTTCACCGGGCTCTACGACCCGGTCGCCGCCATCGCGGCGAAGCTCGACGAGATCGAGGCCGCCACCGGCTTCGACGTCCGCATCCATGTCGACGGCGCCTCCGGCGCCATGATCGCCCCGTTCTGCCAGCCCGAGCTGGACTGGGACTTCCGCATCGCGCGCGTCAACTCGATCAGCACCTCGGGACACAAGTACGGACTCGTCTATCCCGGTGTCGGCTGGGTCGTCTGGCGGGATCCGTCGGTGCTGCCGGAGAGCCTCGTGTTCCACGTCAGCTACCTCGGCGGCGACATGCCCACCCTCGCCCTCAACTTCTCCCGCCCGGGCGCGCAGGTGCTGCTGCAGTACTACCAGTTCCTCCGCCTCGGGCGCGAGGGCTACCGGGCCGTCCAGCAGAACTCGCTCGACGTGGCGCAGTTCCTCTCGGGTGAGATCGGACGCATGGGGCCGTTCGAGCTCGTGAGCCGCGGAGACACCATTCCGGTCTTCGCCTGGACCCTGAAGGCCGGCCACACGGACGTCTGGAACCTGTACGACCTGGCGGACCGGTTGCGAATGAAGGGATGGCTCGTGCCGGCCTATCCGATGGCCGACGACATGAGCGACACGGTGCTGCAGCGCATCGTGGTGAAGGTCGGGCTCAGCCGGGACCTCGCGGCATCGCTCATCGCCGACATCCGCGCCGAGGTGGACTTTCTCGATCGGCTGGATGCCCCGCTGCCGCGCGAGCGCACCACCGGCTCCGGCTTCCATCACTGAGCCCGGCGCACGCCGATGGAGTCCCGTCACGGGATTACGCTCGCCGTGTGAGCGCAAACCTCGAGGACCTCGTCTTCCGGCCGGCCCGTGTCGAGGATGTCGCCCGCATCCTCGCGTTCTGGGCAGAGGCGGCGGAGAACGATGCTCGTCCGTCCGACGATGTCGCGACGGTGGAGACGCTGGTGCTCCGGGACCCGACGGCTCTCGACGTCGCCGTGCAGCGGGAGCGCGTCGTCGGCACGCTGATCTCCGGCTGGGACGGATGGCGAGCGCACCTCTACCGCCTCGCCGTCCACCCTGAGCAGCGAGGCCGCGGGGTCGCGGGTGAGCTGCTTCGTCGCGCGGAGAACCGGCTCGCGCGTCTGGGAGCGCGGCGGCTCGACGCGATGGTGCTGGAGCAGAACGGGCTGGGGCAGTCGTTCTGGGCCGCTGCGGGATTCAGCCCTCAGGCCGAGTGGCGGCGGTGGGTGCGCTCCGCCGAGTGATGCGCGCTCGCGTAGGCCGGACTCAGTCGCCTGCCGACGGGAGGAACACGATCTTGCCGTGCACGTCGCCCGCCTCGGCGCGTTCATGCACGCGCGGCAGGTTCGCGAGCGGCAGACGTTCGGCGATCTCCACGCGGAGCTCGCCGCGGTCGACGAGCGAGACCAGGCGGGCGAGCTCGTCGACGTCGGAGCGGACGAAGATCGTCACCGCCCGGACGTCGCGCGCGTCGTCACCGGGCGTCGGCACCGTCGGCGTGGTCGAGACCACGACGCCGCCGTCGCGCACCAGCGGCACAAGGGCCTGGAAGCCCTCGGCCGTGATGGGCGCGAGGTTCAGCAGCACGTCGACCGGCTCGGCCACGGCGTCCTCGAGCCTCGTGACGGTGTGGTCCACGATCTCATGCGCGCCGGCCGCCTCGACCATGCTGCGGCTGCGTCCGCTCGCGGTGGCGATCACGTGCGCTCCCGCGCGCCGGGCGAGCTGGACGGCGTAGCCGCCGACCGGCCCGCCGGCACCGTTGATGAGCACGCGCTGGCCGGCGCTGAGTCCTGCCCCCTCGAAGAGGGCCTGGGATGCGGTGAGTCCCACCGAGGGAAGCCCCGCCGCATCCGCCAGCGGAGTGGTGAGCGGGGCCTTCGTGACGACGGCGGCCGGCACCACCACGTACTCGGCGGCCGCGCCGTCCGACTCCATGGGGATCAGCCCGATGACGCTGTCGCCGATCTCCAGATCATCGACTCCCTCGCCCAGCGCGTCGACGATGCCCGCGACGTCGTACCCGGGGATGTGCGGAAGCGTGATGGGGATGGGGAGGAAGCCTCCGCGCATCCCGCCGTCGGCCGGGTTGTAGGCGACGCCGGCGACGCGGATGCGTACCTGTCCGCTGGCGGGCGCGGGCGTCGGTGCGTCCTGGTAGCGCAGCACCTCGGGGCCGCCCGTCTCGTGGAACCGTACTGCCTTCATGATTGTCTCCTCAGGTAAGTGCTTCGGATTCGAAGCATACGATGACGATAGCAGTGGTTCGAATTCGAAGCAACTGTTTCGAATCGGTAGCACTGCTACGCTCGCTGCATGGGTTCATCGCCGACGGGTCCGAGCGCCGTCCAGCTCGCCGCATACTTCGGTCTCATCGAGGTCAGCAGCCTTCTGCGTCATGCCGTCGAGCAGCAGCTCAAGGAGGCGGGCGATCTGAGCTATGTCCAGTTCCAGCTGCTCGCGACGCTCGGCGATGCCCCCGAGGGCTCGCTGCGGATGACGGATCTCGCCGACGGCGTCGTGTACAGCCGCAGTGGCCTGACGTACCAGGCCCAGGTGCTGGAGAAGCGGGGTCTCGTCACCCGATCGGCGTCGCCCGACGATGATCGCAGCGTCGCGGTCGCTCTGACCGCGGAGGGCAGGGACGTGCTCGGACGGGTCTTCCCCGGGCACATCGCGATCCTCGAGGATCTGCTCTTCGCGCGGCTCTCTGCCGGCGACATCGATGCACTCGCCGACATTCTCGGGCGAGTCCGCGACCACATGAGGCACACGCCTCCGCGCTCGGCTGCCCGGCGTCGCCGCGCCCCGGCATCCGAGGAGACTTCCGCATGATCGAGGTCGATGCGGTGCGCGTCGTATCCGGTGACGTCACGCTGCTCGACACGATCACCCGGCGCGTGGATGCGGGCACGGCGCTGGCCGTGCGGGGCGGCAACGGAACCGGGAAGACGACCCTCCTGCGTGTGCTTGCGGGCATACAGGCACCGTCCGCCGGCTCGGCGCGCATCGCCGGGGCGGCCATCTCTCAGCGCGACCGCACCTTCCGCCGACGGGTCGCGGCGATGATCGGGCTGCCGCCCTTCGCGCCCGATCTCACCGTGCTCGAACACGTCCGCCTTGTCGCGGTGACGTGGTTCACATCGGAGGAAGCCGATGCGCGTGCGCGTGCCGCGCTCGACGAGCTCGGCTTGCAGACGCTGCACGAGCGGTTCCCCCATGAGCTGTCGTCGGGGCAGGCCCAGCTCTTCGGCCTCGCGCTCGTGCTCGTGCGTCCCTGCGAGGTGCTGATCCTCGACGAGCCCGAACAGCGCCTCGACCCCGAGCACGTGGAAGCGGTCATCGCCGCGCTGCGGGCGCGGCGGGATGCGGGAATCACTCTCGTGGTCGCGACCCACCATCCGCGGCTCGCGGAGCTCGTCGCCGACGAGACGGTGCATCTGGAGCGCGTCGCGTGAGCGGCAGCGTGCGCACCGCCGTCGCACTGTGGCGGCAGCGAGGCGCCCGGAGCGGCAAGGAACGGGCCTTCGCGGTCTATCTGCTCGCGCTGGTGGCCCTCGTGGCGGTGGCGCCGGTCGTGCGCGCGGTCTGGCTGAGTGCGGCAGGGCCCAGCGGTCTCGCGCTGTTCGCGGACCCGCGTGCGCCCCGCGTGATCGCACTGGCCGCGTCGGTGGTCTGGGCCGCTGCGCTGGCGGGGGGACCCTCGCGCGGCCCGGCCCTTCGCCCGCACGCGCTGAGCTACGCGCTCGGTGCCAGCGCCATCCCCCGCTCGCGCGCCTTCCTCGGGCCGGTGCTGGCCGCGGGGATCGTCTCGATCGGACTCGGGACCGTGGCGGCGGCGCTGGCCGGCGGGAGTCTCGCGGCGAACGGGATGGCGTCCGCGGCCTCCGTCGCAGGCTTCGCTGCGGCCGGCGCGCTGGCGGGTGCGGTGACGGTCTGCGCGTGGCTGCTCGGGCAGGCACTGCCGCGCCTCGCGCTCCCGGCAGCGGCCCTCGTGCTCGGCCTCGGGGTGCTGTCGGTCGCCGTTCCCGCCGCGAGCATCGCGACGCCCATGGGGTGGGTCGCCGCCGCGTACCCGCTCGGCGGCGGGACGAGCGGCCTCATCCCGCTGACGGCGCTCGCGCTCGCGCTCGCGGCGGTCACGCCGTGGCTGCTGGACCGGCTGCGCACGGATGAGCTGCTCGCGCAGGCAGCGCGCGCGGATGCGGCGCAGGCATCGGCCGCCGGGCTGGATCTCGGCCAGGCGGCGGACGTCTATCGCGCCCGCCCCGCGCACGGCCGACGCCTGCCCGCCCTGGCTCCACGCGGCCGGCTGTGGTCGGTCATCCTGCGCCGGGACGCCGTCGGGTCCTTGCGCACACCGCTGCGGCTCACGCTCGGGGTCGTGGCACTGGCGCTCGCCGGTGTCCTGGCGGTGCTCGCGCTCGTACCCGGCACGCCGACGCTTCTGCTCGGCGCCGTCGCCGGGCTCCTCTCCTTCGCGGGCCTCGGGCCGGTGACCGACGGCATCCGTCACGCCGCGAGCGCTGCCGCCGACGTACCGCTCTACGGTGTTGCCGATGCGTCGCTCGTCGCGTTGCACGCCCTGTTCCCGCTCGTGGCCGCCATCGCCCTGGCGACGTTCGCGGCCGGGCTCGCTGGGGCGGTCTCGGGGGTCGGCGCGGCGCCCGTGCCGGCGGTGGCGCTCCAGGCGCTGATGACGCTCGCCCTGCGGCTGGCGAGCGCGCTGAAGGGGCCGATGCCCCCGGTGCTGCTCGCACCGATGCCGACCCCGATGGGCGACCCGATGGCCGGCGTGCGGCTCGTGTGGGCGTTGGACGCGATCGTGCTGGCCGCGGGGTCGGGAGCGGCGGTCGTGCTCCTTCCCGAGGCCCCGATCGCGACCTGCGCCGCAGCGGGTGCGATCGCCGTCATGATCGCGGTGCGCTGGCGCGGTCGGCGCTGAGCCGGCCGCTCACGGCGAGTGGCGGCGGCCGCGTAGGCTCGAGAGCTATGGCTGCCGGCGCGACGATGTACACGTTCGATGTGACGCTGTCGGATGTGGACCGCGGGGTGTACGAGCAGTTCACGCTCCGAGCGGCCCGCCATCCCTCCGAGACGGACGCGTTCATGCTGACCCGGGTGCTGGCGTTCTGCCTGGAGTACGAGGAGGGCATCGCCTTCAGTGAGGGGATCTCGCAGGCCGAGGAGCCCGCGGTGCTCGTGCGTGACGCGACGGGTGCGATCACCGCGTGGATCGAGGTGGGGGCGCCGGATGCGGCGCGCTTGCACTTCGGCAGCAAGCTCGCCGATCGGGTCGTCGTCTACACCCATCGTGACCCGGTGAAGGTCGCCGCTTCGTGGGACGGCAAGAAGATCCACCGGGGTGACGCGATCCGCCTGGTCAGCTTCACGCCCGGCTTCATCGACGGCGCGCGCCCTGCTCTCGAACGGCGCAACACCGCGACGGTCTCCGTCTTGGAATCCCGGCTCTACCTCGAGCTGAACGGCACCGCGGTCGACGCCGAGGTCCTCGCGCAGCCCGCGCAGTAGCGCCGCTCAGCGCGCCGCGAGCACCCGGGCCAGGCGATCGGCGAGCCCCGGCGCCGAGTCGGACGGCAGCGCCGCCACGGGCCACCAGGCGACCGCATCCGATTCGTCGCTGACGACGAGGGGAGCGTTCAGGTCCGAGACGCGGCCGATGACGCCGATGTCGAGGTGCGACGCGCACCGGCCGAAGCCGCCGCCGAGCGCGTGATGATCCAGATCCGCCACCGCGATGGCGTGGAGCAGCGCGGGGGACAGGCCGGTCTCCTCCTGCAGCTCGCGCAGTGCAGCGCCCTCCACGGAGGTGTCGCCCGCCTCGAGGTGCCCGCCGGGCTGCACCCAGAACCGGCCCTTGCCGTGGAAGCACAGCAGGACGTGCTCGGCGTCCTCGTCTAACACGAGGGCGCTGGCCGTGACGTGCGTCGGCGGCCCCGAGCGCTCCAGGGCCGCCTGGCCGTGGTCGCGAAGCGCCTCGACGAAG
Organism: Microbacterium sp. SORGH_AS_0862; assembly: GCF_030818795.1. Lineage (NCBI taxonomy): Bacteria > Bacillati > Actinomycetota > Actinomycetes > Micrococcales > Microbacteriaceae > Microbacterium > Microbacterium sp. SORGH_AS_0862. The sequence continues at coordinate 1,020,428 of NZ_JAUTAY010000001.1, read as the reverse complement.
TCCGCGCGCGTGGTCTCCTCTGCCCCGGCGCGGGTGCGCCATCCGTCGACAGCGGCGGTGACGGATGCGAGGAGCGGGCTCATCCTTCGACGGTAGGCGATGCGCGTACTCCTCGGCGCCGTCCGGGTCAAGGTTCGACCGCGGAGCGCGGGGCGGGAGTAGGAAGGTCGGCGGCAGGGGGCAGCGGAGCCGCCTGTGGAAGGAATGAGACATGTCGCTGCAGCCCACCGAGATCAGGTCCCTCGTTCCCGCTCGCATGGATCGCCTGCCGTGGTCGAGATTCCACTGGATGATCGTGGTCGGCCTCGGCTTCTCCTGGATCCTCGACGGACTCGAAGTGCAGATCGTCGCGGCCACCGGTTACGCGGCCACCCTCGGCATGGGATCCTTCGAGGTGGGGCTGGCGGCCACCTTCTACCTGTTGGGGCAGGTCACCGGCGCCCTCGTGTTCGGGCGCTTGACCGACAAGCTCGGGCGCAAGAACCTCTTTCTCATCTCCCTCGCGATCTACCTGGTCGGCAGCGCTGTCGCCGGTCTCGCCTTCGCTCCCTGGTTCTTCTACATCTGGCGTTTCGTCGCCGGTGCCGGCATCGGCGGAGAGTACGCGGCGATCAACTCGGCCATCGACGAGATCATCCCCGCGAAGTACCGCGGACGCGTCGACATCGCCATCAACGGCACCTATTGGGGCGGCGCGGCCCTCGGCGCCGTGGCCAGCTCCTTCTTCCTCAACCAGGACATCTTCGCGGAGGACCTCGGCTGGCGGCTCAGCTTCTTCGTGGGCCCCGTGCTCGGCATCCTCATCATCTGGCTGCGCCGCCACATCCCGGAGAGCCCGCGCTGGCAGATGACGCACGGACGCGAGGCGGAAGCCGAGCGCGGCGTCGACGAGATCGAGGAGCGCATCCGCAAGGAGGGCAAGGAGATCCCGCCGGTCGATGAGAGCAAGGCGATCGTCGTGAAGGAGTACGGGCGTGTGCCGTTCCTGGTGATCGCCAAGGTGCTCTTCCGGCAGTACCCGCGGCGCACCCTGGTCGGGGTGACGATGATGGTGACGCAGTCGTTCCTGTACAACGCGATCTTCTTCACCTACGCGCTCGTGCTCGAGAACTTCTACGACGTGCCGCCCGCATCCGCGTCGCAGTACTTCATCGTCTTCGCCCTGGGCAACCTCGCCGGCGCGCTCGTGCTGGGAAACTTCTTCGATACGTGGGGCCGACGACGGATGCTGTTCGGCACGTACGTGCTGGCGGGCCTCATCCTGCTGGCCAGCGCGTTCCTGTTCCACATCGGCGCCTTGGATGCGGTGACGCACACGATCTTCTGGTGCGCGTCGTTCTTCTTCGCGTCGGCCGGCGCTTCTGCGGCCTATCTGACGGTGAGCGAGATCTTCCCGCTGGAGTTGCGCAGCCAGGTGATCTCGTACGTCTTCTCGATCGGTCAGCTCGTCGGAGCCGCAGCGCCCGCCCTGTACGGGGCCCTCATCGGAGACGGCTCGGACCGCGGCCCGCTCTTCTGGGGGTACGTGCTCGGTTCGGCCGTGATGATGATCGGCGGTGTGGTGTGCGGCATCTTCGGCGTCAGCGCGGCCGGCAAGTCGCTCGAGGACATCGCCGATCCCCTCTCGCTGGTCGACGCGAAGGGCGGGGAGCGCTCGTGATCCGCGGGGGCTCAGCCGTCTTGGCGGCGCAACGCGCGCAATCGCGGGAAGCTGTCGCGCCACGACGCGCGCGCAGCGGGGATGTCGCCGACGAGCACGACGGCAGCTGCGGAACGGGTGTCTCCGAGCGCGTAGCCTTCGGGGAGATCGTCCACGAGCTGACCGGCTCGGGGGCCGCCGTCCAGCATGTACATCCCGGCAGAATAGCGCGCGGCGATAGAGGGGCGCCGAGGGGTTGCGCAAAACCGCGTCGTCGTTCCTGGGCCCGGGTTGTGGTGGTCTCTCCCGTCGGCGAAGATGTTTGCTAGAAAGACTAGTAGTTAACTTGTGAGCGGAGTGACATGGCCGGCAGCACGGCAGAGGAACGCAAGATCGACCCGGCGGTCTCGGCGATCGAACGCCTGAGGCTCGCCGAGGCGAGTCTGAGCCGCCGCCGTCAGACCGCCTGCGGTCCGAGCGAGAACGCGCGCGCCGCCATGCGTCTCATCCTGGAGCGCGCGGATGCGGGGGAGGACCTCACCCCCGGCGACATCGCGGAGCATCTGGGCGTCTCGCCCGCAGCGGTCAGCGGCATCCTCGACAAACTCCACGCCGGCGGGCTCGTCACCTTCCGCACCAATCCCGATGATCGCCGCAGCAAGCTCGTCGTGCCGTTCGACCGGGATACCGACATCGACGACCTCGACCCGGTGGGTGCCCGCATCCGTCAGGCTGTCGGGGACCTCGACCCGGAGGTGTCGGCCGCGGTGGTGCAGCTGATGGAGAAGATCACGCAGGCTGTCGATGCGGAGTGTCGCTGACTGCCGGCTCGGGCGACAGCGTCAAGCCATGCGGGCCATTTGCCTCGGCCATCATGGCGTCCAGCCATTCCCGGTTGAGCGCGGGGTTGCGGCTGCCGTAGAAGGCGAACACCAGGGAGATGGCCGGATGCACCCAGAGGCTGCGGGTGCCGATGCCGCTCGTGTCGGCGAGGTGCAGCAGGAACGGCTCTCCGCGGCGCAGTTTGTTCATGAAGACGAGGCGCAGATGTGCGAGGGCCCGGTCATCGATGTCGAAAGACTGGCTGCCGCCGTCGTAAAGCAATTGGCCCATTGCCCTAAGGTAACCCCAGGAAAGCGCTTAACTAATTCCGTTTAACTAGCTTAACTACTGTGGCGCTCGCGCCGGAACCGTCGGGGCAGCACGACCCAGAGCCCCACGACGAGGACAGCGCCCACGATCAGCGCGATTGCTCCTGCCGTCCGGCCGAGTGTGACATCCACGATGAGGGCCGTGACGCCGACGCTGAGCAGGGCGATGACGGCGAGATCGATGGCGACGATGCGCGCAGCGACCCTGACGAGAGCCGGCTTCATCCGGCGGGCGAAGACGGTCCGGTGCAGGGTGACGGGCGCCAGGGCGAGAAGGGTCGACAGGCCTGCGAGCCCGACGAGCGTGATGTAGAGAACCACCTGGAGCGCGTCGAGGTCGGCGAAGCGGGGCTGGAAGGCGACGGCGAGCAGGAACCCGGTCAAGATCTGCGTGCCGGTCTGCATGACGCGTAGCTCCTGCATGAGCTCGTCCCAGTTGCGATCCGCCCGTTCGTTCTCGCTCTCGTCGCGGCCGTCACCCGGTACGGCATCCCGTGCGTCCTCCGACATGTCGCCTCCTCCCGCATCCCGTGGATAGCAGATCGTCTCCTTCCCTGCCAGGGGCGTTCGGGCGTCGGAGGGTCGGCGCAGAATCTCGGATGTGGAAGCTCACATGATGATCCAGCAGGTGCCCGACTCGGCTCCGCGGGCGTTGTGGGTGCAGGTCGAGGACGGTCTCCACGTCGCCAGCACGGCGTCCGCGTTCGTCGGCACCGTGACCGAGAAGGCGAACGGCTTCGAAGCCGTCGACGGGCTCGGCACCTGCCGAGGTGTTTTCGCGCGCCTCGACGACGCCAAGGCGGTGCTCGAGGCGGCGGCCTACGCCGACGCGGTCATCTGACGCATCAGGCGATCGTCACGGCCGTACCGTAGGCGCAGACCCTTGAGCTCGCCGCCGGCGAGGGCCTTGAACGAGGCGCCGATGTTCGAGCCGATATGGCGCGAGCGCACGGTGAGCCCGAAGACCTCGCCGTGCACCTCGGTGATCGTGCGACCGGGGACGTCGTTCGTCGTGACGATGATCATGCGCCACACCCTAGGGCACGGTGGGTCCCGCGTCACGGGTGGCGGTCGACTGACGCTCCGCTTCGAGGCGTTCGGCCTCGGCCCCGCCGATCGCCTCTCCGCGCGCCACGAGTCCGGAGACGTCGGAGAGCGGGATCTGCTTGAGGAAGAGCGAGAGGACGAAGGCGACGGCCACGAACGGCAGCAGATACCAGAACACCGGTGCCAGAGCGTCGGCGTAGGCGTCGACGACACCCGTCCGCACCGACTCCGGCAGCGAGCCGAGGACACTCGGGTCGATAGTGGCGGTCGCCGCGGCCGCATCCGATGCCGATGCGCCCGCGCCGGTGAACACGCCGTTGAGGTTCTCCGTCAGTCGGCTCGTGAACAGCGCTCCGAACACGGCCGTCCCCAGGGCCGCCCCGACCTCGCGGAAGTAGTTGTTCGAGCTGGTCGCCGTGCCCAGCTCCGCCGCCGGTACCGCGTTCTGGACCACGAGCACGACGACCTGCATGATCAGCCCGAGCCCGGCGCCGAAGACGAAGAGGAAGACGCAGATCAGCCAGACGGGCGTCGAGGCCGTCAAGGTCGTCATGGCTGTCATCGCGATGCCCGTCACGATCGTCCCCACGATGGGGAACAGCCGGTAGCGGCCCGAGCGGGTGATCGCGATCCCGGAGAAGATCGAGGTGCCCATCAGTCCCACCATCATCGGCAGCATGAGCAGCCCGGAGGTCGCGGCCGAGGTGCCCGTGGACATCTGGAGGAACGTCGGGACGAAGCCGATGGCCGCGAACATCCCGATGCCCAGCACGAGGCCGATCGCGGTGGCGTTCACGAAGATGGGATTGCGGAACAGGCTCAGCGGCATGATCGGATCGGCCGCGCGCGACTCGGCGAACACGAACATCGCGACCGCCACGGCCATGCCCGCACCCCAGGCCCACGTGACGGGCGAGGTCCAGCCCACCTCGCGGTCGCCGCCGAAGTCGGTGAACATGATCAGGCACGTGGTCGCCGCCGACAGGAACAGCACGCCGAGCCAATCGATCGGCTTGGTCGCGCGCTTGTTGGGGAGCTGGAGCGCGAAGAGCCCGATGACGAACGCGGCGATGCCCACGGGGATGTTGATGTAGAACGCCCACTGCCAGGTGAGGTGGTCCACGAAGAATCCGCCGAGGAGCGGGCCGGCGACGGCCGAGAGGCCGAAGACGGCTCCGAGCGGTCCCAGGTACTTGCCGCGCTCCTTCGCCGGCACGATGTCGGCGATGATCGCCTGCGAAAGGATCATGAGCCCGCCGCCCCCGAGGCCCTGGACGGCGCGGAAGGCCACGAACATCCAGAAGTCGCTCGCGAAGGCGCAGCCGACGGAGGCCAGCGTGAAGATCGCGATCGCGAGGAGGAAGAGCCTGCGTCGGCCCAGGACATCGCCGAACTTGCCGTAGACCGGCATGACGATCGTCGTCGCCAGGATGTAGGCCGTCGTGATCCACACCTGGTGCTCGACGCCGCCCAGCTGGCCGACGATCGTGGGCATGGCCGTCGACACGATCGTCTGATCCAGGCTGGACAGCAGCATCCCGGCGATCAGGGCGGAGAAGATCACCCAGATCCGGCGCTTGGTCAGCAGCAGCGGGGCGTCGGCCCGAGCGGTGGTCGAGGTCATGCGGAGGGGCCTTTCGGGAGGAGGTCCTGGGTGAGGAAGAGCTCGCGCGCCGCGGTGAGGCGTTCGGCGTAGAGGTCGGCGTAGCTGGCGGATGGCTCACGCCGCGTGGGCGGAGGCTCGCCCGGGCCGGAGCCGAGGAATGCCTCCGCGGTGTCCCGCGCGATGGTGCCGATGATCTGGGCGGCGAGCCGCGCGCGGAGATCTCCGGGGTCGAGGCCTTCGCGCTTCTCGATCAACCGGGCGTCCGAGCGCTCCATCTCCACGGCGTGCGCCAGCAGGCGCGGCAGGAGGCGGGGCTCGCGCTCCACGGCGGTGATCAGTTCCGAGATGCTCTCCGGGGCGACGTCCATGCTCGCCCACCGTGCGGAGACGAGTTCGGCCAGGTCGTCGAGCAGGGTGGGGGAGAGCCTCCCCGCGCCGGTTCGCCCGTCGAGGAAGGCGCGCTCGGCGGCGCTGTCGTCGCGGTGCAGGCCGAAACCCAGTACGGCGTCCTCCTTCGAGGCGAAGTAGTTGAAGAACGTGCGGCGCGAGACGCCTGCCTGCTCGCACAGCTGCTCGAGGGTGAACCCCGCCAGTCCGTGTTCCGCCGTCAGTCGGCGTGCAAAGGACACGAGCGCGCCCTCCGTCTGGCGGCGCTTGCGATCTCGTCCCGATTCTGCACTTTCGGCCATGATGTGCATTTTTGCACCATTGTTCTGATAGTGCAAGTCATGCCGAGTGTGTCGTTCCCGACGCGGCCGGATGAGGAGGACGTGAGGATCCGGATGGTGGGCGTTCGGATTCCGTAAGGACGGCGGGAAGCGCCCCCGCGGAGGCGTTCGATCGACGAGTGCCCCGAGCGGGGCGCCCGCGCCGACCGCGCGGCGTGTTCTCTGGAGAGTCCCCGTGCTCGATCTCGTCTACGTCCTCGCGACGCTCGCGCTCTTCGCGCTCGTCGCCCTCGTTCTGAAGGGGGTCGACGCCCTGCAGGCGGGCGACCGCGCGTCCACCCGGCCGACCGGCGCCACCCGGAGTGAGCGCGCATGATCGTCATCTCCCTCGTCGCCGCTGCCCTCGCCGTCGCCGCCGTCGTCTACCTCGTGATCGCGCTCGTGCGCCCGGAGAAGTTCTGATGGATGCGGAATCGATCACCTTCGGCATCCTCCAGATCGCGACCCTGCTGCTGGCGCTGGGGCTCGTCTACCGGCCGCTCGGCGACCTGATCGCCTTCGTCTTCACCTCGCCCCGGCACGCCCGCATCGAACGCGGTGTCTACCGCGTGATCGGTGTCGACGCCGAGGCGGAGCAGAGCTGGCAGGCCTACGCACGCGGCGTGCTCATCTTCTCCGCCGCCGGTGTGCTGCTGGTCTACCTCCTGCAGCGCACGCAGCAGTTCCTGCCCTACGCACTGGGGCTTCCCGCGGTGCCGGAGGGGCTCGCCTTCAACACCGCCGTCTCCTTCGTCACCAACACGAACTGGCAGTCGTACTCGCCCGAGGCCACCCTCGGCTACACCGTGCAGCTCGCGGGACTGGCCGTGCAGAACTTCCTCTCGGCGGCCGTCGGACTCGCCGTCGCGGTAGCCCTGGTGCGCGGTTTCGCGCGGCGCGGATCCGGCACGATCGGCAACTTCTGGGTCGACCTGGTCCGCGGTGTCGGCCGCATCCTGCTGCCCCTCGCGATCGTCGCGGCGATCGTGCTCATCATCGGCGGCGTCGTGCAGAACGTCGCGGGCTTCACCCCCGTCGACACCATCAGCGGTGCGGTGCAGAACCTGCCCGGCGGTCCCGTGGCCTCGCAGGAGGCCATCAAGGAGCTGGGCACCAACGGCGGCGGCTTCTTCAACGCCAACTCGGCGCATCCGTTCGAGAACCCGACGCCGTGGACCAACCTCTTCGAGATCTTCCTGATGCTCGTGATCCCCGTCTCGCTGCCCCGCGCCTTCGGCCGCATGGTCGGCGACAACCGTCAGGGCTACGCGATCCTCGTGGTGATGGGGACTCTGTTCGCGGTCTCGCTCTCGCTGCTCACCTGGTTCGAGGTGCAGGGCTTCGGCAGTGCACCGCAACTCGCCGGCGGCGCGATGGAAGGCAAGGAGACCAGGTTCGGCATCTGGGCCTCCACGCTGTTCGCCACCTCTACGACCGTCACCTCCACGGGTGCCGTCGACGCGATGCACGATTCCTTCACGGCCGGCGGCGGGGCCATGACCATGATCAACATGATGCTCGGCGAGGTGGCGCCGGGCGGTGTCGGGTCGGGCCTCTACGGGATGCTGATCCTCGCCGTGATCGCGGTCTTCATCGGTGGCCTGCTGGTGGGCCGGACCCCCGAGTATCTCGGCAAGAAGATCGGCCCCGGCGAGATCAAGCTCGCGAGCCTGTACATCCTCGTGACCCCCGTGCTCGTGCTCTCCGCCACCGCGCTGAGCTTCGCGCTGCCTGGCGTGCGCGACGACGTCGCGTCCACGTCGATCCTCAATCCCGGCCTGCACGGGTTCAGCGAAGTGCTCTACGCGTTCACGTCGGCGGCCAACAACAACGGCTCCGCGTTCGCGGGTCTCACCGCGAACACCCCCTGGCTGGACACCGCGCTCGGCGTCGTGATGCTGCTCGGGCGATTCGTCCCGATCGTGCTCGTGCTGGCGCTCGCGGGCTCGCTCGCTGCGCAGGAGCGCGTTCCCGGCACGTCCGGCACCCTTCCGACCCACCGGCCGCAGTTCGTCGGCCTCCTCGTGGTCGTGAGCGTGCTCATCACCGCACTCACCTATTTCCCCGTTCTCACGCTGGGTCCCCTGGCGGAAGGGCTTCTGTGACCATGTCCCGACTTCCCGCATCCCCCGATCTCACCCGCCCGACCGAGAGCGAGGCCGCCGGCGGCGCGCACGGCCGCCGTCGCGCCTTCGGGGCCGCGCAGCTCGCCGAGGCTCTGCCCGGCGCGCTCGCCAAGCTCAACCCGGCCGCGCTGTGGCGCAACCCGGTCATGTTCCTCGTGTGGGTGGGCGCCGCTCTCACGACCCTCATCGCGATCGCGGAGCCTTTCCTGGGCGGTCCCGAGAGCACCGGCGGCTCGGCCGTGCCCTTCGGCTTCACCTGGGGCATCGCGCTGTGGCTGTGGCTCACGGTGATCTTCGCGAACCTCGCCGAAGCCGTCGCGGAGGGGCGCGGCAAGGCCCAGGCGCAGGCGCTGCGCTCGACGCGCACGAGCACCATGGCCCGCCGCCTCCTGGCCTACGATCCTGAGCGCGACCGTGCCGGGGAGAAGACAGCGACGACCGAGGTGGCATCGAGCGAGCTGACCCTCGGCGATGTCGTCGTCGTCACCGCGGGCGAGCTCATCCCCGGCGACGGCGACATCGTCTGGGGGATCGCGACGGTCGACGAGTCGGCCATCACGGGCGAATCCGCGCCGGTGGTGCGGGAATCCGGCGGTGACCGCAGCGCCGTCACCGGCGGCACGCGGGTGCTCAGCGACCGCATCGTCGTGCGCATCACCTCCCGGCCCGGCGAGACCTTCGTCGACCGCATGATCGCGCTCGTGGAGGGCGCCTCACGCCAGAAGACGCCCAATGAGATCGCCCTCAACATCCTGCTCGCGAGCCTGTCGATCGTCTTCGTGATCGTCGTCCTGACGCTGAACCCGATCGCCTCCTACGCGGCGGCCCCCGTCTCCGTGCCGGTTCTCGTGGCGCTGCTGGTCTGTCTCATCCCGACCACGATCGGAGCGCTCCTGTCCGCGATCGGCATCGCCGGCATGGACCGCCTCGTGCAGCGCAACGTGCTCGCGATGTCCGGCCGCGCGGTCGAGGCGGCGGGCGATGTCACGACGCTGCTGCTGGACAAGACCGGCACCATCACGTACGGCAACCGTCGTGCCACCGCATTCGTCGCGCTGCCGCAGGTCGACGCACAGGAGCTGGCCCGTACCGCCGCCCTCTCCTCGCTCGCCGACCCGACGCCCGAGGGCACGTCGGTCGTCGACCTCGCCCGCACGCAGGGCATTGACGCCACCGAGCCCGAGGGAGCGGTCGTCGTGCCCTTCACCGCGCAGACCCGGATGAGCGGCCTCGACCTCGCCGACGGCACCCGCATCCGCAAGGGAGCGGCCTCGGCGGTCACCGCGTGGGTCGAGTCTGAGGGGAGCGTGATCGCCACAGCCACCAGGGCGCAGCTGACCAGCGAGGTGGAGGCGATCTCGACCGCAGGCGGCACTCCGCTCGTCGTCGCCGTGGCGGATGCCGCCAGCACCCGCATCCTGGGCGTCATCCACCTCAAGGACATCGTCAAAGAGGGGCTGCGCGAACGCTTCGACGAGCTGCGGTCCATGGGCATCCGCACCGTGATGATCACGGGCGACAACCCGCTGACGGCGCGAGCGATCGCCGCCGAGGCCGGTGTCGACGACTATCTCGCCGAGGCCACCCCCGAAGACAAGCTGGCCCTCATCCGCAAGGAGCAGGCCGGTGGGAACCTCGTCGCCATGACCGGTGACGGCACGAACGACGCGCCCGCTCTCGCGCAGGCGGATGTGGGTGTCGCGATGAACACGGGGACGTCGGCGGCGAAGGAGGCCGGCAACATGGTCGACCTCGACAGCGACCCCACCAAGCTGATCGACATCGTCCGCATCGGCAAGCAGCTGCTCATCACCCGCGGCGCCCTCACCACGTTCTCGCTCGCGAACGACGTCGCCAAGTACTTCGCGATCATCCCGGCGATGTTCATGGGGGTCTTCCCCGGCCTCGCCGCACTGAACGTGATGCAGCTGAGCTCGCCCGCATCCGCCGTCACGAGCGCGATCATCTTCAACGCGATCGTGATCGTCTTCCTCATCCCCCTCGCCCTGCGCGGCGTGACCTACCGGCCCGCATCCGCATCGCAGGTGCTGAGCCGCAACCTCCTCATCTACGGACTGGGCGGCGTGATCGCCCCGTTCCTCGGTATCAAGCTCATCGACCTCGTCGTGAGCCTCATCCCGGGCTTCTGAGCCCCTCTGGAGACGCCACCATGTCGCTTCGTTCCGCCCTCCGCCAGTCCGGCGTCGCCGTGCGCGCCCTGATCGCGGCGACCCTCGTCCTCGGCGTCGGCTACACCGCGCTCATCACGGGCGTCGGCCAGCTCGCCCTGCCCGCGCAGGCGAACGGCTCGCTCGTCACGGATGCCGCGGGCGCGGTCGTCGGCAGCGCCCTGATCGGCCAGTCGTTCACTGAGGCCGACGGCGCCGCTCTGCCGCAGTACTTCCAGTCGCGGCCGTCGGCCGCCGGCGACGGCTACGACGCGAGTGCCTCGTCCGGGTCCAACCTGGGTCCCGAGAACCCCGACCTGCTCGCCTCGATCGCCGAGCGCCGGCAGGCGGTCGCCGAGCTCGAGGGTGTCGATCCCGCATCCGTGCCGGTCGACGCGCTCACCGCATCCGGGTCCGGACTCGACCCGCACATCAGCCCCGCCTACGCGGCGCTGCAGGTGGCCCGCGTCGCCCGCGCGCGCGGACTGGACGAGGGCGAGGTGCGCGCGCTCGTGGCCGCGCACACGACCGGTCCCGACCTCGGCTACCTGGGCGAGCCGCGGGTGAACGTGCTCGAGCTGAACCTCGCCCTCGACGCGCTGGCGCCGTGAGGCGGGCATGCGTGTTCCCGCCCGCCCCGCGGTCCTGCTCGCCTGTGGTGGCCTTGCTCGCCTGTCCCAGATCGACGCCTGCGAGTCGAACTGTGACAGGTGAGCGGGTAGTGGCGTTGCTCGCCTGCCCCAGATCGACAGCCACGGCTCGATCTGGGGCAGGCGAATCGGCGGTTCACCGTGAGTGGGGAAGATCGGCGGGCGACCCGGGGAGATTAGGGTGAGGGCATGAAGCGCGGGAGGCTGCGCGTGCTGCTGGGCGCGGCGCCGGGCGTCGGCAAGACGTTCCAGATGCTGCGGGAGGGCGCGAGACTCGCCCAGGAGGGTCTCGACGTCGTCATCGCCGTCGTCGAGACCCACGGCCGGGCGGCCACGGCGCAGCAGGCCGAGGCGCTCGCGCAGATCCCCAGGCGGCGGTGGGCGCATCGGGGCGTCGAGCTGGAGGAGATGGATGTGGATGCGGTCATCGCGCGGCATCCCGACGTCGCCCTCATCGACGAGCTCGCCCACACGAACGCCCCAGGATCGCGGAACGAGAAGCGCTGGCAGGACGTCGAAGAGGTGCTCGCCGCGGGCATCGACGTGATCACCACCGTCAACGTGCAGCACATCGCCTCGCTCGGCGACGTGGTGGAGCAGATCACCGGCGTCGCGCAGCGCGAGACCGTGCCCGACACCGTCGTGCGCGGCGCCGACCAGGTCGAGGTGGTCGATCTCGCGCCGCAGTCGCTGCGGGACCGGCTGTCGGCCGGGCTCGTCTATCCCGCCGAACGGGTGGATGCGGCCCTCTCCAACTACTTCCGCCTCGGCAACCTCACCGCGCTGCGCGAGCTCGCGCTGCTCTGGCTCGCCGACGAGGTCGACAGCGCGCTCAAGGACTATCGGAGCGCGCACGACATCCGCGGCACGTGGCAGACGCGCGAGCGGGTGGTCGTCGCACTCACCGGGGGCCCCGAGGGGGAGACGCTGCTCCGCCGAGGCGCCAGGATCGCGGCCCGTTCGGCCGGCGGTGAACTGCTGGCCGTGCACGTGTCCAGCGCGGAGGGGCTGCGTCGCGCGACGCCCGGCGCGCTCGCACAGCAGCGCGCGCTGGTCGAATCCCTCGGCGGCACCTACCACCAGCTCGTCGGCGACGACGTTCCGCGCGCCCTCGTCGACTTCGCCCGCTCCGTGAACGCGAGCCAGCTCGTCATCGGCGTCAGCCGCCGTTCCCGGTGGGCCGCGGCGGCCACCGGACCCGGGATCGGGGCCACCGTCATCCGGCTCTCGGGCGACATCGACGTGCACATCGTGAGCCACGCGGCCGCCGCCGGCGGACGGATGCGGCTGCCCTCGGTGCAGCGGGGAGCGCTGAGCGTGAAGCGCCGCATCCTCGGTTTCGTGATCGCGCTGACCGCGGGTCCGCTGCTGTCGGCCGCGCTGTTCGCCTTCCGGAGCGACGAGTCGATCACCTCCGACGTGCTCGCCTTCCAGCTGCTCGTCGTGGTTGTCGCGCTCGTGGGCGGCATCTGGCCGGCGCTGTTCGCGGCGGTCCTCTCGGGGCTGACGCTGGACTTCCTCTTCGTCGCGCCGACCTTCACCGTGTCGATCGCGCATCCGTTGCACGCGCTCGCCCTGGGGCTGTACGTCGTGATCGCGATCCTCGTCAGCTACATCGTCGACCAGGCCGCCCGACGCACCCGCCGTGCCGAACGAGCCGCCGCGGAGTCGGAGCTGCTGGCCACGGTGGCCGGATCCGTGCTGCGCGGCGAGAGTGCGGTGCCCGCCCTCATCACCCGCACGCGCGAGGCGTTCGGGCTCGCAGGGGTGCGCCTGATCGCCGCCGACGGCGAGGTCATCGCCACCGACGGCGAGCCGGTGCGCGGCGGCGGCTTCACGACGCTCCCGGTCGGCGACGCGGTCCTCGAGCTGCACGGCCCCGATCCGGATGCGTCGGCTCGGCGACTGCTCGAAGTGATCGTCGCGCAGCTCGCCGCAGCCCTCGAGCACACCGACCTGTCGGCCGCGGCGCGAGAGGTCGATGCGCTCGCCGCCACCGATCAGGTGCGCACGGCCCTGCTCTCAGCGGTCAGCCATGACCTTCGCCGGCCGCTCGCCGCTGCGGTCGCGGCCATCGGCGGCCTTCGGGCCGCCGGAGCGCACATGAGCCCTTCCGATCGGCGCGAGCTGCTCGACACCGCCGAGGAGAGCCTCGCGACCCTGTCGACGCTCGTGACCGACCTGCTCGACGTGAGCCGCGTGGAGGCCGGTGTGCTCGCCGTCGCGCTCGCGCCGGTGGATGCCGCAGGCTCGGTCCTCGCCGCCCTCGATGAGCTGGGCCTCGGTCCCGACCGGGTCGAGCTCGCGCTCGATCCGGCCCTGCCCGCGATCGCGGCCGACCCCGTGCTGCTGCAACGGATCATCGTGAACGTGCTCGCGAACGCCGCGCGCCACTCGCCGCCGGACGCCCGGGTGCGGGTGGCGACCAGCAGCCTCGCCGAGCGGGCCGAGATCCGCATCGTCGACCGAGGTGCGGGCGTACCCGCCGAGCGGCGGGACGACATGTTCGCGCCGTTCCAGCGGCTGGGCGACACCGACAACACGGTCGGGCTCGGGCTCGGACTCGCGCTCTCGCGCGGCTTCGCGGAGGGGATGGGCGGCACGCTGACCGCGGAGGACACCCCCGGCGGCGGCCTCACCATGGTCGTCTCGCTGCCGCTGTGGCCGGCGGATGCCGCATCCGAGGGGAGGATGGGCTCGTGAAGATCCTGGTCGCCGACGATGATCCCCAGCTCGTGCGGGCCCTGCGGATCACGCTCGCCGCGCACGGCTACGACGTCGTCGCCGCAGCCGACGGTGCGGCCGCGATCACGCTGGCCGCGCAGTCGCACCCCGACATCGTGCTGCTCGATCTCGGCATGCCGCATCTCGACGGCGTGCAGGTGATCGAAGCCCTGCGCGGGTGGACGACGGCGCCCATCATCGTGGTCTCCGGACGCACCGGCTCCGCCGACAAGGTCGACGCGCTGGATGCGGGCGCCGACGACTACGTGACCAAGCCGTTCCAGATCGACGAGCTGCTGGCGCGGCTGCGCGCGCTCGGACGGCGCGCCGCCGCATCCGTCGACGATCCCGTCGTGCGCTTCGGGGACGTCGAGCTGGATCTGGCGACCAAGACGGTGACTCGTGCGGGCGCGCGGGTGCATCTGACGCCGACGGAGTGGCGGATGCTGGAGTTCCTCGCGCGGCATCCCGGTGCGCTGGTGACCCGCCAGAGCCTGCTGAAGGAGATCTGGGCGAGCGAGAACGTCAACGATTCGGGGTACCTGCGCCTCTACATGTCGCAGCTGCGCAAGAAGCTGGAGGCGGACCCCGCCCGCCCGGTGCATCTGCTCACCGAGACCGGCATGGGGTACCGCCTCCATCTCTGAGGAGCCTGTCAGTCCTCGACGACTCGCACCGTGACCTCGATGTTGCCGCGGGTGGCGTTCGAATACGGGCAGACCTGGTGTGCCGCGTCGGCGAGGGCCTGCGCCTGGTCGGCGGGGAGATCCGGGATGACGACCTCCAGCTCGACGGCCAGCTGGAAGCCGCCCTGGCCGTTCGGGCCGATGCCGACGCGGGCGCCGACGCTCGTGTCGTGGATGGCGACCTTCTGCATCCGGGCGACGGACTGCAGCGCGCTGTGGAAGCAGGCCGAGTAGCCGGCGGCGAACAGCAGCTCCGGGTTCAGGGCCTCGCCCGCTCCGCCCATCTCCTTGGGGACGCGCACGTCGGCGTCGAGGATGCCGTCGCTCGTGGTGACGTGGCCGTTGCGGCCGCCTCCGGTGGCGAGGGCTTCTGCGGTGTAGAGGACGTCCATGGGGGATACCTTCCGTTGATTCTTCGGGGGAGGGGAACTCAGTCGGCGTCGGCGTGCAACGTGTCCGTGAGCGAGTGGAGGGCGGTGAGCAGCGCGCGGGCCGCATCCGGCTCGAGTCCGTAGCAGTTCCACATCTGGGACGGGAGCTCGGACATCTCGGCGCGCAGGGCCGTGCCGCGCTCGGTCGGCGCGACGGTCACGACGCGTCCGTCCGCGTCCTCGCGGGTCCGGGTGACGAGGCCCGCCTTCTCGAGCCGCTTGAGAAGCGGCGACAGGGTGCCTGAATCCAGGCCGAGGCCCTCACCCAGCTGGCTGACCGTGCGCGGCCCGCGGTCCCAGAGCTCGACGAGCACGAGGTACTGCGGGTAGGTGAGCTGCCACGGCTCGAGCAGGCGCCGGTACACCTGGGTCGTCGCCCTGCTCGCCGAGTACAGCGAGAAGCACAGCATCCGATCCAGCGCCGGTCCGCTCGTCTCCGTCATGCGAAAAGCATTGCACGCAATTCAATTGTGCGCAATTCAGTGCGCGCGTCGAGACGGGGGCGGGGGACTGTGACGGGGTATGACGCCCGGTGACGCGCTGTTGCGACGCCCCGTGAACGCGGGATGCCGGCGGGGCAGGCTCGCGGTATGACGTCGCCACCCGTCATCGACACCCACGAGCTGCGCCGCGCACTCGCCGATGCTCGGCGCCCGGTGCGGCTGCTCGACGTGCGCTGGCGGCTCGATCTGCCGGAGGGACGCCCCGCCTATCTCGCGGGACACCTGCCGGGCGCCGTCTACGTCGATCTCGAGCGCGAGCTCTCGCGCCCGGGACACCCGGAGGAGGGCCGGCATCCGCTCCCCGCGCTCGCCGACCTCGAGCATGCGGCGCGCGCGTGGGGCCTGGACGCGGGCGATCTCGTCGTGGCCTACGACGACAACGACGGCGTGGCGGCGGCTCGCGCCTGGTGGCTGCTGCGCCGCCGGGGCGTCGACGTACGGGTGCTGGACGGGGGACTCCGCGCCTGGATCGGAGCCGGTGGCCTGTTGGAGGGCGGGGATGTGAGGCCGGAGCCCGGGAACATCGTGCTCGCCGACGCCGACCCGGGGATCGCTTCGATCGAGGCGGCCGCAGGTGCACCGCAGTACGGCGCCCTGATCGACGCGCGTGCGCCGCAGCACTACCGCGGTGTCGCTCCCACCGCCGATCCCGCGGCCGGCCACATCCCCGGCGCGATCAACGTGCCCACCCTCGCCCACATGCAGGCCGACGGGCGACTGCGCCCGGCCGCGGAGGTGCACCGGACGCTCGCGGATGCGGGTGTAGACGCATCCGCCGATCTCGTCCTGACATGCGGCTCGGGGATCGCTTCTGCCCACAGCGCGCTCGCGCTCGCGGCGGCGGGCATCGACGCGCGGGTGTTCCCCGGTGGCTGGAGCCGCTGGTCGCGCACTCCTGGGCGGCCGATCGCCGTCGGTCCCACGCCGTGGGGCGACGTCTTCGCCCGCTGAGCCCGCTCCGCCTCTCGCGCCGACGGGTGTGTGCTCTGCCGGTTGCGTGCTCCGGGGCGCTGCGTGTCTTCTGCCGATGCGTGTCTGGGACGTTGCGTGTCTCACTTGTGCACGCGGAGGGGCGCTTTCCCGTGAACGGTTGAGACATGGAGGTCTGGGCTCGTCGGGCAGATGTGCGCGTGTCTCGCTTGTGCACGCGGAGGGGCGCTTTCCCGTGAACGGTTGAGACATGGAGGTCTGGGCTCGTCGGGCAGATGTGCGCGTGTCTCGCTTGTGCACGTGGGTGGGCGCTTTCGCGTGCACGGTTGAGACACGCATGCCCCGGTTCGCGCGCAGGCTTCGGCTCCCGCAGGGGAGGGGCGCCCCGGCGGGAGCCGGGCGTCGTGGTTCAGCGGCGGGCGGGGTGGGTGTCGGGGAGGTAGGGGCCGGCGCCGAAGAGACGCTCGCGCAGGGTGCTGGCCTCTTCCTCGTCGCGGAGTCGGCCGCGCCGGCGGAGCTCCGGGACGACGAGCTCTGCGACGTCGCGAAGCGTGTCGAACGAGTGGTACTGCCGCAGGTTGATCCCGTCGATGCCGTCCTCGTCGAGCCACCGTTCGATCTCGTCGGCCACGACTCCGGGGGTGCCCACCACGAAGTACCGGTCCTCGCGGCTGCGTCGGAACCCCTCGAGGGTGTCGGCGACCGTCCGCTCCGGTGCGAGACCTAGTCCGTCGACGTCCGCATCCGCCAGCGCCGCCGCCTCCCGGACGGTCAGCGACCCGTCGAAGGCCGTCAGGTCCAGGGGCACGCCGGCGTGCGCGAGGATGCCGTCGAGACTCGTGAACTGTCGGTAGGTGTCCCACTTCCGCGCCGCTTCCGCCTCGGTCCGCCCCACGACGATGCCGGCCTGCACGAGGAAGCGAAGATCGTCAGGGGAACGGCCCGCGGCGGCCGCGGCCTCTCGCATCCGGGACCTGTTGCGACGAAAGTCGTCGGCGCTCTTTCCGCCGGTGAAGACCACCTCGGCGTGCCGGCCGGCGAGGGCGATCCCGGCGGGAGAACCCGTGGCCTGGAACAGCACCGGGGTGCGCTGCGGCGTCGGCTCGACGAGGTGCGGCCCCGCGACGCGAAAGTGCTCTCCGGCGTGGTCGATGTAGTGCACCTTCGCCGGATCGGTCACGAGAGCGCCCTCTGCGTCGAAGACGACGGCGCCCTCGTCCCACGAACGCTCCCACAGGGCGTAGACGACCGAGAGGAACTCGTCGGCGATGCGGTACCGCTCGTCGTGCGGGATCTGCTCGTCCAGGCCGAAGTTGCGCGCGGCGTTGGGCAGGTAGGACGTGACGATGTTCCATCCCACGCGCCCCCGCGTCAGGGCGTCGAGGGTGGACATGCGCCGGG
This sequence comes from Microbacterium sp. SORGH_AS_0862, assembly GCF_030818795.1. Lineage (NCBI taxonomy): Bacteria > Bacillati > Actinomycetota > Actinomycetes > Micrococcales > Microbacteriaceae > Microbacterium > Microbacterium sp. SORGH_AS_0862. The sequence goes on along the minus strand of NZ_JAUTAY010000001.1, from coordinate 1,002,659 downwards.
CGAAGGTGAACGGCGGTTCGTAGCTCGTCGAGAAGGTCACCCCGAAGCCCAGCCGGCGGGTCACCGCGGCCATGAGCGGCACGACGAGCAGGGGATCGTGCGAGGGGATCTGCAGTCCCTCGCGCACGGCCGTTTCGGGCCCGTCGCGGAACACGTCGTAGGCGCCCACGACGTCGGCCAGGAAGATCGCGTCGAACCCGCCCTCCTCGGCGAGCTGCGCGAGCTCCTGCCAGTAGGCGATCTCGCCGTGACGGTGCCGGTTGTTGCCGGGCAGACGCCAGAGTCCGTGCGTGATGTGGCTGACCGTGTTCATCTCGAACAGGTTGAGGATGAGCTTCTTGGGCTCGGGCATGGATCTCTCTCGGTCAGGTTCTCGGGCGGGGCGGGGCGGCTACTCGGGCGCTGTCGGCGCGTGCCGGGTGCGGACGCGGCGGGCGAGAACGGCCGGGCCGGTTCAGGTCTCTCCGACCGTCCACCAGGACGCGAGCGGCGTGCCGGTCAGCTCGTGCGCGCCCAGTGCGCGCGCTTTGAACCGTAAGGGGTTGTGCGAGGCGAGCGTGCGTGCGTTGCGCCAGTGGCGATCCAGAGCACGGTCGGCATCGAGCGCGCTCGCACCGCCGACCTCGAACAGGCGGTTCGCGGCCTCCAGGACGGCGGGGAGGATCACCAGCTGCGCCGCGGTGACGGCCCGATCCGCCGCAGCGACCGCGGGGCGGGCCCGTTCGTCGTCGCCGGACAGCACGGCCTCGGTCGAGGCGTCGAGAGCGGCGGATGCGGCGGCCAGCGCGGCGTCGGCCGCGAACGAGGCCGAGGCGATGTCGCCGACGACCTCCTGCACGAGCGGATCGTCCTGCGTCCTGCGGGCCACCCCGTGGCTGAATCCGCGCGTGCGGGTGCGGACATAGGTGCGCGCATCGTCGAGCACGGCGCGCCCGATCCCTGCGGCGGCCGCGAGCAGCACGAGCTGCACGAAAGCGCCGGCGTGGCTCACCCGCCCCTGCTCCCGGGCGATGATGTCGTCCTCCTCGATGCGCACGTCGCGGAAGATCGTCGTGCCGCTGCCCGTCAGGCGCTGGCCGAACCCCCGCCAGTCGTCGACGCGTTCGACTCCGCTCGCCGTGGTGTCGAGCATCACGCTGACCTGCTCGCCCTCGTACTCGGCGAGGACGCCGACCGTGTCGGCGAACAGCGTGCCGGTCGAATAGAACTTCCGCCCGTCCAGGCGCAGGCCGCGTGCGTCGCGGGTGACCGCCGTGGCGACGTGGCCGACGGAGGCAGGTCCCCGCTCGAACGTCGCGTTCCCGTGGATCGCTCCCCCGGCGACCCGCGCCAGCAGGCGGTCGCGGCGGGCCCCGGGCGGTGAGAGCAGGGTCCGGTCGACGAACGCGAAGTGCGACCGCAGCAGCTGCGCGAGGTTCGGATCGCGGCGTGCGAGCTCCGCCAGCAGCTCGAACAGCTGCGACGGGCCCGCCCCGCGCCCGCCGAGCGCGACGGGAAGAGTCACGCGGGTGAAGCCGGCGTCACGCAGCGCCTCGACTTCTGCGTGCGGCAACCGCCGCTCCCGTTCTCGCGCGACGGCTTCCTGTCCGACGGCGTCGAAGACCGCGTCGAACTCGCGCACCAGGGCGGCCGATCCGACGCTCATGCGACCGAACCCGTCGCGGGGACGCCGGTCGGCGCGCCGGGCGCCTGCCAGGCGGGAATCGTCCCGTCCAGCTCGAAACGGCCGACCGCGCGCACCCGCTGGAGAACGGGATTGTGGGAGGCGATCGTGCGCACATTGCGCCAGTGCCGATCCAGGCCCAGCGTGCGCGACGTCGCGCTCGCGCCGCCGACCTCGAACAGCCGGCTGGTGGCGGCAAGCACGAGCTCGATGACCGTCTGCTGCGCGCGGTACACCTCCAGCTCGATGTCGCGCAGCGCGGCGCCGTCGTGGGCCCCCGCGGCGGCGTCCAGATCTGCCGCGACGCTGAGCACGATCCGCCGTGCGGCGGACGCGGCGGCGCTGATCTCACCCACGACGACCTGCACAAGCGGGTCGTCGACGGGCCGCGTCTCGCCGGCGAAGCCGAAGGTGCGTCGTCGCGGGCGCACGAAGGCCACCGTGTCGGCGACCGCCCTGCGGGCGATCCCCGCGATCACGGCCAGAAGGGTCAGCTGATAGACGCCCCCGACGACGCGGTGGCGATCCTCGTCCCGCCCGCCCAGAGGGAACACGTCGCCGGGATCGACCGCCACCGCATCCAGGATCGTCGTACCCGAGGCGGTCAGAGGCTGCCCGAATCCGTCCCAGTCGTCCACGATGCTCACCCCGGGCGCATCGGAGCGCACCGCCAGGGCGACGCGCTCGCCGGAGGCGTCGACGGCCGCCACATGGACCCAATCGGCGTACAGCGAGCCCGTCGTGTAGTGCTTGGTGCCCGTCACCCGCAGGCCGTCGTGGCCGGTGTCCGTGAGCCGCGTTGTCAGCTGCGCCGTCTCCTGGCGTTCGCTGAACGCGTTGCCCATGACCTCTCCGGCCGCGAGACGAGGAAGCCAGCGGGTTGCCGTGTCCGTGTGCCAGCCGTCCCAGCGGAGCTGCTCGACGAAGGCGATGTGCCCGCGCCAGATGTGCGCGAGATTCGAGTCGACCTCGGCAAGCTCCACGACGCGCGCGAGCACGTCGACCAGCGACGCCTCAGCGCCGCCGACGATCCGCGGCAGACGGAGGGCGCCGAAGCGCTGCGCCCGCAGCTCGTCGACGGCCGCGAACGGGAGATCCCGCTCGCGCTCCCGCTCCGCGGCGCCCGCGCGCCATCTCGCGAGCAGCTCGCCCCATGCGTCGGTCATCAGTGCATCACCTTTCGCGAGACCCAGTTGCCGAGCAGCTGGGCGGCCTGGACGAGGACGATCAGGACGACGACGATCACGAGCACCACGAACCAGTCGAAGCGTTGATAGCCGTACTTGAGTGCGAGGTCGCCGAGCCCGCCGCCGCCGATCGCGCCGGCGACGGCCGTCGTGTCGACGAGCGCGACGACGATGTAGGTCAGCCCCAGTGTCAGCGGTCCGAGGGATTCGGGGAGCACGACCGTGAAGAGCACCCGGGCCGGGCTCGCCCCCATCGCCACGGCCGCCTCGATGGACCCCGGATCGACGGCGACGAGGTTCGACTCGACGATGCGGGCGATGGCCATGGAGGCGACGATCGTGATCGGCACGGTGGCCGCGAGCGGCCCGATGCTCGTGCCGATCAGGAAGCGGGTGAGGGGGATGATCGACACGGCGAGGATGATGAAGGGCACGGGCCGCACGATGTTGATGACGAGGTTCAGGCCGCCGAACACGACCCGGTTGGCGAGCAAATTGCCCGGCCGCGTCGCGTACAGGAGCAGCCCCAGGCCGAGTCCGAGGATCGTGGCGAGGGTGAAGGAGATCGTCACCATGAGGAGCGTCTCGAACAGTGCCCGGCCGACACGGGGGAGCAGGGCGTCCAGGTAGGCGGCATCCATCAGCGTGCTCCTTCCAGCTCGGTGACCACGGCCGCATCCCGCAGGTCCGTGAGGGCGCGATCCACGTTGTCGTCGGTGCCGAGCAGCTCGACCGTGAGGCTGCCGAAGAGCCGCGCCTGCAGCTCGTCGACGCCGCCGTAGACGACGTTCACGTCCACGTCGTGTGCGCGCGAGATGCGCGAGAGGAAGGGATCGTTGGACTCGCGGTTCTCGATGTGCAGCTGCACGAGACGTCCGGTGTGCACCGTGCGGATGCGCCGGATCGTCTCCGCCGAGGGCAGATGGTGCAGCACGGAGGACACGAAGCGTCGCGAGGTCGCGTGCTGCGGGTGCGCGAACACGTCGTACACGCTGCCCTGCTCGACGACGCGGCCTTCCTGCATGACCGCGACGCGGTTGCACACGTCGCGGATCACCTCCATCTCGTGGGTGACGACGAGGATCGTGATGCCGTACTCCGCGTGCACGCGGCGGAGCAGATCCAGCACCTCGCCCGTCGTCTGCGGATCGAGGGCGCTCGTGGCCTCATCGCTGATGAGCACGTCGGGCCGATTCGCGAGCGCACGGGCGATGCCCACGCGCTGCTTCTGCCCGCCCGAGAGCTGCGAGGGGTACTGGAGCGCCTTGTCGGACAGCCCGACGAAGTCGAGCAGCTCGGCCACCCGGTCGATCGCGTCGCTCTCGGAGACGCCCGCCAGGCGCAGCGGGTAGGCGATGTTCTTGTAGACCGTGCGCGAGCGCAGCAGGTTGAACTGCTGGAAGATCATGCCGATCCGCTGGCGGGCCCGCCGCAGCCCGGCCGCGTCGAGCGCCGTGATCTCCCTCTCGCCCACGAATACGCGTCCGCTCGTCGGGCGCTCCAGCGCGTTGACGGTCCGCAGGAGCGTCGACTTGCCGGCGCCGGAATAGCCGACGATCCCGTAGATGTCGCCGGCGTCGACGGCGAGGGTGACGTCGTCGAGCGCGGTGAGGGTGCGCCCTCGGGCTGTGGTGAAGGTCTTCGAGACGTGCTCGAAGCGGACGGCGGTGCTCATGCTCCTCCAGGGAGTGGATGCGGGTGCGTGCGTCTCGTTCCGCGCCACGGCCTCGCTCGACGACCGGGGTCGTGCCGGTCGTCGAGCGAGAGCAGCGAGCGCGGAGGCGGATCAGCCGTTGGCGGCCGCGGACTTCTCGAGGTCGGCGAGCTTCGCGCGCAGGGTGTCGACGGGGATCTGCACGAGCACCGTCGCTCCCTTGTCCTCCTTCTCGAGCGCCTCGGCGGCCCGCGGGTCGGCGTACGCCTCTTCGAGGACCTTCCACGCCGGGTCGTCCGCGTTGTCGGCGCGACTGGCGACGACGTTGATGTAGGGGAGGTTCTTCTCGTCGAGCGAGTCGTCGAGGTACAGGGCCTTGTCCGCGGTGATGCCCTGCGAGGGGTCGAAGTAGGAGAGGCCGACGACGACGGCGGACAGGCTGGGATCGTCGAACTGCTGCGGAATCGTGGTCGCCGCGATCGGCACGAACTGCAGGTTCTTCGGGTTGGCGGTGACGTCGTCGACAGAGGGGAAGTCGCCCGCATCCTTGCTCAGCTCGATGAGTCCGGCCGAAGCCAGGATGCCGAGTGCACGGCCGCCGTTGGACGGATCGTCGGGGATGGCGATGCGGCCGCCGTCGGGGATCTCGTCGGTGTCGCCGAGGGTCGCGGAGAAGATGCCCCACTGCGTGATGAGTGTCGAGAACACCGGGGTGAGGTCCTCGTCGTTCTGGGCGTTGAAGTTGGAGAGGTACAGGATGTGCTGGAAGGCGTTGCCATCCACCGTCCCGGCGGCGAGCTCCGTGTTCGGCAGCACCCAGTCGTCGACGTTGACCCAGGTCACGTCGAGCCCCTTCTCCGCCGCGATGTCCGCGATGGCGCTCTGGAAGTCGGAGTCCTCGCTGACCGCGATTCGCAGCGCGAGACGCTCCTCGCCCCCTGCCGCGGCGGCCGGCTCCTCGGAGCGGGTGAGGTTCGCGACGATGGCTACGACGCCGACGATCACCGCCACGACGACGACGGCTGCGACGCTCAGCCAGATGGTGCGCCGGCGCTTGCGGGATGCGTCGAGCGACGTCCGCAGATCGGCGGAGTCGGACGGGTTCTCGGACATGTGATGTCTCCTTGCTCTGGCCGTTGCGCCGGTGGCGCGCAGGGCTCTGTGTGCTGTGTCGGCGACCCGGGGTCGCGATGTCCTCATTGCGCCACACCGGGTCGGCGGCGTCCGATCCGAGCCGTCACATCGCGTCGCGCGTCGTCATATCCCGTCACGGGCGCGGTCGGCGAGAACGAGCATCCCTTCATCGAGCGAGCATCCGATCGAGTGCTCACTCGATGAAGGAGTGGATCACTCGGCGGCAGGGGTCGAGCGTGAGCTCTGATAGGGTCGCAGCGTGCTTACCTGTCGTTGTTGTCGCTGAGTGATCCCGTGCGCCCTGCCGCGCACCCTCACCGATGACCTCCGACAACCCGCGGGCCCCGCAGCCGGGCCCCGCCGCACCCAGGGACACCTCCATGCGTTACGCATCCAGCGTCGCCGCGCTCGTCGGCAACACCCCGCTCGTCAAGCTCAACCGCGTCACCGACGGCATCGCCGCCACGGTGCTCGCCAAGGTCGAATACTTCAATCCCGGCGGCTCCGCCAAGGACCGCATCGCCAAGAACATCATCGACGCAGCCGAACGCGACGGGCTGCTGCAGCCCGGCGGCACGATCGTCGAGCCGACCAGCGGCAACACCGGCGTCGGCCTGGCGCTCGTCGCGCTCGAGCGCGGCTATCGCATGATCTTCGTCGTCCCCGACAAGTTCGCCGGCGAGAAGGTCGCGGTGCTGCGGGCCTACGGGGCCGAGGTCGTGATGACACCCACCTCCGTCCCACCCGAGCATCCGGACTCGTACTACAGCGTCTCCGACCGGCTCGCGCGTGAGATCCCGGGGGCGTTCAAGCCGAACCAGTTCGCCAACCAGAACGGCCCCCGCGGACACTTCGAGACCACGGGCCCCGAGATCTGGGCGGACACCGACGGCGCCGTCACCCACTTCGTCGCGGGCATCGGCACCGGCGGCACGATCAGCGGCACGGGCCGCTTCCTCAAGCAGGCGTCCGAGGGTCGCGTGACCGTGATCGGCGCCGACCCCGAGGGGTCGATTTACTCCGGCGGTCCGCTGCACGGCTACCTCGTCGAGGGCGTCGGCGAGGACTTCTGGCCCGCCACCTTCGATCCCGCCGTCGTCGACCGCTACGAGCGCGTGGACGACGCGGAGGCCTTCGCCATGACGCGCCGCCTGGCACGCGAGGAGGGCTTGCTCGTGGGGGGATCGGGTGGGATGGCGGTGGTCGCCGCCCTTCGAGCCGCGCGCGAGCTCCCCGCCGACGCCGTGGTCGTCGTGGTGCTGCCCGATCACGGCCGCGGCTATCTCAGCAAGATCTTCGACGACGCCTGGATGACCGATCACGGATTCGCCGTCGAACAGACCACGAGCCGGCTCGCCGAAGCCCGCACCGACGAAGGAGCACAACGATGACCAACCCCGCAGCCCGCGCCTTCGCCAGTCTCGCAGTTCACGCAGGGCAGGATTTCGACCCCACCACCGGTGCGGTCATCCCGCCGATCCACATGAGCACGACGTTCGCCCAGGACGGCATCGGCGGTCTTCGCGGCGGTTACGAGTACGGCCGCAGCGGCAACCCGACCCGTACGGCTCTCGAGACGCAGCTCGCCGCGATCGAGCACGGCGAGCATGCGCTGTCGTTCTCGTCCGGACTCGCCGCAGAGGACGCACTGCTGCGCGCCGTGCTGAAGCCGGGCGACGACGTCCTGCTCGGCAGCGACGTGTACGGCGGCACCTACCGGCTGCTCGCCCGTGTGCTCGGCCCATGGGGCGTCACGCTCCGCGTCGTCGACATGAGCGATCTGGATGCGGTCGCCGCAGCCCTCCAGGAACGACCGGCCCGCATCCTCTGGGTCGAGACGCCCTCCAACCCGCTGCTGAAGGTCAGCGACATCGCGGGGCTCGCGCGCCTCGGACACGAGGCGGGCGCGCTCGTCGTGGTCGACAACACGTTCGCGACCCCTGCGCTGCAGCAGCCGCTCGCGCTCGGCGCCGACGTGGTCGTGCACTCCACCACCAAGTACCTCGGCGGCCACTCCGACGTCGTCGGCGGTGCGCTCGTCACGAACGACGCGGAGCTCGCCGATCAGGCGCGCTTCCTCCAGTTCGCCGTCGGTGCGGTCTCGAGCCCGTTCGACGCCTGGTTGACCACACGCGGCATCAAGACCCTCGGCGTGCGGATGCAGCGTCACAGTGAGAACGGCGACGCCGTCGCGAACTTCCTCGCCGGTCACGAGCGGGTCGCCGCCGTCTACTATCCCGGCCTGTCGACGCATCCCGGCCACGACATCGCGCGCACCCAGATGAGCGGGTTCGGCGGCATCGTGTCGCTCGCGCTCGCCGATCAGGCCGCGGCCCGTCGCTTCGCCGAATCCACGCGACTGTTCACGCTCGCGGAGTCGCTCGGAGGGGTCGAGTCCCTCGTGAACTACCCCGATGCGATGACCCACGCGTCGGTGCGCGGCACCGAACTGGCGGTCCCCGTGGAGGTCGTGCGCCTCTCGGTGGGCATCGAGGACGCGGAGGATCTTCTCGCCGATCTGGATGCGGCGCTCGCCGCGATCTGAACACGCGCCCCTCGACGTCGCACGCGCAAGAGGGCCTGTGACGCCCTTTCCTGCGTCGCGCTGGGTACAGTAGTCGCGCAAAGCAGGTCGACCCGACGGCCTGAGGGGATCTATGAGATCGATGGTGCGCGGACACTCCGTGTCGTCGAAGGCGTCGAGTGGCGACGTGACCGGACGGAACCGGCGATGACGCCTGCCCGCGCATACGCCGAGGCCCGTCGCGGCGGTGCCGTCGGGAGTGCGCGACGCGTGGCGCGTATCTGGTGGGGGACTCTGACCAGCGGCCGTTTCTTCAGCGGATGGAGCGCTGCCGTCTCCCTCCTGATCGCCGTGACGGTGCTCGGCGCCTACCGGTCGGTGAACTCGACGGTCGAGTACCTGCCCGCCATCGGCATCTCGGTTCTCGTCTGGGCCGTGCTGGTGGTGCTCGTGCTGCCGGTGGCGTGGGCCGAACGCCGCATACGGCGCCGTCGCCGGCGAGCCCTTCTCGTGCTCGTCACGGTGGTCGGCGTCGGCGCGGCGCGTCCCCTGCTCAACGACGCCGCCGGCTTCGTGCTGCTGCACGAGCCCAGCACGGGCTCCTGGGTCGAGCGCGTGACGACGAACGTGGTCATCTGGCTCATCGTGCTGTCCCTCGTCGCCACGGCGACGGTGGCCTACCACACCACCCGCGACGCGAGCGCGCGCCTGCGGGTCGCGCTGTCCGACCTGAGCGAGGCCGACCGCCGCGCCGACGCCTACGCGCGCCGCAGCCGCCTCCTGCTGCACGGGGAGGTCGCGAAGCTCCGCACCGAACTCACGCAGCTGGTGGCGGCCGACCCCGGATTCGACGAGGTCAGTGCGTTCTCGCAGTCGGTCCGCGCGGTCAGCCACGACCTCGAGGACGCAGCGGTGCTGCCGCTGTCCGAGATTCCCGCAGGAACCGGTCCCGTGGACGTGCCCGCCGCGCCCCGACGCCCGCTGCTGGCGCGGCTGCGCCCGCCGAGCCCGGTGGTCGTCAGCATCGCCTACGTGGTGGGCAGCCTTCCGTACACGCTGACCACGGTGTCGACGGCCCTCGCCCTCATCGCCGTCGTGCTCGTCTTCGCCTGCGGCTTCGTGGCCGACGCGGTCGCCCGTCGCTCGTCGCGCCGTCGCTCGGCCACTGCGCGAGGCGGCGCCATCCTGTTCGCCTGGTTCGCGACCGGGGTGCTCTTCGCTTCCGCCGCGATCCTCCTGGCACCGCAGACCCTGCCGACGGCGCTCGTCCCGATCCTCGCCTTCCCCCTCCTCGCGGCCATCGTCGGTGTCTCCTCCGATGCGATCCACAGTGCGATCGTGCAGATGCGTCGCCTGTCGCGCGCTCTGGCCGCGCAGACGGATGCGGTCGCCACGCGCACGACGCGCGCTCGTCTCGAACTGCGCAGCGCGGCCGAGCAGCTGCACGGTCGCGTCCAGGGGAGGTGCGTGCTGTTCGCGGCGACGGTGGACGAGCGCGCGGCCACGGCCGAGGAGCTGGAGGCCTTCGCGGCGACGATCACGCTGGCCCTCGCGGAGATCGAGGGCACAGCGCCGACACGGGCCGCGGCCGCGACCGCGCCCTCGAACGCCCTCGCCCAGATGATCGAGACGTGGTCCCATGTGCTGGAGATCTCGAGCGACATCGACGAGGAGTCGCGGATCGCACTCGGCCGCGAGGATGTGACGCGCCGTGTCGTCGACATCGCGAGCGAGGGCTTCCTCAACGCGGTCAAGCACTCGGGCGCGAGGCAGGCGACGCTCGAGGTGACCCACGGCGACCCGGATGCCGCCCCGGAGCTGCGTGTGGAGGTGTCATCGCCGGGACGCCTCGGCTCAGCACTGCCCCTGACCGCGGGCCGGGGCATCGCCAATCTGGGCGGCGCGCAGCTGTTTCAGCGAGGCCGTGATGTCGTGCTCGAGGCACGGGTGCCCTTGCCCGTCGCCTGAACTGCGCGCAGGCGACCGCATCCGATCGGGATGCATGCGTGGCGCCCGGCGGCCGGCGCCAGTGTGTCTCTGCCCCTCCGTGTCTCAGTCGTGCACGCTGCGGCTTTCGTCGGCGTGCATAAGTGGGACACGCAGTGCCGTGGCGCCCGGCGCTCGAATCGGTGTCTCAGTTGTGCACGCTGGCCTGACGCGTTTCGTGAATAAGTGGGACACGCAGGGGTCCGGCACCGTCTCAGTGCGGATGCGGCGGATGCGTCGGATGCGGGTGCGGATGCGGATGCGGCTGATGCGGATGCGGGCGCGGGGCGCGAGGCGCGGGGCGCGGGGCGCGAGGCGCGGGGCGCGGATGCGGGGCGCGAGGCGCGGGGGGGCGATGCTCAGGCGGGTTGCGGTGCCGCCGGCAGCCGCAGCACCGCACGCAGACCGCCGGACGCAGGGGAGACGAGCTCCAGGGTGCCGCCGTTCCGTTTCGCGAGGCGCTGCGCGATGGACAGGCCGAGGCCGACGCCGGGTGTGCCGGAATGCTCCGCCTGGACGCCCCGGAAGAACCGGTCGAAGGCGCGGTCGCGGTCCGCGTCGCTCATGCCCGGCCCGCTGTCGCTGACCGAGAACTCGGTGATCCCGCCGTCTTCGCGTACGCGCACCAGCACGTCCCCGTCGACCGGTGTGAACAGGATCGCGTTGGTGAGCAGCGCTCCGAGCGAGCGATGGATGTCGGCGGGAACCCCGTGCACGTTCGCTCCGGCATCGATGTCGATCTCGAGGCGCAGCCGTTTCTCATCGGCCGCGGCGCCGTGGGAGGCGACGATCGCCGCCACCACGGAACGGGTCGAGAGCGTGTGCTGCTCGCCGGGGCTCACGGGCGTCGCATGGGCGCCGCCGACCATCAGCAGATCCTCCACGAGATCCGACAGACGCAGACCGTTCCGCCGGATGCGGGAGACCCAGTCGCGTTCGAGAGCGGTCAGCACGGGCGACTCTTCGAGAAGCTCGGCGTAGCCCAGCACGTTCGTCAAGGGCGTCCGAAGCTCGTGACTCGTGGTCGAGATGAAGTCGTCGCGCTGCCGGCTGAGGTCGGCGCGCAGCTCCGTGGCCGCGTCGCGCTCGCGCTCGGCGTCCGCGCGGGCCTCGATCATGCGGACGGTGCTCGACACGTCGAGCAGCTGTACGGCGAACAGTCCGGGATCGTCCTCGATCGGGTTGGCAACGAGGCGCAGCGACGTGTCTCCGTCGGTGTGCACACGCTCGACGCCGTCGCGACTGGCGTGGCGGGCGACGTGCTCGAGGGGACCCCTCCAACCGTCACCGTCGAGTTCGAGGGCGATCATGGAGCGCGCGGCCGGATTCGCCCACAGCAGCTGGGTGCTCTCGCCGGCGCGGCGCGCCACGGCGAGTCCCACCTCGGTCTCGACCAGACCGCCCGAGAGCAGGTGGCTGGTGCGCGCCGCCACCCGCGCCGTCTCCTGCTGCTCCGCGCGTGCGGTGAGCAGCAGGAGCGACACGGTCGCCAAGGCGATGAGGAAGATCTCGACGGTGATCGCGCGCTCAGCCGACGAGAGCCCGAGTGCGAAAGGCCCGCGCCCCGCCAGGGTGACCATGAGAATCGCGACGCCGGCGACCAGCACCTCGACGAGGGCGACCACGAACGGCAGGCGCAGACATCCCCACGCGATGATCATGAACGGCAGGAAGGTGAGGGGGATCTCCACGCGGGGAACGGCGACGAACGCGAGCACGCCGAGCAGGAGGGCGGGCTGCAGCACGCCCTCCCAGCGCGGCAGTGGTGTGGAGCCGAACGACGGCGGGATGCAGGCGAACGGAGCGATCAGGAGCACGGCGGCCGCGTGGGAAGGAAAGACGGTCAGCGCGGTCGCCGAGAAGTCGCCACCGCCGAGCAGCGCGGCCGTGGCGGCGGCGATCATCGCGGCGACGAGGGCGCCCGTGAGGCCAGCGACCACGAAGACGAGCGCCTCGCGCGTGCGGCGCAGGACGAAAGCGTTCGATCCGCGGTAGCCCCAGATCGCCAGCACTGTCAGCACAGCCGCGACCTCCATGGCGTTCCCCAGCGCATAGCCGACGGCCACCGCGAGCGAACGGCCGTAGACGAGGTTGGGGATCACCGTCACGACGAGAACCAGCAGAACGGAGGCGCCGCGGCGGCGCGGTGGATTGAGCAGGGCGAAGAGGACGGCCGCTCCCGCGGCCGGCCACCACGCGGCGGCGCTGCCTCCCGGAGGCGTGAAGACCGTCCCCGTGAGGCCCAGTGCGCCGATGACGATCGCGGCGATCGGCCAACTCCACCACGGGGGGATCCATGCGGTCCGTGCCGGGGCGCCGAGTGTCGCGAACGGGGCGCCAGCCTTCATACTGTGAACGTACCCTCTCGGCGGCGCCCGCCCCGTACACGAGACAAGGGTTGCGAGGAGGTGGCGGCCGTGGCCAGCATCCTGGTCGTCGAAGACGACGCCGATGTGGCGCAGCTGATCCAGCACCGCCTGGCGGCGTCGGGGCACGAGGTCGCGGTGGCTCCCGATGGTGAGCAGGGCCTCGTCGCCGCGCGCGACGCGCATCCCTCCCTCGTGATCCTGGACTGGATGATGCCGTACCGCACCGGTCTGGAAGTGTGCACCGAGCTCCGCGGCGACGCGTCGTTCGCGAGCACCCGCATCATGATGCTCACCGCCCGGACCCAGGACGAGGACATCGCGCGCGCGTTCTCGGCCGGCGCCGACGACTTCATGACGAAGCCCTTCTCGCCGCGCGAGCTCGTCGCGCGGGTGGGGGCCCTGCTCGCCTCATGACCCGCCGCGCCGCGCTTGCGCCGGTGCGTGCCGCAGCCGCTCTCGCGCTGATCGCGAGTGTCGCCGTCGCCGTCGCCGCGTGTGCGAGCGAGCCCGCGCCGCCGCATCCGCCGCCCTCCGCGGTGCCGGCCGACTATCAGCTCGGTGGCGCGTATCCGCCGGACCCGCGGGTGGGCATCGTTGCCCGCGACCGCTCCGCGGCGCCTGTCGACGGGGTGTACTCGATCTGTTATCTCAATGCGTTCCAGACGCAGCCCGGCGAGCGCGACGAGTGGCCCGACGACCTCGTCCTCCGCCAGGACGGTGCGGACGTCATGGATCCGGACTGGCCCGACGAAGCGCTCCTCGACACCCGTTCGGATGGCGCTCGCCAGGCCATCGCGGAGCGCGTCGGCGAGTGGATCGACGGCTGTGCGGCGGCGGGCTACGACGCGGTCGAGTTCGACAACCTCGACACCTACACGCGCTCCGACGATCTCCTGAGAGCCGACGACAACCTCGCCCTCGCGACGCTGCTCGTCGAGCGGGCGCATCGTGCGGGCCTTGCGGCGGGCCAGAAGAACGCGGCGGAGGATGCCGAGCGTCTGCGCGCGGAGGCCGGCTTCGACTTCGCGGTGGTGGAGGAGTGCGCGTACTACGACGAGTGCGCCGCCTACACCGACGTCTACGGCGACGCCGTGGTCGCGATCGAGTACACCGATGCGATCGACCGGCCGTTCGACGACCTCTGCGCCGATCCCGCGATGCCCGCATCCCTCGTGCTGCGCGATCGCGACCTCACGACGCCGGGGGATGCGGACTACGCCTTCGAGATCTGTCCGCGCTGATGCGGCGCCGTATCCGGGCCCGGGAACGGGTGCTCAGTGCTCGTCGACCTCGGCGGTGGCGACGGGGTGTCCCTGCACCTGGCCGCGGTCGGCCTTCAGGCGGTCGTTGCGGGTCTTCAGCAGGCTCGCGACGGTGGCCACCGCGATCGTCGCGCCGATGAACAGCAGCGAGAACCAGATCGGGATTTCGGGGACCCAGTCGATGTGCTCGCCGCCGTTGATGAACGGCAGCTCGTTGACGTGGAGTGCGTGGAAGACGAGCTTCACACCGATGAAGGCCAGGATGACGGCGAGGCCCTGCGCCAGGTAGACCAGGCGCTCCAACAGTCCGCCGACGAGGAAGAAGAGCTGGCGCAGGCCCATCAGGGCGAACGCGTTGGCGGTGAAGACGATGTACGCCTCCTGCGTGAGCCCGTAGATCGCGGGGATCGAGTCGAGGGCGAAGACCAGATCGATGAAGCCCACGGCGATGATCGTCAGAAGCATGGGGGTGACGAAGCGCTTGCCGTCGATCTTCACGGTCAGCCGGTCGCCGTGGTACTCGTCGTGAACCGGGAGGATGCGGCGCATGAACCGCACGATCCGCCCGTTCGAAGGGTCGGACTCGTGGCTCGAGAACGCCTGCTGCCAGGCCAGGTAGAGCAGGAACGCGCCGAAGATGTAGAACACCCAGGAGACGTTCTCGATAAGGGCGGCGCCCAGCGCGATGAACGCGCCGCGCATGATGAGCGCGATCACGATGCCGATCATGAGCACCTTCTGCTGGTACTCCTTGGGCACGGCGAAGCCCGTCATGATGATGAGGAAGACGAAGAGGTTGTCGATCGACAGCGCCTTCTCGGTGAGGTACCCCGCGAAGTACTCGCCACCGAAGGTCCAGCCCGAGACCATGCCGATCCCGACGCCGAACAGCAGCGCCAGGCCGATGTAGAAGACCGACCAGACGGCGGATTCGCGGATGGTGGGGGCGTGCGGCTTTCGCACGTGCACGAAGAACTCGAAGACGAAGAAGGCGATCGTGATCGCGATCGTGATGAGCCAGATGGCGGGGGTGATGTTCACGGAGAACTCCAAGGGGTGGGCGTACGGTCATGACGCCAAGGTCTCCTCCGCCCCGATGCTGGTCGGGACCGGCGGCCCGGGATCCGACGTTGGATCCGTACTGACGAGCCGACCGCGAGCGGGAGTACTCCCCTTGCTTGAATGACAGAATACGGCATCCCGGGCACGTCGAGCGCACGCCGCAGGTAGCGTCGGATCCGTGACGCATCCTTACGACGAACGCGGCCGCGAGATGCTCGATCGCCCGGAGAGTCGGAAGTGGAGCCTGCATCCGGGCAAGATCGGGGCGTGGGTGGCCGAGATGGATTTCGGCACGGCGCCGGTGGTGAGCGCAGCGCTGCACCGGGCGGTCGAGGAGGAGACGCTCGGGTATCTGTCGCCGGCGCTGGCCGAGCGGATGGCGCTCGCCACGGCGAGCTGGATGCGGCGCGCTTACGGCTGGAGCATCGCGTCCGAGCGCGTGCACCCCGTCGCCGACGTGATGGCGGCGCTGGGCGTCGCGGTCCGCACGTTCGCGCCCGCCGGTTCACCCGTGATCGTGCCCACACCCGCCTACATGCCGTTCCTCACGTACCTGCCTGCGATCGGGCACCCGGTGATCCCGGTGCCGGGACGCGTGGTGTCGGGGCGATGGGAGCATGACATCGACGGCATCGACGCCGCGTTCTCCGCCGGCGCGCGCACGCTCGTGCTGTGTAACCCGCATAATCCGACCGGCTCCGTCCTGACCCGGGATGAGCTCAGCCGGATCGCCGAGGTGGTCGAACGTCACGGCGGCAGGGTCTTCGCCGATGAGATCCACGCGCCGCTGCGATACGGCGGTGTCACACACGTGCCGTACGCCTCGCTCTCCGAGGCCACCGCCTCGCACACCGTCACCGGCACGAGCGCGTCGAAGGCGTGGAACATCCCGGGGGTGAAGGCGGCGCAGCTCATCACCTCGAACCAGAACGACGACGACATCTACCGACGAGTGGGCTTCGCCCACGTGCACGGCGCCTCGACTCTCGGCGTCGTCGCATCCATCGCCGCGTACGAGGAGGGGGAGCCCTGGCTCGCCCAGACGATCGAGTATCTCGACGGCAATCGGATGCTGCTGGTGGATCTGCTCGCTCAGCACCTGCCCGAGGTGCGCTATACGCCTCCCCAAGGCACCTACCTCGCGTGGTTGGACGCACGCGACCTCGCGCTGCCGGACGCGCCTGCCGACTTCTTCCGCGAGCGCGCGGGGGTCGTGCTGACCGACGGCGCGCTGTGCGCGGCTCCCGGATTCCTCCGGCTCGTGCTCGCGATGCCGCGTCCGCTGCTCGCGGACGCGGTCGCCGCCATGGGCGCGAGCGCGCGCGAGTAGACGGGTCGGCGCGGATTCGCAACCCCCGTGGCGTGCCCTGTCCGCCGACCTACCGTGATCGCAGCAGGAGGCGGTCATGAGTATCAAGGAGCACGACGATCTCCGCGACGACGCGGACTACTTCGAGGATGACGTGCGGCGGGAGTTCGAGGAGCGCTTCGGTGCTGCGGCGCCGGAGCCGGCGAGCCCGATTAGCAAGCCGATCCCCATCCCCAGTTTCCGACCGCTGCGACGGCGGTGAGACGACGGGGTTCTCCGTCTTCGGCTGACGCCCGCGCCGCCCGCGCGTAGCATGGCGTTCTCATCCTGCGGCGGAAGGGACGGCCATGAACGCGATGACCGGTCTGCCGCTGGTGGGTGTCAGCATCGTGGCGACGTTCGTCGTCCTCGCTGCCTTCCTCTGGGTGAGAGGCCCCTCGTATCGTTCGGGATCCTTCCTCGGGATCGCCACCGCCTCGGCCGTGTTCGCGGTCTTCTCCAGCCTGCTCTACGTCATCTATTTCTCGTTCGAGCACGAGGCGTGGACTCTCGCGGCAGGCGACGCCGCGATGGTGCTGGCGCCGGCTCTGCTGTGGGTCGCCGTCGGCGCGCTCAACGACAGGCGGCCGTGGCGCCTCTGGGTCGTGATCGCGGGCGGCCTCGCGATGTTCGTGTGCAGCATCCTGCTGGCGGAGACGGTCTCATCGGGGATCAAGATCCTGTTGCTGATCGTGGGCTGCACGCTGACCGCGGTCGAGGCGCGCGTCGGGCGCGCACGTGCCACGAGCGGCACATTGGCGATCGCGGCGACGATGGTCGGCTACGCGCTCTACTCCGTCGGCAGAGCGGTCTTCCTGGCGATCGACGGTCTGTACGGCGGGGTCTATGCGCAGTACTTCGCCACGGGGCCCACCACGATCGCGGGGGTGCTCGCGGTGATCCTGCTGGCCTTCGGGGTGCTCGCCGCCGCCCGGGACGAACGAGCCAGCCGCCGGGTGCAGCAGGTGGACACGCGAGACCGTCTGGCGGCACGGGCCAGGGCGATCCTCTCCCAGCACGGCGCCGTCTCCTGGCGCGTGGCGACCGTCGACGAGTTGGAGCTGATCCGCGAATCGTTCGGTCAGGAGTACATCGACGAGGTCAACACCGCGTTGGTCGCCGCCTGCACGCGGATGCTCGCGGACGAGGCAGAGGTGGGACTCATCGGGCCTGGTCGAGTGGCCATGGTGTGCGCTGTCGCAACGCCGGATGTGGCGGCGGACGAACTCCGACAGCGGTTCGCACAGAGCTCGGACCGGCTCCGCGAGACCTACGTCCCCGACCTCGAGATCGCCGCCACGACGGTCGAGTCCGACATGGTGCTGGCCGTCGTCATCGCGCAGGCGTGAACCAGCCGGGAGAGCGCGAAGAGGGGCGCCGCCGGATCGGCGACGCCCCTCTTCGCTGACGCCACGAGTCGGTGCGGGCCCCCGCGCGTCTGCGGGCGATCAGCAGAGCGACGCCGAACAGCAGCAGGCCGCCGCCGGCCAGGAGCGCCCAGCTCGCGATCTCCCCACCGGTGAGGGCGAGGTCACTGCGGTCCGCCGGAGCCGCACCCGGTGCTGCGGCGATGGGCTGCTCGGTGCCCGTGCCGGGGGTGGAAGGCTCACCTCCGGTGCCGGGAGTCGGTGTCTCACCTCCGGTGCCGGGAGTCGGTGTCTCGCCTCCTCGCGCAGGAGGCGCAAGGTGGCCGCGCCTGCGATGTCGTCTCCGTCGCGCGGAGAGCCGGGACGGACGTGGCCGGTCATCAGGGTGAAAAGCGCCGGATGCTCGACGGCGAAGGCGAGGTGCGCATCCCAGATCGCGGCCGGCGCCCCTGTCCCCGACGGTGACGGGATCTCGTCGAGCAGACGCGCGAAGCGGTCGAAACCGCGCTCGACGAGCGCATCGATCAGTCCCTGCTTGCTTTCGAAGAAGTGGGAGAGCGTGGGCAGTTGCACTCCGGCGCGGGAACACACCGCGCGCACCGACAGTGACCGGTCGGCGTCCTCCCCGAGCAGCGCCTCGGCGGCATCGAGAAGCCTGCCGCGCGATCCGTCGGTCGGGTTCGGCACGGCCCCACCCTAGTGCGTACCTAGGTCGGTGCGAGGGTGCAGTCAGGCGCGCAGACATCGTCGTGCTCCGGGGGATGGAGTGAACCGGGCGATTCACTCCGCTCACGCTAGGGGGACCAACCGTTCGGACGAGGCTGTCTGTGTTTCGATTATGTGAAACGTATGAAGTTCGGATGCGTCTCGTGTCGCCCCGGCGGAGGAACGGCCCCTCGCCGGCGATGGCGAGGGGCCGTTACGGAGTGCGAGCGCTCGGGCCTTCGCGGGGAGCGGGCGCTCGGAAGGAGTAAACCACGCGTGATCGTCGGGGCGGAAGGGCGGGGCCGTGAGAATGCCCTCACCGGTGGTCGACGGGCAGGGTGAGGGTCACGACCGCTCCCGATCCCGGCTCGCTGACGATGTCGATCGCGCCGCCGTGGGCGTGCGCGATCGCACGTGAGACGGCGAGTCCGAGTCCGAGACCGGGTACCGCGTTGGCCCGCGCTTCGCGGCCGCGGTGAAAGGGTTCGAAGACCCTCGCGAGCTCGGACGGGCGGAAGCCGGGACCCTCGTCGATGACCGTGATGTCGATCCGTCCCGCGAGGGCGTCTGAGGTGAGCGCCACGGTGACGGTGGAGCCGCGGGGACCGAACCGGACGGCGTTGCCGATGAGGGCCTCGACGGCCATCCGCAGGCGGTCCGCGTCCGCGCTGACCTGAGCCGGGGCGACGTCGACGAGGATGCGGATCTCGTGCTCAGCCGCATCCGATGCGCGTGCCGCGACCGCCTCCTCGACGATGCGAGCGGCATCGCACCGGGTGACGACGAGCCGCGGAGCGAGGTGTTCGAGCAGCAGGAGCTCGTCGAGTCGATGGACGATCCGGTCGACGTTGCGACGCAGGATCTCGAGCCGCACCGCTGCGTTCGGGACGCCCCGCTCGATGTCTTCGGTGAGTAGTTCCAGGTGTCCGACGATCGGGGTCAGCGGGTTTCGCAGTTCGTGGGAGGTCGAGGCGAGGAAGTCATGCGGGAACCGGTCGTGGTGGGCGCGTCGCGACACGTCCCGTGTGATGAGGACGGTCCCCTCGAGCCCCGTCGACGCCGACGTGAACCGATGAGACGACTTGCGCAGCGCTCGCCGGCGGTCGACGGGTCCGGCCCACACGGTGCGCTGCGCCTCGCGGCCCTCGGTGGCGGCGAGGATGACCGATTGTTCCACCCGCAAGGGTGCATCGTCGATGTCGAATCCGGGCGGGCTCTCGCGCAGGGATCGCGCCAGATCGAGGTCGTCCAGGTCCACCCCCTGCAGTCGTGCGTACCGGTACGCAGGGGCGTTGGCGGCGCGCAGACGGCCCTCGGGGTCGAAGATCGCGATCCCGGTGTCGAGGTGGTCGAGCAGTCCGTCGTCGACGGAGATGCCTCCGCCTGCCGATGCGCCCATCGCGGCCTTTCTCCTTTGTCGCATTCTGCCCGCCGCCGGGGAAGGGTCGTGATCGGGCGACGGAAAAATACTCAGCCGCAACCTGCGGGAAAACATGCGTGGGTATCTTCAGGGAAGGCCGGCGGATGAGGGGGCTCCCGACTCTGATGCTCCGGCATCTCGACGGTCGTCCAGCTCCAACCGTTCAGTCCTTGGGAGGACGCATGCAGGCACCGTACTCGCGCTCAGAATATCGCTCGAGCACCGGACCACGTGAGACGACCGTGCGCGACCGCGAGGCGAAAGCACGTGCGCGCCGCCGTCGCCGCTTGCACCGCAAGCTCTCGCAGCGCCCGCATTGGTCCCTCTATGTCGGTGTCGCCCTGCTCGCCGCCGGCGTCGTCGCCCTTGTCGCCGCCGCGATGCTCACGCGCTGATCCGGGAAACGCAGAACCCCCTCCTCGGCGATGCCGGGGAGGGGGTATGAGCATTTGGCCAAGGCCCCAGCTCGGGTGCGAGCGATCGGGCCTTCGCGGGGAGCGACCGCTCAGGTGAATTCAATCACATGGGACACAGGCGATTCATTGATCTGAGCATTTCCGCTCAGTCGTGTTGATCTTCATCCTCCTGAGGGCCGTCGCCGTGTGCCGAGTCGGAGGCCGCCTCGTCCGCGCCAGCCGTCGCGCTGAGCACGCCTTCGGGGCGGATCAGCTCGCGCACCTCCGACATGAAGCTCGTGAGCTGCTGCTGTTGCCAGCGAAGCGCGCGGGTACGGTCCTCCGCATCGCGCAGGACGGCGGTCGAGTGGTCGATGACGGTGGACACGATCTTGTGCGCCTTGGTGCGCGCGCGGTCGAGGTTCTCCTGCGCCCGCACGTGCGCGTCCGCTTCGATCTGCGCGGCCTGGGCCCGCATGAGCTTCTCGTAGTCGTCCGCCTTCGCCGAGATGCGCTGCGCGTGCTCGAGCGAGGCGGCGACCTGATCGTTCGCGTCCGAGGTGATGCGTTCGGCGTGCGCGACGGCCTGGTTGTGCAGCACCAGGAACTCCTGTTGCGCGTCGTCCTGGCGACGCGTCAGGGTCTCCTCGAACTCCAGCAGTCGTGCATTCATCTCGCGGACGTCGCGTTCGGTGTCGCTGCGCAACTGCGCGGTCTCGCGCGTCACCATCGCTCGCAGCGCGGCAGCGCCCTTCTCCGCCTCCGAACGGATGGCCTCGGCCTCTCGCTCCGCCTGCGCGAGCTTCTCGGCGGCGTGCGCCGCTTCGCGCTGGATGGTCGCCTCGTGCGCCGTGTACTCGGTCTCGATCCGCAGGCGCACCTGGTCGGCGTCGTGCTGCGCCTGCGCCTGGATGCGGGAGACGTCCGCCTGAGCCTGGGTGCGTTGGGTCGCGACTTCCTCGCGCGCTGCCTCGAGCAGGCGTTCCGCCTGCGCTGCGGCGTTCTGGACGATGAGGCCGGCCTGCTCCTCGGCGACGCGCAGAACGGCCTCGAACTGGTCGCGTGTCGACGGGTCGGCGGGATCCGACACCGGGGTCTCCGACCCTTCGTCGCCCTCGGGCCGTTCGACGAGCTGCGCGGTCAGGGCGGCGATGCGCGCTTCGGCTTCGGATATCTGGGCGGTCGCCGTCTGCAGATCGGCCTCCAGCCGTTCCGTCTGCTCGCGCTGCTCTTCGCGCACCCGACCCACCGACTCCTCGGTCTCGGCGACCAGGCGTTCGATCTCCGTCCGCTGCTCCTCGCGCAGTCGATCGAGGGTCTCCCGCTGGCGCGCCTCGGCCGTGCCGAGCTCGGCCGAGGTGCGCTGCAGGCGGTTCGTGAGCTCGGAGATCGCCGCATCGACCTCATGGCGGTCGTAGCCCCGGAATCCGACCGAGAACGTGCTGCCTTCGTCGCCCGAGGACGGGCGCATCAGTTCATCGAACGGGCTGGAGCCCGTCTGTGAGTCGTCGGGGGAGTCTGGGCGCGCGTCGCTCATGCCGTGCCTTCCGGAGGTGTCGGGTGTGTTCTACTACTCTGCCCGTTCTCGTTCATCGATGGGCGATGTGAATCTCCGCTGTGAGCGCCGGCGCTGCTCTCAGAGAGTGGTGGCGAGTTCCTTGATCCACTGGGCCAGGTCGGGTCCGAGGTCGTCCCGATCCAGGGCGAGCTGCACGTTGGACTTGATGTAGTCGAGTCGGTCGCCCGTGTCGTAGCGGCGGCCGCGGAAGACGACGCCCAGAACCGGTCCGCCGATGCTCTCGTCCTCGGCCAGCGCTTCCAGCGCGTCGGTGAGCTGGATCTCGCCGCCCTTGCCCGGTGCGGTCTTCTCGAGCACGTCGAAGATCTCGGGCTTGAGCACGTAGCGTCCGATGACGGCGAGGTTGCTCGGCGCGTCGGCGGCCGACGGCTTCTCGACGAGGCCGGTGATGGTCACGACGTCGTCCTCTGCGGTGGGCGCGACGGCCGCGCAGCCGTAGAGGTGGATCTGCGACGGATCGACCTCCATCAGGGCGACGACGGTCGCAGATCGGGCCTGGGACACCTCGATCATGCGCGCGAGCAGCACGTCGCGGGCGTCGATCAGGTCGTCGCCGAGGAGGACGGCGAACGTCTCGTGGCCCACGTGCTTGCGGGCGCGCAGCACGGCGTGGCCGAGCCCGAGCGGATCTCCCTGGCGCACGAAGTGCACGTCGGCGAGCCGGCTGGCCTGCATGACCTTTTCCAGCTTGGCGGCGTCGCCCTTCCTCTCCAGCGTGTGCTCGAGCTCCGCGACGCGGTCGAAGTGGTTGGCGAGGGCGTTCTTGTTGCGCCCGACGATGACCAGCACGTCGTCACTACCCGCGGCCACCGCCTCCTCGACCACGTACTGGATCGCCGGCTTGTCGACGACCGGCAGCATCTCCTTCGGCATCGCCTTCGTCGCGGGCAGGAAGCGGGTGCCGAGTCCCGCGGCGGGGATGACGGCCTTGATCGGTGCGTGTGCCATGCGCCGAACATTAGGGATCCTTCATGAACACGGTGTTTCCGGTTGAGCAGTTCTTCGCGTCCACGAAGGGGGTGAATCACCGGGCGAAATCACACGATCCGCAGAGCGTGCACCCCGGCGGCGCCGTCATGATGGAGGCTGCAAGGTCCCCGCGAAGGCTCTTGCGCGGTGGGTCCCGGTCCCGAACATCCGGGGCCCGCCGCTCATCTCGGTTCGACATCGATCGCATCAGATCCGTGCGCGGACCGCGCCGGGGAGTAGTCTTCCCCTGTACACCTCATGTGTCACGTCTGATGGGCCACCCCGACCCCTTCTGAACGCGGCACGATCCGGGCCCTTCGTGCCCGGGTGCCGTAGCGGAAGAGGAAGCGTCATGGACCTGATCGTCTGGGCACGCGACAACCCCGTTCTCGTCGTCACCGCCGTCGCGATCGCTGCCCTCGTCGTGGTGGCGTTGCGGATGGCGCGTGTCCCCGACGCCGCCGAGGAACCGCATCCGACGGATGCGGAACGCCCCACGATCGAGCGGACGGCGCCCGCGCGCACGCCCTCGACGAGGCCTGCGCCCGCGCCGGCGCCGCGGTCGGCCGTTGTCGCCCCGCCCTTCGCGCATCCCGCGTCGCAGCCCTCCCCCGCCGGCTACGTGCCGCTCGAGGTCCCCGAACTCTGGGAGCCTCCGGCCCGGTACCTCGGCGACGCGGGCGCGCCGTCCTTCCTGCCGGCGGCGCCCGTGCGCGCCGCAGCCCCCGCCCCGTCCGTGCAGCCGGGTCATCCGGTGAGGTATCCGCGCCGCGCCGCGCCGTTCGTGCAGCCCGCTCCCCGCGCTCAGACGCCCCCTTCCGCACCGCCCGCCCCGAGCCGCACGCCGCGGTCGTTCGACGACCTCCGCCGCGGCGTGCTCGCGGGGCGTTCGTTCGAGTCGCTGCAGCAGTTCGCCGTCGCCGCGGTGGTCGAGGCGGGGCACCCCGTCGTGATCGTCGCCCGGATCTTCCGTGTGCCGACCTGGAAGCTCGAGAGCTGGGTTCGAGGAGGCCTTCCAGGCTGTCCCGGCCCCGACCCGCCGACCGTGGCGGGGCACGATGCCGCGGCCGGCGTGAGCTGGGTCGGGTGAATAGTCCTCGCGGAGGACGTGAAACATCCTCCCGACGGATGTGAGAGATGGGCTGGGTCGCCAGGCTTGAGCCATGACCACCGAGAACCTCCGCACCCTCGCCCTGCAGCCACGGCTTCGCGCTCGCGGTGAGGGCGGCATGGCGGTGGTGCTGGTGGTCCTGGGGTGGATCGGCGTCATGGGTCTCGTGGCGGTCTCCGTCGCCGCCCCCGTCGTTCTGGCCGGGGTCTGGCTGCTGACGCAGCTGATGGGGCGTTGACGCGTGCCACCTGTTCAGGTGAGTCCGAGTCGCCGGGCGGCAGCCTCCGCCTCCTTACGAGAGGCGACACCGAGTTTGCGGTACCCGCTGCTGAGCTGTGTTTTGACGGTGTTGGGGCTCACGAAGAGTCTGTCGGCGATCTGGGCCGTCGTGGCGCCCGTGGTCAGCTCGCGCAGCACCGCCCGCTCCCTGGCGGTGAGCGAGGGCGCCGATGCAGCCTCGGGGAAGCCGGCTGATGCGCGAATGTGTCGGACCAGCGCGTCGTCGGCCAGCCCCGCCGTCTCCACCAGCAGATCGAAGTCGCTGCGAGCCACGGTGGACATGCTGCCGGCGAGGTCGTACTCGCGTGCCAGACGAAGCGCGTGCCTCGTGGCCTCTCCTGCGTTGGTCGGCTCGCCCAGGCGCAGACTCGCGACGGCCGCGGTCATGAGAGCTTCCACCAGCAGGCGAGGCCGGGAGCTCGCCTCCTCGATGAGGGAAGTGAGAGTGGCGACGGCGCGGCGATGCTGACCGGCGGCGGACTCCACGCGCCCTCGCGCGAGCGTCAGATAGCCGGGTTCCACGGGCCAGAGGTCGAATCCGTCGAGGCGCGAGCTGCGAGAGATCGCTTCCTCGGCTTTCTCGAGTACCGCGGTCGCTCGCGTCAGCGCGCCCAGGCGCAGCAGCAGGTCGATGCGCGCGCCGGCCACGAGCTCGGCGATCAGGCCCGTCTCGCTCAGTGGTCCGGGGCGTGAGGCCGCGGCGATGTCGATCTCGGTGAGCAGCGCTGCCGCGTCAGCCGCCGAAGCGAATCTCGCCCTGGCATGCAGCACGTGGGCCCAGTGCTCGCCTAGCGCAGCGTGATCGATCGCCCTGAGAGCGCGCTCGGCATCCTCGTTGCGCAGCTGATCGCCGTGGTGCAGCGCCTCGGCCAGTCGAGCCGGCACGCCGTACTTCACGGCCGCGGTGCTCAGCAAGCAGGACTCGGCGATACGCAGCCAGTGGAGTGCGGCCGAACGGTGACCCGCGAGCGCGTGGATGCCGGCCAGGGAGGAGGATGCGGATGCGCGGATGAGAGGGTCTTCCATCAGGACGGCGAGGTCGTACGCGTCCTGGTACTCGGTCACGGCCTGGTCGACCTGACCGGCGAACTCGCGCACACGCGCCCACTGCGCGTGGAGGTGGGGCAGCGCCGACTGTGCCGTCTCGACCGCTTCGCTTGCGGCGGCCTCGAGTGCGTCGCGGCCGCGTTCGACGTGGACGAGGGCGGCCCTGACATGGCCGGCACTGCGCTCGGCGGCCGCGCGACTCGTGTGCTCGACGAGCACGTCCAGCAGTGCGTCGGGCCGTTCGAACGCCGAATGCCGGTAGCGATGGACGCTTCGCTCGCCGTGGGAGAGGTGGCGCAGGTACGTGCGTGCGGCGACGTAGCGGGGCTGTGCGGCGAGCGTCGACGGCGGCAGCCGCTCCAACGCCGCCAGGAGCGTCGGGGCGTCGTGAAGGATGAGCTCCGACCAGTGGTCGGCGATCACCCTGGTGACGCGCTCCCAGTCCTCCTCGTCGACGGCGGCGGTCAGGGGGCAGGGTGGTTCACGGGTGACGTCGCTCACGATCTGCGTGGCCTCTCGGGTCTGCGGTGACGCGGGGATCGCGTTTCCTGACAGGAGAGATGCGTCTCACGCGGTTTCGTGACGCGGTTTGCGAGATCTTCGGATCAGAACGGGAAGCAGAACCATCCCCACGGCCACGGGCATCCCGGTTCCGTCGGCTCCGTGGGCCCGCTCGGCGAGGGCGAGGGCGACGGCGATGCGGTGGGCGACGGTGACGCGGTGGGCGATGGCGACGCGGTGGGCGATGGCGACGCGGTGGGCGACGGTGACGCGGTGGGCGTCGGTGATGGCGACGCGGTGGGGGTCGGCGACGGTGAAGGCGAGGGCGACACGGTGGGGGTCGGCGACGGTGATGACGATGGCGAGGGCGAGCGTGTCGGCGAGGGAGAAGCCGCGGGCGTCGGGCTCGGTGAGGGCGTGACCGAAGGCGAAGGACGGGTGGCGGCGACCGAAGGAACCGCTGCGGGCGCCTCGGGTACGCGAGGGAGTGTCGCGCGCGGGGTGCGCGTGGTCTGCGGCGTCGGCTCCGGACTCGGCGCGCTCGTCGGGGTGGCGGAGGCATCCGGGGTGACATCGACCTCGGGAGTCGAGACCACCGGTGTCTCACTCGTCGTCGACGACTCGGCGGCCGTGTCCACCGGAGCGATCGCGGCGGGCGCGGGCGCGGCGAGCAAGCCGCCGAGACCGCCCGTCGCAGCCCACGCCACGCCGCCGGCCACGACGGCGACCGCGGAGACGGCGACGACGGTGGTGACCTGCCAGGAACTGCGTCCTGCGCCGCGCGGGCGGAGGAAGCCGAGCAGTCCGCCGCTCGTGTTCGAAGCGGCCTGTCCGCTGCCCGCAGCCATCGCGACGGCGGCGGCCTGCGCGCCGCCGGACTGCGCCCACGCGGCGTAGCTCGCCGTCGCCGAGACTCCCACCACGAGCGGGATGAGCACGAGGGCGAGTCGCGACGCGACATCGCGGGCCTCGCTCCATGCGAGCGCGCATCCGGTGCAGGTGGCGAGGTGGGCGTCGACGCGTCGGGCGTCGCGTCGCGAGAGGGCGCCGCGCGTGTGTGTGCCCAGCAGGGGGAGCGTCTCGTGGCAGTCCGGACCGCTCGGGTTGCGCAGCTGCGCGGTGACCCACGCGTCACGGAAGCCGCGGCGGGCGCGGATCACGAGGGCGGAGGCGGCATTGGGGGCCAGGCCCATCAGCGGCGCGAACTGCCGCGGCTTGAGGCCGTCGACCTCGCTGTACCAGAGCGCTTCCTGCCATCTCGTGGGCAGGCTGCGGAACACATTGGCGGTCGTGCCGCGCTCGAGGGCGGACAGTGCGGAGTGCTCCGCGTCCACCGATGCGGCAGTGGCCGCATCCTCCAGATCCATCGCGTCCGCTCTGACCTGGCGGGATCCCCATTCCGCGGCGACGTTGCGCACGGCGGTCAGGAGGTACGGGCGGAAGCCCATCACGGGGCCCTGACCGCGTCCGATCGCGGCGAGGATGCGGGTGAAGGCCTCGGCGACGACGTCGTCGGGGTCGAGGGAGGTGAACGCGCGCGCGACGGCGTGGGCGGCGGCGGAATGGCGCAGCCACAACTCGCCGTAGGCGCGGGAGTCGTTCGCGCGGACGCGCTCGACGAGATCGTCGTCAGACAGCTCGGGCATCGGTGTTCGGGTCTTCGGGCTTTGTGAGAAAGCTCTCATGTTCGGGTCTTCTCAGACTAGGGCCTCGGCGAGCGATGGGTGGAGCTCCCACGCATTCTGGGCAGAATCGCCGATGGACTCGAAGTTGCGCAGGTGACGCACGAGATCGGCGAACGCGTCGTCCGTGAACGCCCGGCAGTCCAGGACGCAGGGCGTGGTTCCCAGGACCGACACCAGGATGCAGTGCCGAAGACGCCGGCCCATCCCCGCATCGCCCGCACGCGGGACGCAGAAGCCCACGAGCCCTCGCCGCCAGATGGCGGTGTCCTGTCCGTGGTAGATGTGCACGAGCGGCCCGCGGATCACGATCCGATCGGGCATGATCCTCGCCGTGGAGCCTGTCGTTCGCCGCGGCATCCAGCGCCGCCATGCGCGACGGGGCGGAACGGTGAACTCGGTGTGCGCGGGGTGCATGTCTGAGAGATGCGGGAGCCGTCGGATCGTGACGCGATTGCACGGACTTGCTCAACCGACATGTTCCGCGCCGGATCTGCCGCCCGCGATCGGCGGATCCGGGCGGCCATGCCCGGTGCCGCGGCGTTCGTCAAGGGCCCCACGTGAGCACGAGCCGCAACGCAGACTGAAGACATGGTCGGAATCGCTGTTCTCTTGGTCATCATCGGAATCGTTCTGCTGCTGCTCGGCGTGTTCGTGGAAGCGGTGAAGTTCCTGCTCTGGGTCGGGCTGGTCATCCTCATCATCGGGATCATCGCCGCCCTCATGCGTTTCATCCGACGACAGGCATAGCTCGTCGGGATCCCTCACACCGCGGGGCAGAGGGCGATGCCGTCGGTGCGGTCGCCCTCGCGCGGTGCTCCGTTCAGTGCCGCGACGACGCGCACCGCGCGGTCCCAGAACCGCGCGTAATGCAGCGGGTCCGCGTTGACCTGCGTCTCGTGCGCGACCTGCGTGGGATCGAGTGCGGCCCGGTCCGGCACCCGCTCGGCCATCGCGCGGAAGAAGATCGTCGCGGCCGTGTACGGATCGAGGCGCTCCTCACGCGTGCCCCACGAATCCTGCTGCTGGAACAGGCCGATCGAGGTCGTCGGCGATCCGTCGGGATTGGTGACGCCGTTCGTCTCCCAGTCGCCGTAATCGAGGTTGCGCAGTGAGGACTCGCCCATCGCCGTCATGATCGCGATGGTCTGATCGCGCTCGTCGAAGCCGAGATCGCGGCCCGCCGCCAGGATCGTGCACGCGTTGGCGAGCTGGCCCGAACCGTAGCCCGCGATGCCCGGCTCGGCGATGCCGGGCGGCCGGGGCGCGTCGTCGACTCCGATGTCGATCCGGTCGTCGGCATCGAAGGCGCTGATCGCCGCGCTGCCGGCGGCGATCAGCGCCACGACAAGGACGAGAGGGGCCGCGACGAGAAGGACGACGGCGGCGACGAAACCGCCGCGCACACCCCGTCGTCGAACGGAACGGCCGTGCCGATGACGCGGGCGTCGCCGGGCTGGAGGGCGGCGCCTGGGGGCGGCCGAGGGGCGTCGGGACATCGCGGTCAGGGTAGAGGGCGCACCTGGAGTTTCCCCCGGGCTCGGCCGAGGGTCGCCGCCACGTCGTCCCACCACAGCGATGCCCGCGAGCGGTGCGCGTCGAACCGCTCGGCCGCGGCATCGCGCAAGGATGCGGCGCGAGAGA
This sequence comes from Microbacterium sp. SORGH_AS_0862, assembly GCF_030818795.1. Classification (NCBI taxonomy): domain Bacteria; kingdom Bacillati; phylum Actinomycetota; class Actinomycetes; order Micrococcales; family Microbacteriaceae; genus Microbacterium; species Microbacterium sp. SORGH_AS_0862. Next base: position 973,771 of record NZ_JAUTAY010000001.1, on the reverse strand, counting down.
CCAGGGCGGGCAGCAGAGCGGATGCGGCCGCGGCGTCGTCGATGTCGACCACGCTGTCCTGGCCCCAGGGCCCGAGCGCGCCGGTGAGTTTGATGCGCGTGTACTCGTCTGCCGCGAGGGCGAGCACGGGCACCCCGGACGGTGCGGCGAAGACGACGGGGTGATAGCGGGAGCTGATGAGCAGGCGCGCGGAGCGGGCGAGCGCGACGGCATGCGCGGTGTCCGCCGTCGTCTCCAGCCTGCTGGCGGTGCGCAGATGGGCGCGGACGCGTTCGTGCACCACGACGTCACCGCGTACGTCGCCGTCGGTGAGGGGACCGAAGTGCGCGTGGAACACGACGGGTGCGCCGGTGATCTCTGCGGCCGTGTCGATCATGCGGGCGAGGGCGGCGTCGACCGCATCCGACGGGCGGTGCGCGTACCAACCCGACAGGCTCACGAGCAGCGGGCCGGATCCGGGGAGGACCGCGGCGGCGTCGAGGAAGGAGGCGTCGTCGACCTGCCGCCGAGGGTCGAGCCCCCACGAGCGCACGAGCGCCTCGCTGGTGCCCTCGCGCACGCCGACGAGGGCGGCGGTGGCGAGCGCTGCCCGCAGCCGGATCTCGTCGCCGGCGGCCAGGTCGGGTCCGAAGGTCTGGCCGCTGAAGGCGACCGGCAGCCCGCGTGCGGCCGCCATCCGCGTGAGCGCCGTGCGCTCGTAGATGTGCACCGGCCACCGGGAGGCGAGATTGCCGCCGCCGGTGTGCAGCACGCCGGTGACCGTGCCGAGCGCGTCGAGGACGCCCTGGGCCACATCGTCGGCGGCGAGCTGGATGCTTCCCGTCGCCGCATCCACCAACTGCCCGGCCCGACGGGCGGCTGCCTCGCGATCCAGTCCCGCGAATCCCAGTCGGTCGACGGCGTCGATCCCGTACCTCTCGCGCGTTTCCGCGGGCGCCGAGGAGACCCCGATGGTCGCAAGACCGCGACGACGCAGTTCGATCACGGCGGCGTCGAACATCGCCTCGTCGCCGACATGGAACAGATCGTCGACGACGCCGACGTCGCCGATGGCAAGAACGCTCACGCGGGCTCCGGGATCGTAGCGGGGGAAGGGGTGCGGCTCAACGCTAGCCTGCCGTACAGACGTGTTCTCTACGATCGATTCGCTCGTGGCCGTCCGGCGACGGTGAAGGGAAGTGGGACGTGGGGATTCAGACGTCCATGGATGCGGTGCAGAGCGCTCCGACGATCGTCGATGCGCTGCGCCGGGCCGAGGAACTGGCGTTCGAGGCGGGCCGGGAGCCGGGCGTGCGGTCGCTGCGCCATCTGGCCGCGGCGCTCGCGAGCGAAGACGATGTCCGCGCCCTCGCGGCGGTGCATGCGCTGGGGGCGATGACCGACGAGGAAGCCGGACGGATGCTGGCGGCGCTGCTGTCGGATCGTCGCGCGTACGTGCGCGAGCATGCGGCGTGGGCGTTGTCGCAGGGGCTGCCGCGACTCGACGCGGTCGGGCGCCTGATCGCGATGGTCGCCGCCGGTGGATTCTCGGCCATGCTCGCGCAGCGCACCCTCGAGGGGTGGTCGGTCGCCTCGGGCGAGGTGCTCGCCGTCGCCCTGGAGGCGGCACTCGTGTCCACCGACGACCCCTCCGCCCGGGCGCGTCTCGTCGAGACCCTCGGGCTCGTGCGCGCGCCGCTCGCGACGAGGCCGCTCGTGGCGATCGCCCGCGACGAGGCGGAGGACGACGCGGTGCGCGAGGCCGCCATCGCCGCGCTCGGTCAGCGGCCGGGGCAGCCCGGTGTCGAGAACACGCTCGACGCGCTCATGGCGACCACGGGCCGGCTGGCGTCCGTGGCGCGGCTGGCGCTGCTGGATCTCGTCCCGCCGCGGCCGGATGCTGCCGACGCGCCCCGCACGATCGCGCAGTTGTTCCTGCACGCCGACATGGACGCGCAGCTGGCGACGGCGGGCGCCGGCGACAACGGCGGGATCGCGACCCTGCTCGTGCGGCTCGGCGACGCGCTGGTCGCGGACGGCTCCGGGCTCGTGGAGCGCGTGATCACCCTCGGGCGCGGCAGCATCGATCAGGCCGCGAGCGATCTTCTCGACGTCGCGGGCACCCGCGGCGGGCACCGCTTCGGGCGTGTGCCCATGGCGCCCTCGCCGGTTCCCTCCGCTGCGGCGTGGGGGCTGCGCGTGCAGGCGCGTCGCGGCATCCGCCGGGTGCTGCGCGCGGCGGGTCGCGTGGACGTGCTCCACCTGCGTATGGCGGATGTGGGGAGTCTCGCGGCGGCGGATGTCGCGCGCGAGCTCGGCATCCCCACGGTGTTCACGCTGGCTCCCGACCCGCATTCCGTGATCACGTCTCTCGAGGAGTCGGGCCAGCTCACGCGCGAGGGGTTCGGCGAGGCCGACCTCCGCGAGCACTACTGGTTCCGTGCCCGCCTCGTGCAGTCGCTGGCGGCGGGCGCCGAGCACACGGTCCTCTTCCCCCGGCCGACGCTCGCCGACGACATGAAGCGGCTCGTGGGAGTGGACATCACCACGCACGCCGAGCGGCACACGGTCGTCGCCGAGGGCGTCGACCTCGCCGTCGTCGACGACGCCGTCTCCCGTGTCGCCGCCTCTGGTGCCGAGGGCGAGGTGCCTGCGGGCCTGGCCGAGCTCGAGCGCCTGCTGGCTGAGCTGCCACCCGAGCGCCGCGGCCTGCCCCTGCTGGTCAGCGTGGGGCGCCTGCACCGCGTGAAGGGCATGGCCTCGCTCGTCGAGGCGTGGCGCACCTCTGCGCTCGCCGAGCGCACGAATCTGCTGATCATCGGGGGCGACCTCGCGCATCCGTCGGTCGACGAGCGGGAGCAGCTCGAGCGCATCGACGCCATCGTCCCGGTCGCCGAACGCGCCGCGCGGGGCCTGCTGCTTCCCGGACATCGGCCGAACGGCGTCACGGCGTTGTGGCTGGCCGCCGCCCGCCTCGGACTGCCCGGTCTCGCCGCGCCCGCGGGCGTCTACGTCTGCGCGAGCATCAAGGAGGAGTTCGGCATCGCCCTGCTGGAGGCGATGGCGACGGGGCTGGTCGTCGTGGCGCCGGATGCCGGCGGCCCCGCCACCTACGTCGAGCCCGGCCGCACCGGATTCCTCGCCCCGACCTGGGACCGGGAGCGTTTCGTCGCCGCGATCACCGACGCGCTCGCGCACGCGAAGCTCGACCCGGATGCGGTCGCCGAGCGTTCGCACGCGATGGTCGCCGAACGGTTCACGATCCAGGCCATGGCGGCGACGCTCGCCCCGTTGTACCAGGCCGTGGCCTCGCAGGACGCGGACCTCGCCCGGCTGGCGGTGCTGCCCTCGTGAGGCTGCTCGTCATCAGCCCGGACTACGCCTCGCACCTTCTGCCGCTCGCGACCCTCGCGACGGCCTGGCAGGACCGCGGGCACGAGGTCACCGTGGCGACGGGTCCCGCGACGGCGCCCATCGTCGCGGACGCCGGTTTCGCGCACGTCGAGCTGTCGCTCGGACGGGGCGCGAACGCCGGTGTCATGCGCACCGCGCAGCAGCAGGCGGACGAGGCGTCCTCGCTCGAGGGGTTCTTCTCCGCGACGCGCCGGGGGATGGTCGAGACGCTCACCTACCAGGCGCGGGAACGGCTGACGGATCTGATGTGGGACCCGGTCGGTCGCGGCCGGCAGACGCTGGAGATCGTCGAGCGGGTTCGGCCCGACCGCATCCTCGTCGACCACCTCGCGTTCAGCGCGCGGATGGCCATGCAGGCTGCCGGCGTCGCGTACGGGGACGTCGTGCTGGGGCACCCGACCGCCCTGCCGGTGCCGGGGGAGCTCTACGGAGTGCCGCCGTTCTGGCCCCGGGTGTTCGACCCGGATGCCGAGAGCCTGGGCGCGTTGCGCCTGCTGGCGGCGGAGGTGTCGGAGCGATTCACCGCGCAGTGGAACGACGCCGCATCCGAGATCGATCCCGCGGCCCCCTCCGTGGCCGACGCCTTCGCGTCGCACGGCGCCACCGTGCTCTACAACTACCCCGAGCAGCTCGCCGCCGGCGACGGCCGGGCGATGCACCCCGGGACCTTCCTCGGCTCCACGCTGCGCGAGGAGGCCGTCGATCCGTCGATCTCGCGCTGGATAGACCAGGGTGAGCCGTACGTGTACGTGAGCTTCGGCAGCTTCCTCTCGGTGCGCGACGACGTGCTGGCCCGGGTGGTCGAGGCGCTGCGATCGCTCGGCGTGCGAGCCGCGGTCGCGACCGGCGCCGCTGACACCGCGGCGTGGGGCGAGATCCCCGCCGACTGGCTCGTGCGCGAGTACCTGCCGCAGGTGCGTCTATTGGGCTCCGCGGCGGCCGCGATCACCCACGGCGGCAACAACTCCGTCACGGAGGCGTGCGCGCAGGGTGTGCCGCTGGTGGTGCTGCCGTTCTCGACGGACCAGTTCGCGGGCGCTGGGGCGCTGGAGCGCACCGGGGTGGGTGTCGCGTGCGATCCCAATCGCGCGACCGCGGCCGAGCTGGCAGAAGCCGTCGCCCGCCAGCTGCGACCGGATGCGGCTGCCCCGGCACTGCGCGACCGGATGCGGCGCGACGGCCGCGAACGCCCGGGGCCGCTCCGGGCCTTCGACGCGCTGGCCTGAACCAGCTCCGGGTCAGGAGATGCCGACGAGGCGCGCGATGGCGCCGGGGTCGGAGGCCGCGGCGCGGTAGAGCCCCATACGGGCCTCGTTGGCCTCGTAACCGGCGCCGACGCGCTGCTCGGCCGCGTGATGCAGCGCGTAGACGCGTCCCTCGTGGCGGCGCGGCGGTTCGCCGAGCACGGCCTGGTGGGTGAGGTACCAGGCGGCGTCTTCGAAGCCCCATCCGCGGAACGCCTCGTCCTGACCGCCGTGCGCGAACCACGTCTGCGGGGTCGCGACGTACACGCCGGAACAGGCCCCCTCGACGTACTGCTCGACCGTGCAGTCGATGAGCGGCGTACCTGCTGCGTACTCGGCCGAACCGTTCGCGCCGAGCCAGCGGTACTGGTCGTAGGGCAGGTGCACGCGTCCGCTCGTGCGGGCCGCGGCGATCGCGGCGCGCAGCGGCTCCGCCTCGGGGAGGGTATCGGCGTCGCCGATCACGACGACCGCATCCGGATGCGCGGTGCGCATCGCGAGGTTGCGGCAGGCGGCGAGGACGAACACGTCGTCGTCGGTGTCGATCGTGCGCACCGACGCCTCGGGCAGATGGGTCTCGTACCAGCGGCGGACGAGAGCGAACGGTGCGCGGCGAGTCGGCGCGTCCCGCCAGGGGATCACGACCTCGACGGGGGGAACGAGAGCTGTGGACATCGCGCTCAGCATAAGTCCCCGCCGAGCCCCCGCCGACCCCTTGCACGCGCCCGTCTCCCGCATCCCGGGCACCTCCCGCATCCCGTGCGCTTCGCGCATCCCGGGCGCTTCCCGCATCCCGGGCGCTTCCCGCATCCCGGGCGCTTCCCGCATCCCGGGCGCTTCCCGCATCCCGGCGGTCGGAGAATTGCGCGAACGTCGGAGGATGTGGCCTGAAACCTCCGACGCGGGGCGTTTTCTCCGACGTTCGGGTGTGCTCAGGATGCCGGTGCCCGGGTAGTGTGCAGCTGGCGGCCGTGGGGGCTGCATGCAAACTCTGGGGGAGAGATGGCACGCGTGCCCGTGCGCAAGCGATTCAGTCTGGGAACGATCGTCGGTTGAGCGCTCTGCGCTCTGCTGCTGGTCATCAGTCTGTTCAGCTCTGGAATCGGCGGATTCCTGATGATGGCGGGACTCGTCGCCCTCGTCACGGGCGTGTACGTGGCTGTTACGCGTCGTCCGAGCTGGGTCGGGCTCCCCGCGCCGCGACGGGTCGGTGCCGCCGTCGCGGCGGGCGGCTTTGTGGTGCTTCTCGCGGGATCGGCCGCGTACGGAGCCATGAATCCGCGCGAGCTCGATCCGGCGACCCCGGTCGCGACAGCGAGCCCCGGGACGCAGGAAGTCACGCGGCCGACTTCCCCGCGCACGTGCCGCCCGTGGTCAGCGCCGAGTCCCTCGAGCACGCGCTCGTCGTCCGTCCCGCCTGAGGGGCAGAGATCGCCGGCATCCGTCGCATCCGACGAGGCGAGCGGGCTGGAAATCCCGGCCGGGTCAGCGGCGATAGCGGGCCGCGGGGTGCCAGTCGGGGAGGCGCGGGCCGTCGGCGTCGGTGAGCATCTCGCGGAGCGTGCCCGTGCGGGGCGTCTCGGGCAGCAGGCCTCTGCGGCGCAGTTCCGGCATGAGCTGGTCGGTGAACTCCGTGTAGCCCTCGATGCCGCCGTACCAGTTCTCGACGAGGAAGCCGTCGACGTCTGTCTCGGCCACGAACGCCTCGACCTGGTCGGCGACCGAGGTGACGGTGCCGGTGAACTTCATGCCGCCGAAGGTGGCGGGCAGCGAATCGAGGATCTCGCCGATGGTCGGGCTCGTGCCGTCGGGGTTTCGCCACATGGCGAGCATCGTGTGGCCGACCTCCGTCGAGACGTCGTCGAGCGTCGCCTCGGGGTCGAGCTGGGCGAGGTCCACACCCGACCACCCCAGGAAGAGCGCTGCCGTGGCCTCGCGGGTGGCCGTCGTGTTGAGCTCGGCGCGCAGGCGCTGCGCTTCTTCCTCGGTGTCGGCGATGATGAACGACGCACCGTTGACGACCTTGATCGAGGAGGCGGGGCGGCCCGCATCCACCGCCTTCTGACGCAGGCGGGCGATGCCCGCCGCGAGGCGCGCGGCGTTGCGGTCCTGCGTGAACACGCATTCGGCGTACTGCGCGGCGAACGTCGTGCCGGCCTCCGAGGTGCCCGCCTGGAACAGCGTGGGCGTGCGTTGCGGGGAAGGGGTCGCGGGGAAGTAGCCGTCGAAGGTGAAGTACGTGCCGTCGCGACGGATGCGGTGCACCTTGCTCGGGTCGGCGAAGACCTTGTTCTTCTTGTCGGCACGGACGGCGTCGTCTTCCCACGCGCCCTCCCAGAGCTCGAGGTCGAGGTCGACGAATTCGGTCGCGGCGGCGTAACGCTCGTCGTGCGGGGTGACCTGCGTGCGGCCCAGCAGCCGCACGAGCGCCTGCTGGTTGTCGCTCGTGACGATGTTCCAGCCGATGCGTCCGCCGGTCAGGTGGTCGAGCGTCGTGAAGGTGCGCGCGTTCAGCAGGGGCTGCTGCGCGGTGGTGGATGCGGTCGCCACGAAGCCGATGCGAGGAGTCGCCGCCGCCAGCGCCGACATGATCGTGAGCGGATCGTGCACGGGGAACTGCACGGCCTCGCGGATGACGGCCTCCGGCACCTCGCCGGCGTCGTTCATGGGGTAACCGATGGCCTCGGCCATGAAGAAGAAGTCGAAGCCCGCCGCATCCAGCTTCTTGACCATGTCGGTCCAGAACTCGAGCGTGGCGAAGGCGGCGGTGTCGCCGCGCTCGTGGTGCCAGCTGTTGCCGATGAAGTTGGGTGTGAACTCCTCGAAGGCGCCGAGGACGAGCTGTTTGGTGGGCATGCGGCCACGCTAGGAACCGCGTGTTTCGCGGGTGTGACCGCCGCTCGCCGTCAATGTAACGATTCGTGTGAGTTATCGCTCGGTGCTGGCGTCAGTACTGGTGCCGTGGCGGTGCGTCGCGCCCGCGGCGGTGATGAGCAGGAGCTCGGTCATGCCGAGCTGCGCGGCGGGCACCATCCAGGAGTGCGCGCTGCGCGCGTCGACCCAGAGGGTGTCGCCGGGGTGAAGCTCGACGTCGTCGTGGTCCGCGTAGCGGTACACGAGGGAGCCGGAGAGCACGTGCACGATGTCTTCGCCGTCGTGCGCGTAGGTCACATCCTCGTATCCGGCCGTGAGCTCGAACCGGTAGGCCCCGAGCTGACGCCCGCGCGCCCCGGCGATCAGCTGCGTGTAGGTCTCCCGGTCGCTGCTCTTGTCGCCGTCGCTGTCGCGCATCGGGATGCGGGAGCCGCCGCCGGCGCGGACGACCTCCAGGCGGATGGGCTGCTCGGGCAGCAGCGCCGCGGCCGAGACGCCGAGGGCGCCGGCGAGGCTGTAAAGGGAGGCGATGCTCGGCATCACGCGGCCGTTCTCGACGTTCGTCAGGAACGGCTGCGAGACCCCGGCGGCGGCCGCGAGCGCGCGCGTCGAGAGTTGACGGCGCGTGCGCTCCTCACGCACGGCGCGGCCGATGGCGGCGGCGGTGGGTGAGGGCTGCTCGCTCATGCGCCCAGCCTAGGTGAGGCGGGGCGTGCGATTCGTCGCCGCTATCGGTTCAGTGCACGGCGTAGAGCACGACATCGTCCAGATAGCGCCAGACGGTGCCCGTCTCGCGAAACCCTGCGCTGCGCAGAGCCGCGATGTGGAACTCGAGCGATACCGTCGGCGGTGCGACGTGCAGTTCGTCGCCCCAGACCCGCTTTCGCGCCGCGAACGCGTCGCGGTAGCGCTCGACGGATGCGGCCGCCGCCCACCAGGCGTCCCACGTGTCCACTTTCGACTCCGCGGGGTCGCCGGTGAAGGATGCGTGCTGCATCGCGGCGTCGTCTTTGGCCGCGATCTCGCGCAGCGTCGGCTCGGTGGCCGCGTCGTACGAGAGGTGATCGCCGTTGAGGACGATGCCGCCGGGGCGCACCAGTTCGGCCAGCTCGCGATACACCCGCACGAGCGTCTCGGGCTGCAACCAGTGCAGTGCTGTCGAACTGACGACGGCGTCGAACGGTGCTGCTGCGACGGCGGGAGCCTGCGTCCATGCCGCATCGGCCAGATCGACCGCGACCACCTCGGTGTGCGTGTCGCCCGCGAAGATGTCCGCGGCGATCTGCAGCAGGACGGGGTCCTTGTCGACCACGACGAGGTGACCAGCGGGTACCTCGGCGCGCACGGCACGGGCGAGGGATCCGGGCCCTGCGGCGAGGTCCAGGATGCGTGGTGCGGACGCGCCGTCGACGACGGCCGCCACGACGCGCGCGATGGTCTGGAAGCGCTCGGCGCGGTGGCGGATGTACCCGGTCTGTTGCGCGTCCCAGCGGGCGAGCAACGTGCGGGCCTCGGCCAGTTCGGCGGGGGATGCGGAGACGGTGGCGAGAGTCATGCGGGCTCCTTTTCGTGGAGGGAGTGGGCTGTGGGCGAATGTCTGCGGAACGCGAGGGCGGTGTCGCCCTCGCCGGTCGGGAGCTCGAGGGTGCGGACGCGATAGAGGGGATCGATGACGGCGGCGGTGAGCACGTCTGCCGCGGAACCGGATGCCGCCACTCGCCCTTCGTCGAGTACGAGGACGTCGTCGCACACGTGCGCGGCGAGTTCGAGGTCGTGGAGGACGACGACGACCGTGTCGGCCACGCGCCGCAGGAGCGCGCCGATCTCGAGACGGTGGTGGATGTCGAGATGGTTGGTCGGCTCGTCGAGCACGGCGTGCGATGCGCCGTGGGCGATTGCGCGGGCCAGACCCACGCGCTGCAGCTCGCCGCCGGACAGCTCGGCGACGCGTCGTCGTGCGTGCGAAAGAAGTCCGACCGCGTCGAGGGCGTTCACCACCCGGCGGTCCGTCTCGGCTGCACCGCGCACGCGTGCCGACAGCGCACCGAGTGCGACCTCGTCGCTGACGCGCATCGAGGGATCGGGGTCGACGTGCTGACCGACGAAGGCGATCCGCTCTGCGGCCCACCGGCGTGATCGGCGACGCAGCCCGGTGCCGTCCAGCGCGACGGCGCCGCTGCGCGGAATGTGGGCGCCGACCAGGCAGCGAACGAGGGTCGACTTGCCGCTGCCGTTCGGCCCGACGATGCCGGTGACCCGGCCGGTGCGAGCGGCCAGGTCGACGCCGCGCAGCACGGTGTGCCCGCCCAGCTCGACGACCAGGCCGCTCGCGGAGATCACGGCAGTTCCGCGAGGAGCTTGCTGAGCTCGGCCGGCCCGCGCGTCGAGAGCACCGACGGCGGGTCAGTGTAGGGGAACGCGAGGGCGACGACGCGGCTGTCCTTCACAGCGGAGAGGCCCGAGACGCCGGGTGCGGAACGGAACGCATCGATTGTGGCCTGCGGGTCGCCGCCGGAGTAGAGCAGCACGATGGTGTGCGGGTCGCGCGAGAGGAGGTCTTCGAGGCTCGCGTCGAACACACGCTCCGGAGTGTCGGTGTAGACGTTGTGCAGCCCGGCTGCCGCGAACACGGGGGTGACCATGCTGGGCCCGCCGTAGGGCGAGAGCGTCGTACCGCCCGACGACACGTACAGTGCTGCCGCGGTGCCCTTATCGGCGACGTCGGTGCTGCCCAGGTCCGCCTGTGCGTCGGCGATGGCGGACGCGGCGAGCTCGGGCACGCCGAGCATGGCGCCGAACGTCGTCAGCTCGTCCCAGACGCGCTGGAAGGTCGCTGTCTGCGTGTACGCGGGCGGCGGGTTCTGGCAGTACGCGCTGGGGCTGTAGACCGGAATGCCCGCCGCGGTGAGGGCGCCCCGGTCGACAGCGCTCTCCGGGGCGATGACGAGGTCCGGTTGTGCCCCCAGGATGCTCTCCTGGGAGACGATCGAGCCGCCGGTTGCGTTCTTTTGCGTCGAGAGCACGGAGAGCTTGTCGATCATCGCGACCGTGGCGGGTTGGTACAGCTCTGCCTGCGGGGTGGCAGTGACGGCGACGACGCGGTCGACCGCATCCAGTGCCTCGAGCGTGGCGAGCGCATCGTTGTTGACCATGACGATGCGCTGCGGTGCGTGCGTGAGTGTCACGTCGGATCCGCAGTTGTCGATCGTCAGCGGGTACTGCGCGTCCGCCGTGGGGGAAGCGAGGGCATTCGATGCCGTGGATGCGCTCGTGCACGCGGTGAGCGATGCGGCCGCCACGACGACGGCGATCAATCCCGCGATACGGGGAGGGTGGGCTTTCATGGGGTCCTTTCGGGTGGGGACGGGACGGGCTCAGCTGTGGCTGCGGCGGAGCAGGAGGAGGAGGACGGGGGCGCCGAGGGCGCCCGTGATGACACCGACGGGGATCTCCTGCGGAGCGAAGGCGGTGCGCGCGACGGTGTCGGCTGAGACCAGGAGTGCGGCGCCCAGGGCTGCGGCGGCGGGTAGCGCGAAGCGGTGCCGCGCTCCCACGAGCGCGCGGGCGGCGTGGGGGACGATGAGCCCGATGAAGCCGACGCCGCCGACGCCAGAGACGACGACCCCCACCATCGCCGATGTTCCGGCCATGAAGGTGAACCGTGAGCGTTCAGGATCGAGGCCCACGGCTCGGGCCGAGTCGTCGCCGGAGGCGAGTGCGTCCAGACGCCCGGACAGCAGGGAGAGCAGCAGAAGGCCCACGAGGGTGGCGATCGCTGCGGCGGTCAGAACCGTGGGCTGCACACTCGTGAGCGAACCCAGAAGCCAGAACAGCACGGATCGCGCCGCCTCGGGGGAGTCGGTCCAGAACAGCAGGAAACTCGTGACGGCTGTCAGCGCGTAGCCGACGGCGAGCCCTGACAGCACGAGCCGGGAGGGTCCGCGCATGGCGGCGCCCCCGGCGATCGCGAGCACGAGGACGGTCGCCAGGACCGCGCCGGCGAGAGCCGCTCCCGAGAGTGCGAGGCCTGTGGCCGCGCCCGCCACGAGCACGACGAGTGCGACACCGGCGGATGCGCCCCCGTTGATGCCGAGCAGGTATGGATCGGCGAGCCCGTTGCGGGTGAGGGACTGCAGCACGATGCCCGCGACGGCCAGCGCTGCCCCGGCCACGACGGCCATCGCGATGCGGGGCGTCCGCGTCATCCAGACGATCTGGTCGGCCATGGGCGGGATGTCGGCGGGCAGCGCCGATCCGGTGACGTGTGCGGCGATGATGCGCACGATCATGGCGGGGTCGACGGGCACCGGCCCGATGCCGAGCGCCGCGATGGCGACGATCAAGGCGGTGAGCCACAGCACGCCCACGGTCGAAAGGGCATGCCGGCGCGATGCTGCCAAGGCGACGAGGACGCGGGTCCGCGTGGGAGGCGCCGCTGTTGCGGTGGCGTCGAGCACGGAGATTCACCTGTCTTATTGAGAACCATTCTCAACTATACGGGATGTGGGGCAACGGTCCTGACCGTGCCGCATCCGTACACTCGACCCGTGACCGATCCGCCCGCCGCCGACGACGCGTTGCGAGCGCAGGAGTCGCGGATGCGGATGCGGCACAGGACGCAGCTGCTGTGGACGCTGGTGGGGGTGTGCGTCGTGGCGAGCGCACTCATCTGGGCGCTGTGGGTGGTGCCGGTGTCGCAGTCGGTCGCGGCGGCGCAGCCGGTGCCGCTGGGGCAGAGGGTGGAGCTTCCCACGGAGGGGGTGACGGGGGTGTGGGCGTCGGGCGCCGCGCCGCTGCTGGGGCTCGTCGAGTGTCGGGCCGAGACCGCCGACGGGAGTTCCCTCGGCACTTGGTCGGTGCCGTCGCCGGGATGGGACGACACGCTGTGGTGGATGACCCACGGCGGCGGCTTCTCGCCCGTGCTGAGTATCGCGGATGCGGGCGGCGCCGCCGCATCCGTCACGTGTACGTCGCGGATCGACACGTACGACGGGGAGTTCCTGCTCGCAGGCGACGTGACCGCCGGCGGTGGTGGCGTCGGCCTCGGGCGGATGGGCAACGTCGACTATCGCACCGGGACGCTTCTCGCGCTCGGGGCCGTGGGGCTGCCGCTGTTCGCGTTGCTCATGACGATCGTGCTGCTCGTGCAAGGCGTGCGGTCCCGCCGCGCGGCCCGATAGCCTCGATTGGTATGAGCGCCGTCACCTACTCCTGTGTCGAGCCGGACTGCGGATGGCGTCAGGCTGTGCCTTCGCGCCGCGCGCGTTCGGCGGATGCGGTGCGCGAGCGCACCGAGCACGGTGGTGTCCACGGGCATGACGTGACCTTCACAGTGCGGGAGCGCTGGGCGTGGCTGTGGCCCCTGTTCGCCCTCAACCTCGTGTGGCTGGCCGTGAGCGTGTACGCGGCGGTGAGCGGTGACTTCGCCGTGAGCGTCTTCGCCCCTCAGGTGGCGATGCTCCAAGCCTGGTGGATCGCGGCGATCGAGGTCGTGCTCATCGCTGTCGGCACCTTCTCCTACGCGTCGACCGTGCCCGCCGGTGCGTCCTTCTGGCGTCGCGCGTTCGCGGGACTCACGATGTCCGCCTTCCTCGTGATGATCGGCAACGCCGTGGCGGCCTTCGCGCTTCTGTTCTTCATCGGCTCGTTGTTCGCGTCCTCACCGTGACAGCCGAGTCCGCACCCGTCGTCGACGTGCGCCGCGTCGCCTGCGGCACGGCCTATACGCGCGTGTCCTCCATCCGGGCGGAGGGGGAGCGCTCCTTCGTGCTCGTCGCGGGAATCGGCGTCGCGGCGACCTACTTCGAGCGCCTCGCTCCGCAGCTGAACGAGTTCGGCGCGGTGCACGCGCTCGACCTGCCCGGGTTCGGCGGCGTGCCGCATCCGGAGTCCGCCATGTCGATCGCGCAGTACGCGGATGCGGTGGAGGCCGTGCTCGACGAGCTCGCCCTCGAGGATCCCGTGCTTGTCGGGCACTCGATGGGCACGCAGATCGTGAGCGAGGTCGCGCGGCGGCGTCCGCAGATCTCGACGCTCGTGCTCATCGGCCCGGTCGTCGACCCCGAAGCGCGACGGCTTCCGCGGCTCGCGCTGCGGTTCCTGCGATCGACGTGGCATGAACCGCTCAAGATCAAGGTGCTGGCGGTGGGCGCCTATCTGCTGTGCGGCCCGCGATGGTTCCTGCGGGTGCTGCCGGAGATGATGCGGTTTCCGATCGAGGAGCTCTTCGCCGACATCCGCGCCCACACGCTCGTCATCCGCGGCGAGCACGACGACGTGGTGCCGCGCGCGTGGGTCGAGCGCGCGGCGCGCGAGATCCCGTTCGCGTCGACGTGGGAGATCGGAGGTGCGGCGCATTCCGTCATGCACGGGCACGCGGAGGGCGTCGCGCGGCTGTGCGTCGCGTTCGCGCGGACGCCCCGAGACACCGACGGCGAACTCAACCGCATGCCGGATGCGGAGGCCGAGACGCCCGAGCCGCGCGCGGCCGGCGTGGCGGCCGCCTTCCGCGCGTTCGCGGCGCGGTTCGTCGAGTTCATCGGCGTGCTGCGCCGCGACGATCGCGAGGTCGCGCGCGGGAAGACCGCGCACGCGCGCGTCATGAAGAAGGAACAGGACTGAGGTCGGCGACGACCTCGGCTTTGAAGCCCGCAGAGTTCTCCAGCCAGCCCGCGTAGTGATCGGCGCCGCCGGCGTGCGGATAGCGGTCGTGGTACAGCGGACGCCAGCCGTGCGCCTCCGCATCCGCCATGATCGCATCGACCTCGGCGGTGCTGTCGACGGCGAAGGCGAGGTGGTTCACCCCTGCGCGCCGGCGGTCGTGCGCGGCGTCGCTGAGCGAGGGTGAGGTGGTCAGCGTCAAATAGCTCCCGCCGAACGACCAGGACTGCCCGTTCGCCCACTCGCTCTGCGGTGCGGAGCCGAGACGTGTGAGCAGCCACGCCCACTCCGTCAGCGCCTCCCGCAGATCGGCGACCCAGATCTCGATGTGATGGATGCGTGCCACCCGACCATTCTCGCCGGGCCACCGACGATACTGGTCGGATGTCAGTCTTCGACGGTTCGCCCGAGCGGGCCCGGCGGACGCCGGAGGCCGTGACGCAGCTCGCCGACGACGAGGTGTTCGTGTTCGGCAGCAACGCGAGCGGTCACCACGGTGCGGGGGCGGCGCGCGCCGCCTTCGAGGAGTTCGGTGCCGAGTGGGGCGTGGGCGTCGGGCCGACCGGGCGCTCCTACGCGGTCGACACGATGAGCGGCTTCGACACGATGATCGAGCACATCGCCGACTTCCTCGACTACGCCCGCGCGCATCCCGGCACGACCTTCCTCGTGACCCCCGTCGGCACGGGCATCGCCGGCCATCGCGTCGCCGACGTCGCGCCGCTGTTCGCTGCGGCGCCCGCCAATGTCGTTCTTCCGCAGGCGTTCGCCGAGGAGCTCGGTGCACCGTGAACGTGCGTTTCTTCCACGACCTCGGTGCCGGTCGCAGCCTCGCCCTCCGCACGTGAACGCCCGACCTCCCCGCCGCCGGTTCCGGCCGCCGCCCCTCGTGCTGTGGCGGCTGTTCGCGATGCAGATGTGCGGCGTCATCCTGATCGTGGTGGGCACGGTGATGCGTGTGCACCTCGCGGTCGTGTTCATGGCCGCCTTCCTCGTCGTCGTGAGTCTGCTGCGCGTGTGGTGGGAGCCGTTGCCGATGACCCGTTGGATGGCGTGGATCTCGCCGCTGTTGCTGGTCGCGGCCGTCATCGTCTGGCTCGTCGCGACCTGAGCGCGGACCGGCCGCATCCGTCGCCTGGGGAGGCGCGCGGTTGTCGGAGACGCGGACCGGCTAACGTCGGTATGCATGGCCGTCATCGCGTACGCATGCACCGCAGCGGGATGCGGATGGGTGCAGGAGAGCCCGGCGAAAGAGGCCGGAACCGAGGCCGTCGTCGACGAGCGCGTCGCGCACAACGCGCAGACGCATGCGGGCGAGGCGGGGTTCACCGTGCGAGAGACCTGGCCCTGGCTGGTGCCGCTGTTCATCGTGAATCTGATCTGGCTGACGGTCAGTGTGATCGCGCGCCTCGGCGTCTGGAGCGTCGCTGCGGTGTTCGCTCCGCAGGTCGCGATGTTTCCAACGGCACCGTGGTTCGGGCTCATCGAGATCCTGGCCATCGGGCTGATCACCCTGTCTTACGCGAAGAAGGGTCCCGAGGGTGCATCCGTGGCTCGGCGTGCCTTCGCCGGGCTCACGATGTCGGCGTTTCTCGTGATGCTCGGCAACGTGGTGCTCGTCTTCGTGCTCTTCGCCTTCGTCGCCTTCGCGTTCAGCGGCTGACGCCGAGGGTGCACGTCGCGCGGGCTGCCCGCATCCGTCGGTCGGAGGTTTGCGCGTTCGTCGGAGGATCCGCGCGCAATCCTCCGACATCGCGCGCTTTCTCCGACGAACAGGAGGGGGGAGTCCGTGCGCGACCGTTGCGCTCGGCTGCTCACTGCGGCACGTTGGATGCATGCCGATCCTCGCGCTGCTCATCTTCGCCGTCATGGTGGTCGCGCTCATCGACGCCATCACGCGCCGCGACGATCAGATTCGGTTTCTGCCGAAGGTCGCGTGGATCTTCTTCATCGTGCTGCTGCCGCTCGTCGGCTCCATCCTCTGGTTCACGCTCGGTCGCGAGTGGAGCGGCGAGCGCGAGGCCATGAGCTTCGGCGACCCGCGTCGCTGGTCGAAGGACGAAGCAGCGCCTGCTCCCGCGCCGCGTCCGCGCGACACGCGCACGACCGAGCAGCAGCTCGCCGACCTCGAGCGCGAGGAGCGTGCGGCTGCGCTGGAGGCGGAGATCCGGCGCCGTCGGGCGGCGAAGGACAGCGGCGCCGCGGGCGCGTGAGCGGTACAGGGGTCTTCTTCCGCACGCGCTGAGGCGTGCCGAACTCCTGGAGAGTCCGGCGCTCGCCCGGTTTCGTCATCAGGTTCGGCCGGATCTGCAGGAGTTCGGGCCGGCGGCGGCCCGACTCGATGGGCTGGCGAGGCGTGGCTCAGTCCTGGCTGACGGTGTAGGGGTGCTGGGGAACGTCGAGCGTGAACGTGGTGTGTGCGCCGTGAACGCTGTCGATGTGGATGTGGCCGCCGTGCGCCGCCACGATCGCGCGCACGTTGGTGAGGCCGAGCCCGAATCCCTGAATCGCCTGGGCGCGCGCAAACGGTGCGCGGTAGAAGCGATCGAATACGCGGCGCTGTTCAGCCGGCGTGATGCCGTGCCCGGGGTTGGTGACGGCGATCGTGACGCGGTGCCCGACGAGGCCGTAGCGGATGGCGA
The DNA here is from genome assembly GCF_030818795.1 of Microbacterium sp. SORGH_AS_0862. Classification (NCBI taxonomy): domain Bacteria; kingdom Bacillati; phylum Actinomycetota; class Actinomycetes; order Micrococcales; family Microbacteriaceae; genus Microbacterium; species Microbacterium sp. SORGH_AS_0862. The sequence continues at coordinate 956,958 of NZ_JAUTAY010000001.1, read as the reverse complement.
CGACGGCGCTCTCGTCGCCGAACTTGATCGCGTTCGTGAGCAGTTCGGTGATCGCGATCGTCAGCTGCTCGCCGTCTGCGAAGACCGGCAGGCTGTCGGGCCCGGTGACCTGCACGATGACGTCATTGCGGTCGGCGAGACTGCGCGCCCGCTCTACGGCCTCACCGACGAGCGACGCGGTGTCGTTGTTGGTCCAGTTCGGCGACTTGGCTCCGTCGTTGGCGGCGAGCAGGTCCCGTACGCGGTCGAGCAGGTCGTTGGTCTTGCGGGTGACGATGTCGATGTAGCCGTGAACCTTCGTGTCGGCGGGGTCGACGGCGTCGTCGATGAGGTCGAGGAAGCCGGTGATGCTCGTGATGGGGTTGCGCAACTCATGGGAGACCGTGCGCAGAAACTGCTCCCGCACCTCGATCGCATCCGCCAGCTCTGTCACGTCGTAGGCCACGACGACGGTTCCGAGCAGCACGCCGTCCTCACGGTGCACGCGTCCCGAAGAGGCGATGATCGCGACCTGTGAGTCGGGTGGCCCGATCCACTCCAAGTGGTCCTCGATCGTCTCTCCGCGCAACGCTCGCGGGATGATCTGCTCGTCGTCCGGGATGCGGGTGATGCGGTCCGCGGTAAACGCGTTCTCGCCGCTGTAGGGCGGGGTGTCGAGTCGGAAGCCCGCGATCTCGGTCATCCGGCGGGCTATGGTGTTCGCCACGTTCAGCCGGCCGTCGGCGTCGTAGAAGGCCACCCCCGCCGTGACGGTGTTCAGGATGCCGAGGGCGATCGCTTCGGCATCCTTTGCGTCGCGGAGCGATTCGGCCTGCGCGCGCGCAGCATCGGCCAATCTTCTGCTGTTGCGGCGCAACTGGTTCGCGGCGATGTACACGATGACGGCGACCCCGAGGATGAGCACGGGAAAGGTGACGACGTTCGCCCACTCGACAGGGCTCGACGGCCACCGCGAGATGTACACGAACTGGAATGACGTGATGAATGCCGCACCGATGACGGCGACGGCCATGCCGTACCAGCGGAATCCGTAGGCCAGCCACAGCAGAGGGAAGAACGACAGGATCGTGACCGCGGGTACCGAC